>DASSTP010000038.1:0-10041 GCA_035707845.1 Gemmatimonadales bacterium | reverse complement strand
CCGCGAGCTTCTCGCGCGCCACGTCGTAGCGGCGGGTGGCCTCCGCGCTCAGCGCGTAGACCCCGCGGTGAATATTGGCGTTGGTGGTTTCGTAGAACTCGCGCTCGGCGTCGAGCACGGCGCGCGGCTTCTGGCTCGAGGCCGCGCTGTCGAGGTAGACCAGCGGCCGCCCGTGCATGGTCGTGGCCAGGATGGGAAAGTCCCGGCGAATGGTCTCGACGTCCAGGCGCGGAAGCGCGGCGGTGGTAGTCACGTTACTCCAGCGAGCCCAGCCGCTCGAGCAGGAGACGGTCCAGCTCGTCGCGCACCGGCGCCAGCGCCACCTCGGACACCACTTCTGCCGCGAAGGCGTAGGTGAGGAGCCGCATCGCTTCCACCTGCGGGATGCCCCGGCTCCGGGCATAGAACAGCGCCACTTCGTCCAGCTGGCCCACCGTGGCGCCATGGGTGCACTTCACGTCGTCGGCAAAGATCTCGAGCTGCGGCTTGGTGTCCACCCGTGCCTGCTTCGACAGCAGCAGGTTGCGGTTGGTCTGCTTGGCATCGGTCTTCTGCGCCTCGGGCTGCACGAACACCTTGCCGTTGAACACCGCGCGCGACTTGCCATCCAGCACGCCCTTGTACACTTCCCAGCTGCGGCAGTTCGGGTGGTCGTGGAAGATGGCGGTGTGATTGTCCACCACCTGCTCGCCCCGCGTGAGGTAGAGCCCGTACATCAGCGTCTCGACATTGGGCGCATTGAGGTGCGCGTCGAGATTGTGCCGGGCCATCGCGCCGCCCATGGCGAGCGTGAAGGAGCGGTAATGGCTGTCAGCCGCCTGCTCGATATGGGTGCGGCCCACGTGATAGGCGTGCTCGCTCTCCCGCTGGATGCGGGTATGCTCCACCCAGGCATTGGCGCCGGTCACCACTTCCGTCACCACGTTGGTGAAGTAGCGCGAGCCCGGCGCCAGCGTCACGTAGCTCTCCACGATGGACGCGTTGGCGCCGTCCTCGATGATGAAGAGGTTGCGCGGATGGGTGACGGCATCGGTGGCGTCGCCGGTGCTCACGAACAGCACGGTCACCGGCTGCTCCAGCAGCAGCCCGCGGGGGACGTGCACGTACGCGCCGTCCTTGATGAACGCGGTGTTGAGCGCCGTGAAGGGGCTGGTGCTGATGGGCGCGTGCCGGGCCACATGCCGCTCGAGCGACGGGTCGGCCGAGACTGCGGCGGCCAGGCTGCCAAGCTTCACGCCCTGGGGTGCCGCCGGCACCTGCGAGAGCGAGGCGTCGTAGCGGCCATTCACGAAGACCAGCCGGGGCCACTCGGGATGGCCAAAGTAGAACGGGGCAATATCCGCTTCGGAGACGCGCGCAGCAGGCGCGGGCACGAATGTGGTGGACGCAATCGGTGCCAGCGGCGTGAAGCGCCACTCTTCGTCACGCGGGGACGGGAAGCCGGTCTCACGGAAGCTCTCGAACGCGGCCTTCCGCACCGGGACCAGCCACGCCGGCTCGGCGCCGCCGTTCCGGCTCGCCGCCTGGAACTGCTCTTCGTACACCGCAGTGCTCACGCCGCCCCCGCTCCCGCCGGCGCCGCGTCCGCATCAGCCACCCACTCGTAGCCGCGGGCTTCGAGCTCCAGCGCCAGCTCCTTGCCGCCCGACTTCACGATGCGCCCGCCTGACAGCACGTGCACGTAGTCGGGCACGATGTAGTTGAGGAGCCGCTGGTAGTGCGTCACGATGATGGTAGCCCGATCGGGATGCCGCAGGCGATTGACCCCAGCCGCCACGATGCGGAGCGCGTCAATGTCCAGCCCCGAGTCGGTCTCGTCCAGGATGGCGAGCGCCGGCTCCAGCACTGCCATCTGCAGGATCTCATTCCGCTTCTTCTCGCCACCCGAGAAGCCGCTGTTCACGGCCCGGCTCATGATCTCCGGGCCCCACTCCACGACCTTGAGCTTCTCTTCCAGCACGTCCATGAAATCAATCGGGTCGAGCTCGTCCAGCCCCTGGCTCTTCCGGATTTCATTGTACGCGGCCCGCAGGAAATAGGCGTTGGAGACGCCCGGGATTTCCACCGGATACTGGAACGCGAGGAAGATCCCCTTCTGCGCCCGCTCTTCCGGCTCCATGTCGAGCAGGTCTTCGCCCTTGTAGGTGACGCTGCCGCCGGTCACCTGATAGGCCGGATGCCCCGCCAGCACCTGGGCCAGCGTGCTCTTGCCCGAGCCGTTGGGTCCCATGATGGCGTGCACCTCGCCCGGGCTGACCGAAAGCGAAATGCCACGGAGGATCTCTTTTTCACCCGCGTTGGCGCGGAGATCGCGGATATCAAGCACGTACTTGGCTCCTTGATGACAGGCATGAGGCATGGGGCGTGAGGCGTGAGGTCTCATGCCCCACGCCTCAGGCCCCACGCCCTTTATCCAACACTTCCTTCCAGACTGACCCCCAGCAACTTCTGCGCTTCCACCGCGAACTCCATGGGAAGCTCCTTGAACACTTCCTTGCAGAAGCCGTTGACGATCATCGAAATCGCGTTCTCGGTGTTGAGACCGCGCTGCTTGCAATAGAAAATCTGGTCTTCGCCGATCTTGGACGTGCTGGCTTCGTGCTCCACCGATGCGGTGGGATTGCGCACGTCAATGTACGGGAAGGTGTGCGCGCCGCAGCGGTTGCCCACCAGCATCGAGTCACACTGGGTGTAGCTGCGCGCGCCATCCGCGCCCGGCATGACCTTGACCAGGCCGCGATAGCTGTTCTGCCCCCGGCCGGCGCTGATGCCCTTGGATACGATAGTGGACCGGGTGTTCTTCCCGATGTGCATCATCTTGGTGCCGGTGTCGGCCTGCTGCCTGCCGTTCACGACCGCCACCGAGTAGAACTCGCCCACGCTGTTGTCGCCCTGCAGGATGACGCTGGGATACTTCCAGGTGATGGCCGAACCGGTTTCCACCTGGGTCCAGCTCACCTTGGCGTTATGCCCCGCCTTGCCCCGCTTGGTGACGAAGTTGTAGATCCCGCCCCGGCCCTCTTCATCACCGGCGTACCAGTTCTGCACCGTGGAGTACTTGATGGTGGCATTGTCGAGCGCCACCAGCTCCACCACCGCCGCGTGCAGCTGGTTCTCGTCCCGCTTGGGTGCCGTGCAGCCCTCGAGGTAGCTCACCGAGGCGCCTTCATCGGCAATGATGAGGGTCCGCTCGAACTGGCCGGTGTCGGCCGAGTTGATGCGGAAGTAGGTGGAGAGCTCCATGGGGCAGCGTACGCCCTTGGGCACATAGCAGAAGGAGCCGTCGCTGAACACCGCGGAGTTGAGCGCCGCAAAGAAGTTGTCCGACGCCGGCACCACCGAGCCCAGGTACTTCCGCACCAGCTCGGGATGCTCGCGCACCGCCTCGCCGAAGGAACAGAAGATGATTCCCTCCTCGGCGAGCTTCTTCTTGTAGGTGGTGCCCACGGAGACGCTGTCGAAGATGGCGTCCACCGCCACCCCGGCCAGGATCTTCTGCTCGCTCAGCGGGATGCCGAGCTTCTCGTAGGTCTCGAGCAGCTTGGGATCGGCTTCCTCCAGCGAGCCAAGCGGCTTATTGGTCTTGGGCGCCGAGTAGTAGCGGATGTCCTGGTAGTCGGGACTGTTGTACTTGACGTTGGGCCAGTGCGGCTCGGTCATCTTGAGCCAGCCGCGGTAGGCCTTGAGCCGCCACTCGAGCAGCCACTCCGGCTCGCCCTTCTTCTCCGCGATGAGCCGGATGATGTCCTCGTTCAGCCCCTTGGGCGCGACATCCGCCTCGATGTCGGTGACGAAGCCGTACTTGTATTCCCGGTTGACCAGGGTTTCGACCGACGAACTCATGCCTTCTCCTGACCGGCAGCCGCTTCAGCCGGCCGCGCGAATCGGACAGTGTATGCGCAGGCGCCATCGCCGCCCAGCAGGTGCTGGCGGCGCTCGATCGTTCCGCCCAGCGTCCGCTCGAGGAAGCGCTCCTCGGCGGCGCATATTTCGGGGAACCGCTCGGACACGGCGCGCAGGGCACAGTGATGTTCGGTGAAGGAACCGCAGCAGAACGTGGCCGTTCCCTCCGCCATGTAGCCGTCGGCGGTACGCGCCGCCGCGACGATCTCCATCCGCTCAGCCGGGGACGCACCCTGAAGTGCCGGCGCCAGGCGAGCGGCCTGGTTCTCGAAATGTGACTCGATGAAACGGACCGCCGCGGCCCTGCCCACCGTGGCCACCAGATGCTCCAGCAACTGGGTCAGCGTTTCCTTATACCGTTCCGGGAAGAGTGCCTCGCCTGCGGCGGTCAGCCGATAGGCGTGGCCCGGCGCTCCCGGCCGGCCGGACTGATTGCGGCTCCACTCCACCAGCCCCGAAGCTTCCAACTCCTTGAGGTGATGGCGGATAGCGTTCATGGAGAGGCCCAGATGGCGGGCCAGCTCCTTGGGCTCGAGCCCAGGGGAACGCTTGAGTTCCACAACCACCGCCCCCCTCGGCCCTTTCAGGCCGGCGGGAAGGTAATCGGGATGCAATTGGGATGAAGCCATAGCGGGCGAATGGTAACGAAAATAGTCGGGATTGGCAAGGTTTGTGGGGTGGATATGGTGCAAATTCTAAGTAGTTGATGTGACTGGGCTTGGGGCGTGGGGCTTGAGGCATGGGATCTCATGCCCCAAGCCCCACGCCTCATGCCTCTTGCCCGTGTCTTCCCCATTCCCGATCTTGCTACCCCATGACCATCCATCGCATCCGGCTCCTGGGCGATCCGATCCTTCGCGCCCGGTGTGAACCGATAGAGAAACCGGGATCCACCGCCATCCGGGTCATCATGGACGACATGCGGGAAACGCTCCGGGACTGGCAGAGCCGATTCGGGAGTGGCCGCGCCATCGCGGCGCCACAGATCGGCGCGCCGGTCAGGATGGTCGTGGCCGAGATGGACAAGCCCTGGGTCCTGATCAATCCGGAAATCGTGGACATCGGGAACGAGGACTTCAGCGTCTGGGACGACTGCTTCTCGTTTCCCAACCTCTATGTGCGGGTGTCACGCGCCTACCGGATCCGGGTGCGGTACCAGGACCCGAAGGGCGAATGGCATGAGGACGACCTGGAGGGCGACCGCGCCGAACTGATCCAGCATGAACTGGATCACCTGGACGGCGTGCTGGCAGTGGACCGCCCGCACGGGCTCGATCCGTTCTGTCTCAGGGAGGAATGGAATCGGCTCCACGCGGCCGCCGGCCGCTACGGCCCGCCGGAACCGAGAACCGGAATTTACGCGACGCCGTTGACAGGGTTGCTGTAAGATGGACAGATGGACAGATGGACAGTTCGCGCAGACTGTCCAACTGTCCAACTGTCCATCTGTCCATCTGTCCGCCTACATCCCTCCCATGTCCCGCGATAACGCATTCCCCATCCGCTCGCTGTCCCAGAAGATGCTCAGCACCCACCAGCGGTGGCCGTCCCAGAAGAGCTGAATCGAATTGATGCCGCGGGAGAACGGCCTGGCCTCGTCGCGCCTGAAGCTTTCGTATGAGCTGAAGACATGCGCGATGTTGCCGAAGCGCTCGACCTTGTTGACCAGCGCCTTCTCATGAAATCCCACCGCTTTCAATACCGAATCGGATCGCTGCTGGTACTCGTCTGCCGTCAGGATCCGCCGGCGGCAGTTGCCCACCGTGTCGCACCCGGTCGGGATGAGGCGTGCTGCGGGATCCATCAGCGAGAAGAACCGCGCCCACTGCCTCTCAGCCCCAACCGGACCACTGATGGTCTGGTAGAGTGCGGAGACAATCGAATCGATGCTGCCCACATCGGTGGAGACGGCAGGCGGACGATGTACGGTGCTGTCGCGGCTGGCTTGGGCACTGAGCGGAGCGATGCAGAGCGCGAGGAGCGCCGTCAGGCACGTTTGGACTCTCATGGAGCATCCCGTGTTGTAGGTTGTAGCGTCGAGCTACCCGATTGCTTCGTCGGAGGCTGGGGGCGAGGCAAGCCTCGCCCCTACGCCTCCTCCTCGCAGTGACACGCGCGACCGACGACCGACGACCACTGTCCGTCTGTCCGTCTGTCCGTCTGTCCGTCTCTAGAACCACCGCCCCAACCTCACAAACAATGCCTCCCGTCCACCCACAAATCCCATCTCCACCCGCACCGGCCCTACTGGTGTATCGGCGCCGACCCCGCCACGGATGCCGGTATGCCACCCGCCCTCATCGAGCAGCCCGCCGCCAACGGCCACGCGCCCGACCATCCCGTCCACCCGCACGTGCAGCGGACCGACTACCGGGTAGGCGAGCGCCAGACCCGCCAGCACCTCGCGGTCGCCCCGAAGCTCACCGATATGCAGACCGGCAAAACCGTCATCGCCGCCGAGTGCGAGTGAATGCTGCAGCGGCAGGTTCCTCCCTACGCCGATCCGCACGTGCGGATTCACGTCCAGCAGCCCGATGGGAAAGACCGGCTTCGCGTCCAGCACGACGCTGCGAAACTCCTGGTTCCAGAAGGCGCGCACCGCCAGGTCTTCATCGAGGTTCTGGTCCACGTGGGAAAGCTCGAATCGCACACCCAGCGCATCCGCCGTGGTGCGGTCCGGGTTCCGCCACCAGAGCGCCGAGCCGCTCAATTGCGCCATCCAGGTACGAAAGAAGCTGCGCTGCACGCCCAGCAGCGCCTCGACCTCGCGCGTGCGATCCACGCCCACCTGCTCGCCGTCAGCATCGAAGCGCCGGATGTGATCGAAGCGCACCCTGACTGCGGCCCTCGGCACCACCAGCTGCCCGAACAGGTCGCGCTGCTTCTGCAGGGCGACGGTGACGTCCTTCCGGAGATTGCCCGCCGAGCCCAGGATGCTCGCCTCGGTCCCGCCGGGCAGGCTGCGGTCCACCGCGCCGGCCCAGACCCGTCCGCCCATGTCATTGTCATAGGCCGCACCCAGTGCCGCGATGCGCACGGGACCGGGCTCGGGCTGGACCTGGAATCGCACCGTGTCGCCCTCGCCGCGCGGATGCAGCCAGAGCGCCAGGAAGCGATCCGAATTGCCGAGCTTGAGCAGGCGGGAGCGGAGCTGGTCGGGATTGAGCGACTCCGCATCGGCGAGACCGAGCAACCGGGCAATCTCCCGTCCTGCCTCCGCCGATGAATCGCGCACGGCGATGCCGCCGAGTGTAGTGGGCTCGGCCCGGCGAGGCACGTCGCCACGCGGCGGGCACGCGAGGCGCGGCAGCATCGAATCGGCGGCAAGCCGGCCACGGGTGATCAGTGCATTCACGTTGCGGGGCGTGAAGTTGAGACTGCGAAACCCCGCCACGTTGGGCCGGATGTAGATGTCATCGGGGCCCAGCGAATCGAGCGGCTGCTCGAAGAGATAGCCCAGCATCCGTTCGGCCAGCGTGACCGGCGAGAAGAAGTTGAGCGAATCGGGCTTCCGCTCCGTCGCGTCGGCCACGATCAGCCGCTCGGCGCCGGCCGCACGGGCAATGGCAATGGGAAGGTTGGCGCTCAGCCCGCCGTCGGCCAGGAAGCGGCCGTCCATGCGCTCGGGCGGAAAGACGAAGGGAATGGCGATGCTGGCGCGCACCGCCTGGGCCAGGTCGCCGGTACCCAGCACTCGTGCCTTGTGGGTTCCCAGGTCGGTGGCGACGACTCGCAGCGGAATGGGCAGCCGGTCAAAGTCGCCGCGGGCGATGAGGTTGCCCCGGAGCATGGCGGCATCGAGCAGCGCGTTGGCTTCGGTCTCCCGCACCGCCGCACTCTGCAGGTTGAAGCCTCGATCACCCTGCTCCCAGACGATGAGCGGCTGGAGCCGGCCCAGGGCTCGCGGCGACCTCGGCTCGAAGGTGGTAAAAAGCGTGGCGATGGGGGAGGCGCGCGCCAGCGAATCAATGGTGCGGGCGGGGTACCCACTCGCGTACATGGCGCCCACCACCGCGCCCATGCTGGTGCCGACGATCAGGTCGGGCCGGATACCAAGGCTGTCGAGCGAGCGCAGCAATCCGATGTGCGTGAGACCCTTGGCGCCGCCGCCGGAGAGCACCAGAGCGGTGCGGGGCGCCTGGCACTGCTGGGCCAGCGCGGGGCGAGCCGCTGGAGCGGAAAGCAGGAGCAGCGAAAGCAGAAGCATGAAGACGTTCCGCATGGCGCCGAAAGGTAATCGGCCCCCTTGCGCCACATTGGCGACGTTGCAATTCTTGGCTCACGCGAAAAGCTCGCGCCCCCACGTCTACTGTGCCGGAGGAATTGCCGCAATGCCGTATGTGATCACCGAGGCCTGCATTGGAGTGAAGGACCGGGCCTGCGTGGATGTCTGTCCGGTGGATTGCATCTACGAGGGGGAAGATCAGCTCTACATCCATCCGGATGAGTGCATCGACTGCGGCGCCTGCGAGCCAGAATGTCCCGTGACGGCCATCTTCCCGGAAGAAGACGTCCCGCCCGAACTCACGTCCTATATCGAGAAGAACCGCGAGGTCTTCAACAGCGATGAGCCGCCGGGAAGGCCGGAGCGGTAGAAGTTGGACAGATGGACAGATGGACAGTTCTTTCCGGCGGACATCTGTTCCACTGTCCATCTGTCCAACTGTCCAACTGTCCGCCTACAGCCCCACCTGCGCAACAAACTTTCGGATTGCGGCCGTAACCGCCTCCGGCTTCTCCACCGGCGACAGATGCCCCGCATCGCGAATCACTTCCAGCTTCGAGCCGGCAAGCGCTGACGCCATCCGGTGCGACGAGGCAAGCGGCGTGATGCGGTCGTGCTCACCCACGATGATCAGGGCCGGCAGGTCGAGCGATTCGAGCAGTGCCGTGCTGTCGGGCCGGTCGCGCATGGCGGCGAGCGCGCCGACAATGCCCGGGATGGGGGTCGCCACGATCATCCGCTCGACCTGGCGCCACGGTTCTCCCACCGCGGCCTCGGTATCCGCCGCGAACAGCTCCGGCAGCATCGCCGCGGCCACGGCACGGGTGCCGTCTTCGCGCGCCACCTGCGCCGCCGCGTCACGGCTGCGCCGGCCTTCCGCGGAATCACTCTCGGCGCGGGTGTCCACCAGGATCAGCCCGCGCACCCGCGCACGGTGCCGGCGCAGGAACTCGAACGCCACGTAGCCGCCCATCGAGAGCCCGCACAGCACCACATGATCCACGCCCAGTGAGTCGAGCAGCGCCGCCAGGTCGTCGGCGTAGGTGGTCATGCTGTAGCCGAGGTCGGGCGCGTCGGAGCTGCCCATGCCACGAAGGTCCGGCGCAATGCGGCGCCAGCCATCGAGGTGCTCCATCTGGTGCCGCCAGATGGAACGGTCGAGCGGATAACCATGAATGAAGAGAAGCGCGGGGCCGTCGCCCACCACGTCCACGGCGAGCCCGACGCCGTTCACGGTAACGCGCTGCCCGGCACCTTCCTCCGGCGTCTCTTCCAGCAATTCGGCGATGACGCGCGGCACCGGCGCCGGCTTCCCGTTCGCGCCGAGGCACACAAAGACAAATTCGGCGGTGGCCGCGAGCACATCGTCCTGCACTCGGCGGGCGCTCTGCCGCAGGGTGAAACTGGTGCGGCCGAGATGGGTGAGCGTCTGCTGGAAGCGGAGCGTGTCGCCCGGGAAGACCTGCGCCAGGTAGTCCACCGACGCCCGGCGCACCGCCGGCCAGACGCCGGCGCGCTGGAAGACATCAATCCCTGGATCATCCGCAAACATGTTCCACCGCGCCCGCTCGAACAGCACCAGGAACGCCGCCTGGTTGAGGTGGCCATAGGCGTCGCACTGGTCGGGGTAGACCAGGAGGTCAGTTTCGGGGAGGGGCATGGGAGAGACGTTACGGCAGGATGGGCAGGATGGGCAAGATGGGCAGTTGGACAGATGGACAGATGGACAGATCTCGCCGACGAGCACTGTCCATCTGTCCATCCGTCCAACTGTCAGCCTATCTTCCAGCCATGCCAACCACCGACTACATCCGACACGCCGCGAAGCTGGCTCGGCAGGCCCAGATGCAGGCCGCCATGGGCGAGACGCCCAAGCTGGATGCCGACTTCTTCAAGACCCTGGCCAAGGCCCT
>DASSTP010000037.1:0-2262 GCA_035707845.1 Gemmatimonadales bacterium | reverse complement strand
GGAGGCCTCTTGCGTCTGTTCATGAAATGTTCTATACACGAAACAGAAACTTTGCGCCACCGGATCGTGCCGACGCTCGGGTGATCAGGCTTCCACGACCAGCCGTTCCGACGCGCACTGGGCGACGCAGGCCATCAGGTGGGTCCGGCGCCGTTCCGGCGAGAGCACGCGGTCGCGATGGATCGGCTGGCCCTGGAGCCAGCGCACCTCGCAAGCGCCGCATATGCCGCCCTCGCAGGAGGAATCGACCTTGGCGCCGAGTTCCCAAAGGGCGGCCAGCATGCTGCCGCCGGCCTCCACCTCCATCTCGGCCCCGGTGGTGGACCGGCGCAGGATGTATGACTTCGCGCCCTCGGCCGCTTGCGGTGGTGGCGGAATGAAATGCTCGATGGAGCTGGTTCCGGACGGCCAGGCGCCGGTCGCTTGCTCGAATGCATCCAGCATCGCTTGCGGGCCGCAGCAATAGGCATGAAGGCCTGGCGCCGGGCCTCGGCCCAGCAGTTCGTCCCAGGAGGGCCGGGCCACCTTCGTCGTGTCGTAAATCCGTATCCGCCCGGTCCGGGTCCAGCTCGCGAGGGCCGTTCCGCACGGCGGCTCCCCTCGGGACAGCACGTGCAGCGTCCATTCGGCGCCGCGGCGTTCGAGCTCGTGGGCCATGGCGAGGAACGGGGTCACGCCGATGCCGCCCGCGACCATGACGTGCCGCGTCGCGCTGCCGGCAATCGGGAACGTGCATCGCGGCATGGAGGCGGCGAGGACATCGCCTTCGTTCAGCACGTCATGCACCCAGGTGCTGCCGCCGCGGGATGCAGGCTCGCGCTTGACCGCGATTTCCCACGTGTCCGCCCGCGCCGTGTCGCCGCACATGCTGTAGGACCGGTGGCCGATGCCGGGCACATGGATGTCGAGATGAGCGCCCGCCTTCCACCGCGGCAGGTTCCAGCCGTCCGGGTCCTGCAGGACGAGGCGGCGCGTGCCGGGCCCATCCGGGATCGCCCGCCTGACCACCAGCGTGATGTGCTGCGGCATGGATCGGCTACTCCGGCCGGATCTCGTCCCCCACGCGCACCGTGCCGCCGACCAGGATGCGGCAGTTGAGGCCGGAGCGATGGACCATGGCGTCGAACACCTGCTTGTCCAGGATCTGCTCGATGTGCCGGCAGGGGACGGAGAGGCGCGTCGCCTCGACCAGGCAGGGGCCGATGTGGAATCGCTGGCCGACGAGCCAGTTCAGCGGCACGCCCCGCGTGGTGATGTTGCGGCGATGCTCCTCGGGCAGGAACTCGATCTTGTAGTCCCGCAGGATGGCTTCCAGCACCTCGCTTTCGAACAGCGTGACCTGGCGGCCTTCTTCCGGCTTTTCGGAATAGTAGCCCTGCTCGACGCCGATGATGTAGCGATCGCCGACGATGCCGCGTCCTGCCACGAGCTCGATGCTTTGCTGGGCGCGCATGGGCAGGAAGGCGCGGGCGGTGATGTGCAGATGGGTGACGGTGCCGTTCCAGGTGGGGGCCCGGTGGAGGGTGGGGTTGGGGTGCGTGGGCTTGGTCGGTGCTTCGGGCATGGTGGGGCTTAGATAGGGCGGGACTGGCTTGGGGTCATGGGTCAGTTCCCGGCCCTTTGGCCGGGCCAATGACAGGTTGATCCGTCCATCCGAACTGGCCGCACGCAATACCGACTGCCTACTCAATGACCGGATTGGGTGAAAAGGAGACAGGCAGCTCTTGCTTCGCGCGAGGAGATAGCAGCCCCTCCTGTAGCGTCAACGCCCCTCTTTTCCGTGCCGCGATAGCCGGCCTGCTCCCCACCGATGATACGCCGCCTAGAAGGCGCATCCCCGGTTGCGCCGTAGTGGTGGCGCTTCAGATGCAAGCCCCAGGAAATTGACGGCTGGTAAGCGCTGAATCGCCGCGAAGATCGTACCGTCCAAAGGAAATTGCAGCTTCTCGAGGCCTGGTGGTAGCCGAGGTGCTCGGCGAAAGAGCGCCGCAACGATTCGAACTTGAATCCTGAGATGTCGGCATGGGAAGTTGGCGCATTGTCTTGTCAGTGTCAGCGACACAGCCTTTGGGGCTATTCGGATGTCTGGTTCAGTGTTCTCTGCGGCAGAGCAAGGACTCGGCTACACCTATCAATATCGGTTCGCGTTGCTGAAGGCTTTAGAACTCCCGGAGGATTGCAGCATTCACGTCGAGCGTCACGACGACGTTGAATTTGTGTCGGAAAACGGAACCGAGTCTCTCGTTTCGCTCAAGCACAAGG
>DASSTP010000036.1:0-4264 GCA_035707845.1 Gemmatimonadales bacterium | reverse complement strand
AAGCCGGCCAGGGCATTGAGCGCCTGGGCCGCGCGCAGGTCATCGCCCAGTTCGGTGGCGAGCCCGAGGCTGCGCTGGGCCAGCTCCTGCGCTCGCGTCTTGTCATCGCGATGGTGGCAGACGACGGCCAGCTGTCGCAGCGCGTCTGCCAGCAGCGCGGGCTGGTCGTCGCGCAGGGCGGCCTCGACGGCGGCATCGAGCGCCGCCGCCGCTTCGGCGAGCGCGCCGGCGCGGGCATGGGTTTCGCCAGCGGCCAACAACTCAACTGCCCGCCCCGACTGAACGGGGCGGGCAGTTGAAGTCGGTGCCTGGCTGGCGCTCATCCGCTACCAGGACACCGCGTAGCGCGAGAAGTGATTGACCGGCGCGGTGACGGTCTCGCCGCGCGAGCTGTCCTTGGACTTGAGGACCTCGAGGACGTTCAGCGACTCGTCGGTGTAGACGATCTGCTTCGCCGACTGCACCTGCTGGCAGTTGGAGTAGCCCATGGTCAGCGTGGCGGGCTTGGCGAACTTGAGCCCTTCCGGACTGAACCGCACCGAGTTGACATCACCCGAGACCTGCTCGGCGGTGATCTGCACGTACGACTTGAGTGCGCCGCGCGGGATGCTGAGCTGGCTCGCACCGAACTTGATGGTGCCGCCGTTGGGGCCGATCCACTGCGTGGACTGGTCATCCGGGAGCGCGCTGCACGTCAGCAGGTGAAGCAATCCATCCACCGTGTTCACGGTGGTGGTGAGGGTGTTGTCCACCAGCGTGACCGTCCCACCCAGGAGGCCGCCGAGCAACGACTGGTCGGGAGCATCGATGGTGGGCGCGGGCGGCAGGGCGGCGTTGCTGTTGTCCGGCGCGAGCGGACCATCCGTCGCACAGGAGATGACGGACAGCGCAGCCAGCGCCATCGCCACGGGTCGGAGCACGGTACGAACGAACACGGGAACTCCTGCGAAACGGGTGTAGGGGCCAGGCACCGGTACCGCAGCGCCTCGATTGGGCGCCACCGGACACTCCAGGTTCGGAGCCGGGTGCGGGACGGCATCGCTTCGAGCAACCCTCGTGCCGAGGCTCACTGCGTTGTATAACTTTTCGACATGCAGATGAGGATGCATGCTGGAATGCTTGTCACACCAGTCACTTGCGATGTTGAGAATGAAATGGCGCTATAAAAATATTAGTCATCAATAATTGCCGCACCGGCGCGGCAAGCGGGTGGGGATCCTACAGGCGGGAGCAACAGGGCGGCTCGCTGCTGGCTACTGACTACTGCCTTCTGGCTAATACTCGGCAATTGCAACCCAGGACTCTCGACGCTCGATCCTGCTCCCCGGCCAGCCGCCAGGAGCCAAGGGTCAGCCGCTCTCCGCTCTTGGCTCTTGGCCCTGAGCCCCGCCTGCCACAATTCGTTATATTGTGGAATATTTTGTTCCAGCCGGGCGGGGTGGTGGTTCCTCAGTTGTCGCGTAAGCCATTGCAGTACCACGACATACAATAACGGTGCGAATGGCGTGACGGTTGCTTTCAGGGGTGGGTGAGAACCTCAACTCCCTCTTGGAGGCATCATGCCGGCACAATTCCGTCTCACCCATCTCGGACTTCTAGGCGTGCTTTCCATTACCGCATGCGGCACCATGGTTGATGCCAACGGTGCGGCGACGCTCGCACTGCAGACCGCAACCAGTCCCCAGTCCGCCATCTCGGCCAGTGAACGCAGCCTGGACCTGAATGGCGATCAGCTCGTCATCACCAACGTGGAACTGGTCGCGCGCGAGATCGAGCTCGAAGGCAACGACGGGGCATGCGACGACTCGAGCGACGGCGCCGACTCCTCCAGCGTTGACTGCAACGAGATCGAAGTCGGTCCGGTCCTGCTGGAGCTACCGCTCACCCCGGGAGCCAGCCAGGTGCTGAGCACCGCGGTCAGCGCGGGCACCTACCACGAGGTAAAGTTCAGGATTGACGTTCCCGATGACGACGCGGAGGATGCCGAGTTCCGGAGCGCCCATCCCGAGTTCACCAACATGAGTCTTCGGGTGACCGGCACCTTCAACGGCAGCGCCTTCACGTTCACGTCCCGCGTCGAGGCGGAGCAGAAGCTTGAATTCGCGGCCCCGCTCGTGGTCGGCGATGGCACCGTTGACCTGACGATCTTCGTGGACGTGAATCGCTGGTTCCTGACTGCCGATGGCACGAGCCTCATCGATCCCGCATTGGCCCTGGCGGGCCAGCCCATGCAGGCGGTGGTCGAGAACAATATCAAGGCGTCATTCCAGGCGTTCGAGGATCATGACCAGGACGGTGCTGATGACCACAGCGGGCCGGGGCGCTAGCCGCTTCCTGCCTCTCGGCACCCACCGGGCGATCGCGTGAGCGACGCCTGGTGGGTCGCCGTTATCCAGGTGAGCGACAGCTTTCGCACGACGGTCACCGACCTGTGCCGGGAGCTGGGAGCCAGCGTGCTCGACTGGTCGCCGGCGGACGCGAGCGCGGCGCCACCGTCGGCCGCGGGATTCATCCTGCTGGGCGGCGGCGCCGAGGCGGAAGCGCTCGAACTCATGGTGCAGCTGCGGGGGCTTGACCGGCCCCTGCTGGTGGTTGGCGCAAGTGCCGACCACCGGCTGGCGGCGGAAATGATCCGGCAGGGGGCCAGCGACTACCTGGCCCTTCCGGGAGACGTGGAAATCATGCGGCGGGCGCTCGAGCGGATCCGGTCTGCGCTGCACGCGCGGGTTGCCTCCCGGCAATTGGCGGAAGACGAACGGCGAAGCAGCGGATTCGATGCCATCCTTGGCCACAGCCCCGCGCTGATGAGTACGCTCGAGCAGGCCAAGCGGGTGGCACGGCATCGCGACGTGACCGTCCTCATCGGCGGAGAAACCGGCACCGGCAAGGAACTGCTCGCGCGCGCGCTGCACTACGAGAGCCCTCGCGCGGCGGAGCCGTTCGTGGAGATCAACTGTGCCGCCATTCCGGCCACCCTGCTCGAAAGCGAGCTGTTTGGCCACGAGAAGGGCGCCTTCACCGGCGCCGTGCAGGCGCGCGCGGGTCTTTTCGAGATGGCCCACGGTGGCACGCTCTTCCTGGACGAGATCGGTGCGTTGCCGCTCGAGTTGCAGCCGAAGTTGCTGCGGGCCCTCGAGAGCCGGACCATCCGGCGCGTCGGCGGCCAGGACTCACGCCATGTGGACGTGCGACTGGTCGCCGCCACCCACCTGGAACTGCGTGCAGCTGTCGCCCGGGGCGAATTTCGGGAAGACCTGTTCTACCGCCTGAATGTCATCGAACTGACGTTGCCGCCCTTGCGGGACCGCGGCAGCGACGCGGAAACCCTGGCCGAGGTCTTTGTGCAGCGACTCGCCTCGAGGTACGGCATCCCGGTGCCGCCGCTGAGCCCCGAGTTGCGCGCCGAAGTCCGCTCGCGCCGGTGGCCGGGCAACGTGCGCGAACTTCGCAACGCTATCGAGCGGGCGCTGGTGCTGTCGCCACCGGGAACGCTGCGCGCCGATGAGCTCCCGCGGGAATCCGCGGAAGCACCGCCGGGCAACGGCGAGCTGCCCTTCCCGGCCACCATCGGCGCCATCGTCCAGGCCGCCGCGCGCGCCATGCTGGAGCGTACCGCCGGTAATCGCAGTGAGGCGGCACGGCGCCTCGGCATTTCACGCCCCCGGCTGCTTCGGCTGCTCGGCGGGCATTCCGACGACGACTGACTCATGCGCACTATCAGGAGTGCTGCCATGCTTCGACCCACATTTCGGTTCCGACTTTGCCTGCTGAGTGCCGTGCTGCTGCTCGCCTCGTGTGGCGACTCAACCGGCCCGGACACCCGCCCCGATGGCGGCCTCACCATCCTGCGCGTTGCCGCCGATGCTCCGCCGCTCGAAGAAAGCGAAATCAGCTTCTACGTCGTCCGGGGCCAGGGGCATGAAGGCATCATGTACTTCCAGGACGGCAGCGGCGGCCGCGGCGAGGAGTACCTGCGGCTGAAATTCGACGGTGAAGCCATCCTCACGGATGCCAACGGGCTCCCGGTCGCCATGGGCGACTCCGTGCTCATTCGTGTCACGGCCGTCGATCCGGCCAAGGTACAGTTCCAGTTCGAGCCGGCGGGCATTGTCTTCAACCCGCTTCACATGCCGGAACTGCGCATCCGCTATGACAAGTCGGATCATGATTTCAATGACGACGGCGTGGAAGACAGCGAGGACGATGACATCGAGACCCGGCTGTCGATCTGGCGGCAGGAGACCATCGGGGGCGTGTACGTCAA
>DASSTP010000035.1:0-19070 GCA_035707845.1 Gemmatimonadales bacterium | reverse complement strand
TCCCCGCGAGGAAGCCAACAGTTTCATTGCGGACTACGTCGCGGGGTTGGAGGGGTATACCTACCTGGAAGGGGCGTAAGGCGTGGGGCGTGGGGCGTGAGACCCCACGCCTCATGCCTCACGTCCTGCGCCCGATTTCCACAAACTCCCTCTTCTCCTGCCCCACATAGATCTGCCGCGGGCGGGCGATCTTCTGCTCCTTGTCCGACAGCATCTCCTCCCATTGCGCCAGCCAGCCGGGCATCCGGCCGAGCGCAAACAGCACCGTGAAGTAGTCGGTGGGATAGCCCATGGCCTGGTAGATGAGGCCGGAGTAGAAGTCCACGTTGGGGTAGAGCTTGCGCTTGATGAAGTACTCGTCCGAGAGCGCGATCTTCTCCAGCTCGAGCGCCAGTTCCAGCTTGGGGTTGAGCCCGGTCTCGGCGAAGACTTCATCGGCCACGCGCTTGATGAGCTTGGCCCGCGGGTCATACGACTTGTATACCCGGTGCCCGAAGCCCATGAGGCGGCCTTCGCCCTTCTTCACCTGTTCAATGAACGCCGGGATGTTCTTCTTGTCGCCGATCTCGTCCAGCATGCGCAGCACCGCCTCATTGGCGCCGCCATGGAGCGGGCCGTAGAGCGCGGCGATGCCCGCCGAGATGGCGCTGAAGGGGTCCACGCCGGAGGAGCCCACCGCGCGCACCGCGCTGGTGGAGCAGTTCTGTTCGTGGTCGGCATGGAGGATGAGGAGGATTTCGAGCGCCCGCTGGAGGACCTTGTTCGGCTTGTGCTGCCCGCCGATGCTGAACGTCATGTTAACGTAGTTGCCGATGTAATCGAGGTCGTTCCGGGGAAATTCGTAGGGCAGGCCGCGCGCGTGGCGAAAGACAAACGCCGCCAGGGTCGGCATCTTGGCCATCAACCTCACCCGCTGGATGTAGCGATTGGCGGGGTCGTGGATATCCTTGGCGTCGGGATAGAAGGTGCTCAGCGCGCCCACTGAACCCAGCAGCATCCCCATCGGATGGGCGTCGTAGCGAAACCCGTCCATGAAGCGGATGATGTTGGTGTGGACGTAGGTGTGGTAGCGGATGTCCTCGGTCCACTTGTCGAGCTGCGCGCTGGTGGGCAGCTCGCCCTCGGCCAGCAGGTAGGCCACCTCGAGGAACGACGCGCGATCGGCCAGCTCCTCGATCGGATAGCCCCGGTAACGCAGGATGCCTTTGTCGCCGTCGATGTACGTTATGGCACTGCGGCAGGAGGCGGTGTTCATGTACGCCGGATCGTAGGTCATCAATCCGAAGTCGTCGTCGGCGACCTTGATCTGGCGCAGATCCATGGCGCGGACGGTGCCGTCCGCGATGGGGAGCTCGTAGTTCTTGCCGGTGCGGTTGTCAGTGATGGACAGGGTATCTTTGGACACGTCGCTTTCCTCTTGGACCTTTCTTCGGCGGGCAATTTGTTGGCTGCGGCAAAGATAGTCGGGGGCGGATGATGGTCAAACCGCCGATCACACTTGCGTCGCGCGCGCGCGGCGCATTGCTGGGCCACGCCTGCGGCAACGCGCTTGGCCTCCCTGCGGAATTCCTCGGCACGCCGGAGCGGATCCGGCAGCAGTTTCCCGCCGGACTGCGTGACATCGTCCGGCAGGACACGCCGGACTCGCCTTTCGATGATGATGTCGCCATGGCGGTCCTGCTGGGTGAGTGGGTGGCGGACGGAGCCCATGATGCGCGCGACCTGCTCGAGCGGTGGCTCCGCTGGGCCCGTGCCGATGGGCGCGGCATCGGGATCTGGACCCGCCGCGCCCTCGACATCTTTGACCAGCGCCAGCAGCCGCCCAGCCGGCGTGACTCGCAGGGGCAGGCGGGCAACGGTGCCGTGATGCGCGCGCTGCCCCTCGCGCTCGCCACGCTGCATTCGCCCCGTAACCTGATCAGCGCCACGCTGCACACGGCGGAGCTCACCCATCCGGAGCCGGAGGCCTCGTGGCCCGCCGTGGCCGTCAACGTGGCCTCGCATTGCCTGCTCAAGGGCCGGCGTGATTTCATTCCGGACGTGATTGCCGCACTCGAAGCGCAGGTGGACGTCCCGTTCGAGGTCCTCGACGCGGTGCGGCGGGTCCCGTTCGGCCGGAGGGAGGCGCTGCCGATCACGGGCCCTGCCAGCGGCCATGCCGTCAACACAATGGAGATTGCCCTCTGGTTCGCCCACCACGAGCCGAGCCTGGAGCGCGGGCTCACCTGGCTGGCCACGGCGGGAGGCGACACCGACACCAACGCGGCGGTGGCGGGCGGGCTCATGGGCGCGCGCGACGGCGAGGACGCCATTCCCGAGCGCTGGCTCGACTCCATCGCCCAGCGGGACCGGCTCATCGGACTGGCCGAGCGCCTGATCGGTGCCGCTGCAACGACAGCCGCCGCCCGCGCGTAAGCAGGTTCTCCCCCTCCATTTCCTCTCAGTCGGAGTCAGTCAGCGATGCGCTTACCTGCCTTGTTTGCCGCCAGCCTGGTGCTGGCTCTGCCCCTGCAGGCGCAGACCGTGGATACCGCCGGTGCCGGCGCCATCATTTCGCAGGCGATGGACCACTCGGAGGTCATGAAGACCGCCGGCTACATGATGGACGTCATCGGTCCGCGCCTCACCAGCTCCCCTGCCATGAAGCGGGCCAACGACTGGACCCTGCAGCAGTTCAAGCAGTGGGGCCTGACCGGCCAGATCGAACCATGGACCTTCGGCGTGGCGTGGGAGCGCGGCCCGGTGACCGCGCGCATCCTCGCGCCCTTCAACCGCCTGGTCACCGCGCATAGCTGGGCCTGGACCGCCGGCACCGGCGGGAAGCCGCTGGCGGGGCCGGTCGTGCGGGTGGAGGCTGGCGATGCGCAGTCCTTGGCATCGCAGGCCAGCAAGCTGAAGGGCGCCTGGGTCATGCTGAACGAGCCCTCGTCCATCTGGAACCCCGACGGCCCGCCGATGACCGCGGAGGATTCCGCGAAGATGCGCGCGGAGCGCGAGGCGCGGCGCCAGCAGGCACAGCAGAACCAGGATACGTCGGCCGCGACCCGCGAGGCTCGGCGCCAGTTCCGGGTAGACCTGCCATACCTGCTGAAGAAGTATGGTGCGCTGGGGCAGCTGAGCGATGGGGCCAAGGAATTCGGGCTGATGACCATGAGCGGCTCGCCCTACAGCGTCTCGCCGTTTCCCCACCTCGTGATCGCGCACGAAGATTACGCCACGCTCTACCGCCAGATCGAGCGGGGCGAGACGCCGCGCTTCGAGGCCAGCATCAGCAACACGCTCGGCACCACGCCGGTCACCCAGTGGAACACCGTGGCCGAGATCCGCGGCAGTGAAAAGCCCGACGAGGTCGTCATCCTGGGCGCGCACCTCGACAGCTGGGACCTGGGCACCGGGGCCACCGACAATGGCGCTGGTTCGGTCGTCGTGATGGAAGCGGCGCGTGCCCTCAAGCAGTCGGGCCTCACGCCGAAGCGCACCATCCGCTTCATCCTCTTCAGCGGCGAGGAAGAGGGATTGCTGGGATCGGCGGCATACGCCGCGGCGCATGCCAAGGAGCTGGACAAGGTGCAGGCGGTGCTGGTGCTCGATAATGGCACCGGCATGATCGTGGGCCAGGCGCTGCAGGGACGGAACCAGGATGCCCAGCTCTGGAAGGACCTGCTCGCACCGGTCAACGCACTGGGCGCGACCCAAGTGCGGGAAGGGAACAAGGGCGGCACCGACCACCTCTCGTTCATTCCCTACGGCGTCCCCGCCTGGAATTTCGACCAGGAGAGCCGGGGCTACGGCCACACCCATCACTCGCAGGTGGATACCTACGACCACCTCGTGCCGGGCGACCTGAAGCAGGCCTCGGCGGTCATGGCCGTCACGGCGTTTGAGCTGGCCAACCTGCCGGAACTGTTGCCGAGAGGGGAAAAGCGCGAGGTGGAGCCAAGGCAGGTGGCGAAGCCGAGTGCGGGATTGAAATAGGGGCTTGGGGCGCGCGGCATGGGGCTTGGGGCAAACGACGTCTCATGCCCCACGCCCCACGTCTTACGCCTTCAGTTCTACAACACACGTCGTCTCAAACCCGCCCCGCACGTTGTAGATCGTCGTGACCGTGAGGCGCTTGGCGGCCAGGACCTGCTGCAGGTCCTCCGCCAGGCGCGCGGTGGCGTGCTCCTGGTAGATCCCCACGTTGCGGTAACTCGTGATGTAGTACTTGAGACTCTTGAGCTCGATGCAGCGACCGCCCGGGATGTAGGCTATGCGGAGCAGCGCGTAATCCGGCAGCCCGCTGTAAGGGCAGACGGCGCTGAACTCCCGCGTCTCGGTGGTGATCTCCTGCTCGGGACCCTCGTAGGGGAACGTTTCCAGCACCGAAGCGTCAATGGCCTCGGGGCCTACAAACGGAACCGTACGTCCTTCAGCTGTCGGCACTGGCTGGCTCCTGGAATAGTTGCACAAAAACACGAAAACGCGAAAGGGGACGGAGGCATTGAAAGGTCATTCTCATGACCTATGACATACGACATACGACTGGTTTCGTGCTTTCGTGTTTTCGTGTGGAAAATAACCTGAAGCTTCAGCGCTCAGCGCGCATCTCTCAGCTCTCGGCTCCCAGCCCTCAGCGAACGATGCCTCTCTCCAGCCATGCGTGCTCGCCGGAGAGGGCTCGCTGGGCCACTCGGTACGTCCGCGTGTCATCGTTAAAGAACACATCCTCGAACAGGTCGTGAATCCGGCGCCGGGCCATGCGGCAGAAGAGATCGGCGAGCTCCACCGGCTTCTGCTCATTGCCGCCCCGCGCCAGGTCCTGCCGAGCCTTGGCGCACACGGCGCTCATCGCCAGCAGCTCGGCGCCGATGTCGACCAGCCGCCCCAGCACCATCTGGCGCTTTTCCAGCTTCGGGCCGAAGCGCACCATGCAGTGAAACAGGGTGCGGGCCAGCTTGCGAGAGGTCCGCTCGCAGTAGCGGACGTGCCCGGCGAGTTCGCCCCAGCTCCCGTAGCGGAACCACCATCCCCAGCCGAACCACAGCTTCGGATACCAGGTCAGGTAGAAGCCCGCGGCCTGCAGCAGCGCCTTGAACTTCTGCTGCCTGGTGGCGCGCGGGTCAATCAGCGGCCCGGCCACCCTCAGGTGCGTGTCCACCGCCTCCCGGGCAATGAACAGGCGCATGATCTCGCTGGAGCCCTCGAAAATCAGGTTGATCCGCATGTCGCGCATGATGCGCTCGACCGGATCAGGTCGTTCGTTCCGGCTCCGGAGACTGTCAGCCGTTTCATAGCCCCGGCCGCCCCGGATCTGCAGGGTGTCGTCCACGATGCGCCAGGCCGTCTCGGTGTTCCACAGCTTCGCCATCGCGGCCTCGAGCCGGATGTCGTAACCGCCACGGTCGGCCATGCCACTCGCGAGGTCGCTCACCGCTTCCATGGCATAGACCTGCGCCGCCATGCGGCCCAGCTTGTTGGCGATCGCCTCATGCTTCCCGATCGGTGCGCCCCACTGTACCCGTTCGGCGGCCCACTGCCGGGCGATTTCGAGGCATCGCTTGCCGGCGGTCTGGCACGAGGCCGGAAGGGTGAGGCGCCCGGTGTTGAGGGTGATGAGCGCGAGCTTGAGCCCCTTGCCCTCACCCCACAGCACGTTGTCCACCGGCACCTTCACGTTGGTGAAGCGGATGACACCGTTTTCCAGTGCCTTGAGTCCCATGAAGTGCAGCCGCTGCACCACCTCCACCCCGGGCCAGTCGGCCTCCACGATGAACGCGGTAATGGCCTTGGGGCCGGTGCGGGCCATGACGACAAACAGCTCCGCGATGGTCCCGTTGGTGCACCAGAGTTTTTCGCCGTTCAGGATCCAGTGCGTGCCGTCGGGCGAGAGCTCCGCGTGACTGGAGACGCCCGCCGGATCGGAGCCCACGTCGCGCTCGGTGAGGGCAAAGGCGCTCACGGCACCCTTGGCGAGACGCGGGAAATACCGGGCCTTCTGCTCCTCGGTCCCGAACAGCTTGAGCGGCTGCGGCAGGCCGATGCTCTGGTGCGCCGAGAGCAGGGCCGTGATGTTGCCGTCCTGGCTGGTGACCAGGCCGATGGCGCGGGTATACCCGGTCTGGCTCAGCCCCAGTCCGCCGTATTTCTCCGGAATCTTGATGCCGAAGGCGCCCAGCTCCTTGAGCCGCTCGATGTTTTCCGGGGGAATCTTGCCCTCCCGGTCAATGCGGTCGCTGTCCACCTCCTCGCGCATGAACCGCTCGAGCTTTTCCATGAACGGGCGGGCGCGCTCCAGCTCGGCGGCATCCACTTCGGGGAAGGGATGCACCAGGTCGGCGCGGTAATCTCCTTCGAACATGGTGCGGACGAAGCTGGGCGCGCTCCACTCGGTTTCGCGCGCGGCCTCCGCCACATCCCGTGCTTCCTGCTCGCTGGCGAGCGACGATGGCCGGGTCGAGTCAGGCGCAGCGGTGTTGGTCATGATCATCCTCTCCCGGTGTGACTCAGGCCGCCGGCCTCGGCGAGACTGCGAACGCCGCCAAGGACGAACGCCATGATGTGTTCCCGGCGGCGGCCCAGCCCGGCGGCCGTGTCCAGGTCCACGCCGATTGCCGGTGCCACCGTGTGGCGGTGGACCACCGGAAACCAGCAGAGCGACACCATGGTCAGGAGCAGCTGCGAGGCCTCGCTTCCCGGCGCGGCATCGAGACCGGCAGCCTCGGCGATGGCGGCGACCGCTTCCTGCCCGGCGTAGACGGCGGGACGCAGGCCATCCGGCAGCGCCTCGCCACCCAGGGCGGCCCGCTCGATCAGCCGGACGAACTCCGGATGCGAGTGGAGATAGTCGAAATACTCGCCAATGGCGCCCGCCAGGACATCGTCGCTGGGGCGCCCGCTGGCCAGCGCGCGCTCGCGGCCCGAGCGCACGGCCGCGCGTACGTCCTCGATGGCGCGCTCGAGCACGGCGCGGTAGAGCTCGGCCTTGCTGCCGAAGCAGTAGCCGGGTGCACCACGCGACACACCCGCGCGCGCACCGACATCGGCCAGGCTGGTGGCTGCGTAACCGCGCTCGGCGAAGAGGCTGGCCGCGGCGTCGAGGATGGCGTTGCGGGTGCGCAGGGGGTTACGTTGGCGATCAGGAGATGGAACCACGTGTCGTCGCTTGCTTGCTGTCCAGCAAGCATCGCCCTGCGGTCGCGTAGGGTCAAGTGGCGACAGGAGTTGGGGCGCCCCTTGACGGCTCGGGTCCGCAGGGCACCTTTGAAAGGTTCGCGACGCCACGACGTACCTTGATGATTCGGAGATGGACGTGCCCGACCGCGTCCTCCTTGCCGATACAGTGAACGCTATCCTTTGCGAGCAATGCCAGGCGCCGCTGCCCGGCGGCGCGGCAGCGTGTCCGCACTGTGGCCATGCAGTGGCGGTGGAGACGGGACTGCCCGAGATCGTGCAGCGCCTGCGCCGTGCGCTGGGTACCCAGTTCGAGGTGGTGCGCCTGGTGGGACGCGGCGGCTTCGCCGAAGTCTATGAGGTGCAGGATACCGAACTGCGGCGACGCCTCGCGGTCAAGGTCCTTCGCACCGACATCGAGTGGAGTCCCGACATGGCCACGCGCTTCAAGCAGGAAGCGCGCGCCATCGCCCAGCTCAGTCATCCGCACACCGTCCCCATCCATTTCGTCGGCGAGGGCGAAGGCCTGGTCTTCTACGTCATGCCCTTCATCGAGGGCCTGACGCTGGCCGACATTCTTCGCGCCGACGGACCGCTCGATCCCAAGCTCGCCGCCGGCGTGGCCGTGCCTATCCTCGATGCGCTGGATCACGCGCATCGTCTCGGCATCGTGCATCGCGACATCAAGCCCGACAACATCCTGGTGGATGGCTCCTCGGGCCGGCCCCTGCTGGTCGACTTCGGGATCTCGACGATGCGGGGCATCGAGAGCCGCCCCGAGGACCTGGTACTGGGCACGCCGCATTACATGAGCCCGGAACAGGCGCTGGGCGAGCGGGACGTGGATGCCCGCGCCGATCTCTACGCCATGGGCGCGGTGCTGCTGCAGATGGTGACGGGACGTCCGCCTTTCGAGGGCGCCACCTCGGGCGAGATCCTCGCCAAGCACATCGCCGATCCCCTCGACCTGCCCGACGACGATGCGCTGCTGCCCGAGTGGCTGCGCCAGGTCATCGAGCGCGCGCTGCAGAAGCGGCGCGAGGATCGCTACGAGAGTGCCGGCGCCATGCTCACGGCCCTGCGCGAGGGACTGCCGGACGCTACCCAGTCGCTCATGACCGGCACCCACGCCATTCCGCGCATCAGCCGGGAAGACCCGACCGTCCAGCTCCATATCGGCGCCCGCGCCCGCCGCCTCTGGCCCCGGCGGCGCTCGACCCGGGTGCTCGTGGCCACCACCCTGGTGGTCAGCCTTGCCGCCATCGGATTTTCGGCCTGGGCTGCTCTCGTCGGCGCGCCACCGCGGTTCCTGGTGCGCAACAGCCTGCTGGCCCCCGTGGCGGTCTCCGTCAACGGCGCGGGCGAGCGCCAACTCGCACCGGGCGACTCGATGCAGGTGCCGCTTCGACGTGGAGATCCGCTGGAGGCGCGCTGGCACGTGGTCGGACCCCGCACCAGCAGTGGCGACCTGCTGGGCGAGTCGCTGGGCGGCCGGATCGCCGACTCCGCGCCGCGCGGGATGCTCCGGAGCGACATCGCTGCGGGCGCCGTCGCCGCCGGCTATCTCGCTCCCCGCGTGACCAACTCCACTGGCGATACGATCGGCATCATGCTGCGGGATTCCGTCGACGGAATCGTCCCTTGCGACTGTGACGTTCCGCCCGGTGCGTCGATGCTGCTGGGGTATTTCCGTGACGGGCGCCTGAAGGCCATCGAAGCACGCAACAGGCAGGGCGTGATCCTGACGTGGGACGCCCTGCTGCAGCGGAAGAACAGCGCCACCGGTGAGGTCGCGATCTCGGTGCGTCCCGCCGATTTCACGCCACCGCGGAGTGTCGGCCCGCGTACCACGCCCATTTCGCCGTCGACGCAGCTGCTGGCGCCGCTGCCCACTATCCGCTTCCAGGAGCCGCAGCTGATCACCGATTCGGCCAGGCCCGCCGCCGACTCCGCCGCAAAGACAAAGCCGGCGCCGAAGCAGCGGGATCCGTTGGGATCCATTTTTCAGAACAGATAGTCGAAGGGTGTCAGGCATGGGGCTTGAGGCCTGGGATCTCATGCCCCACGCCCCATGCCCTACGCCTTACGCCCTCTCTTGAACTCTACCAGTCTTCCCGGCGTCACCGCCTCGAACCCGAATTTCCCGCGGACCTCATCTACCGCAGCCGTGAGGCGGCGGAGCCGAGTGCGCTCCGGCGGCTCGAACAGGTCCAGCGACTCCACTGGCGTGATGCCGGTGACGGCCACGCCAATCAGTCGCACGCCCCGGTCGCGGCGCCGCACCTCCGTGAAGGCGCCGGCAAGGAGGGCGCGGGCAGCGGTGGCAAGTTCCTGGTCCAGGTTGGTCGGCGACGATAGCGTCTGTCGGCGCGTTACCGTGACAAAGTCATCATGCCTGAGCTTGAGGGTCACGGTGCGGCCCATGAGCTGTTCCTCACGCAGCTGCGCCGCAACCCGCGCGGTGAGCAGCAGCAGCAACCCTTCGAGCCGCTGGGCGTCACGCTCGTCGCGGGAGAGCGTCGTTTCCCGGCTCACCGAGCGGGGGAGCCGGTCGGCAGTGAGCGTGGTGCCGCCCTGTCCGAACGCTCGCCGGCGCAGGAGTGCCGCATCCTTGCCGAGCAGGCGAATGAGTGCCGCCTCCGGCATGGCCTGCACCTGTGCCACGTCGGTGAGGCCAAGCTCACGCCAGCGCTCCGCCGTCCTCGGGCCCACGCCCGGCAGCGCCGACAGCGGCAGTCCCGCCAGAAACCCCGCCTCCCATCCAGCCCGCACTTCCATGAGGCCGCGCGGCTTGGCGTGATCACTGGCCAGCTTGGCGATCATGCGATTGCTGCCGATGCCGATGCTGCAGGCGAGCCCCGTCTCGTGCTGCACCCGGTCGCGGATGCGCTCCGCTTCCGGGAGCAGGGAGACGGGATGCAGGTGCTCGGTGCCCGCGTAGTCGAGGTACGCTTCGTCGAGCGACACCATCACGACCGTGGGCGAGAAGTCGCGCAGGATCGCCGCGACCGCACGCGACGCGTCGCGGTAGTGGCGGAAATCGCCCTGGAAGAAGGTGGCGCCCGGACAGCGGCGCACCGCCTCGGCGATGGGCATTCCCGATTTCACGCCCGCCTTGCGCGCCGCGTAGGACGCCGACTGGACCACGCCGCGCTGCTCCCGTCGCCCGCCCACCACGAGCAGCTCGACATCGCGCAGCTCGGGGTAGCGCTGGCGGCAGACTTCGACGAAGAAGGCGTCGAGGTCGACGTGCATGATCCGGATGGCCATGGCGGACGGTAGCGCAGGCGCCTTCGCGGCGTCAATGCTGGTGGACGCGAGGGCGCCGCACTGTCTATCTTCGGACGCACCCAGCGCGGAGACTTCGCCCATCATGCAGGTCGCATTTCTCGGCCTCGGCGCCATCGGCACGCCCATGGCCGCGCGCCTCAGCAAGGCCCATCAATTGATCGTCTGGAACCGGACGGCGGCGCGTGCCGACGAGTTCGCGGCCTCGCACACCGCCCGGGTGGCGCGGACGCCGCGCGAGGCCGCAGCCGAGGCCGACGTGGTCATCACCTGCCTGCCGACCTCGGCGGAGGTGGAGGCGCTGCTCGACGGAGCGGACGGGCTGCTTGCCGGCTTCCGGCCTGGCGCGCTGCTCCTCGACTGTACCTCGGGTGATCCCGCCACGTCGCGCCGGATTGCGGCGCGCCTGGCGGAGCATGGTGTGGAGTTCGCCGATGCGCCGGTGAGTGGCGGCACCAATGGCGCCGAAGCGGGAACGCTCACCGTGATGCTGGGTGGAAGCGAGGCCGTGATGCGACGGGCGCTGCCGGTGCTGCAGGCGTTCGGCAAGCGTATCGAGCTCATGGGTCCGATCGGCGCAGGTCACGCCATGAAGGCGGTCAACAACGCCCTGCTCGGCGTGAACATCGCCGCCCTGGGCGAAGGGCTGGCGGCGCTGGTGAAGGCAGGCATTCCGGCGGCGAAGGCGGTCGAGGTGCTCAACGCATCGAGTGGCCGCTCGTTCGTGAGCGAGCACCTGGTGCCGGAGCGGGTGCTCACGGGGGCGTATCCCCAGACTTTCCGCCTGGCGCTGCTGCACAAGGACGCCGGCATCGCGCTGGGAGTGCTGGACGAGCACGACGTCGGCGGGCCGGTGCTCGAAGTTGCCACCGACGTCCTCGGCGTGGCACGTGACGCACTGGGTGAGCAGGCGGACTATCTCGAGGTCATCCGCTTCATCGAGCAGGACGCCGGCGTGGAAATCCGCGCGTGACGGCGCTGGTGCGCGCCGCCACCCGGGCCGATGCCGAGTCACTGCTCGAGCTGGTGGACGCGCTGGCGGACTATGAGCAGTTGCCCAGGCCGGAGCCGGCTGCCCGGGCACGGCTGGTCGAGGACGCCTTCGGCGCACGGCGGCGGCTTGAAGTGCTGCTGGCGCTCGATGACGGCGGTCCGGTGGGCTACGCCCTGTTCTTCGAGACCTATTCCAGCTTTCTTGCGCTGCCGTCCATGTACCTTGAAGATCTCTTTGTGCATCCCGCCGCGCGCGGCGCCCGCCATGGCTACCGCCTGTTCCAGGCGGTGGCAGCCGTGGCGGTGGAGCGGGGATGCGGACGCATGGAGTGGAATGTGCTCAAGTGGAACCGGCTGGCACGCGACTTCTACGAACGGCTCGGGGCCGAACCGCTGGCCGACTGGCAGATGTACCGCCTCGCGGGTGAACAACTCCAGCGCGCGGCGGGTGCATGAGCGACTGGGCCGAAACCAGGCGGGTCGCCGCTTCGGTGATCGTTGCGGGTGGCGACGTGATCATCGGGGAGCTCCATCTCCAGCCGAGCGTGCCCTACCGCGACGGGCCCGAGTCGCCGCTGGAGCTGCTCAACCGGGGCGACTGCTTCTTTCCGCTGGCGCTCGCGGACGGGGGCGTCACCTTCCTCTCCAAGGACACCGTCTCCGTGGTATCCTGCGCCACCGCCGACATGCCGGCGGCCGATCCCGCCCGGCTTGGTGCCTATTCGCATGTCGAGATGGAAGTGCGGCTCACGGGCGGGGATTATCGCGGGCGCGCCGACATCGAGATGCCGCCTACCCGCGGCCGGGCGCTCGATTATCTCAACACCAGCGGCCGCTTCTTTGCGCTGGTCACGGGCACTACGATTCGTTTCCTCAACCGCTCGCACGTGCGGTCCATCCGCCCGCTCGACTGAGGTCTGCATTGGCACGACTCGACAAGCTCATCCAGCTCCTGGTGGACCAACGCGCCGACCAGCTCCGGCTCATCGCCGGCCAGCCGGCCTCGCTCCAGAGCAACGGCGGTGCCCGCCCCGTCACGCGGGAGCCCCTCAGTGAGCAGCAGATCGTGGCCCTGATCCGGGAAATCGCACCAGCCGCCGTGGCGGCGCAGGTCAGGGAGGGAGCGGCCTTGCGGTTCAGCTACGGCGCACCGGCCGGCGCCGTGGAGGCCGAAATGAGCTCTCCCAATGGCGCGACGCAGGTGACGCTGCGCCCGGCGGCAGCGGCGAGTGCGGCGGCCAGCGTTCGTGCGGCCGGCGACCAGGAGTCGCGCGCCGCGCTCGATGTGCTGCTTCG
This sequence comes from Gemmatimonadales bacterium, assembly GCA_035707845.1. Taxonomy (GTDB): domain Bacteria; phylum Gemmatimonadota; class Gemmatimonadetes; order Gemmatimonadales; family GWC2-71-9; genus CAMLHP01. Next base: position 6,341 of record DASSTP010000035.1, on the reverse strand, counting down.
CGAGCTGGCCACCTCGGCGGCCTCCGACCTGCACCTGCGCTCGGGCCAGCCGCCGGTGTACCGCCGTCATGGCGAGCTGGTGCGCTCCGAGGCCGCAGCGCTCGAGGCCTCACGCGTCGAGGAGATGTTGCATGCCATCATGACGCCCATGGTGGTCGAGGAGTTTGCCGAGAACAGCGACGCGGACTGGGCCTATGAGATCCCGGAGGTTGCGCGCTTCCGCTGCAATGCGGGACGTGACCGCTTCGGGCCGTTTGCGGTGTTCCGGGTCATTCCTACCGATGTGCCGACCGCCGAAGCGCTGGGACTGAGCCGGGAAGTACAGAATCTCTGCTACCTCACCAAGGGACTGGTGGTCGTCACCGGGCCCACCGGTTCCGGCAAGTCCACCACGCTTGCGGCCATGGTGGACCTGATCAACCGGAAGCGCACCGACCACATCCTCACCATCGAGGACCCGATCGAGTTTGTCCATGCCAGCAAGAGCTGCATCGTGACCCAGCGGCAGGTGGGCGTGCACACCAGGTCGTTCAAGGGGGCGCTGCGCGCCGCCCTGCGTGAGGACCCCGACGTGGTGCTCGTGGGCGAGATGCGGGATCTCGAGACGGTGTCCATCGCGATCGAGACGGCGGAAACCGGCCACCTGGTCTTCGGCACGCTCCATACGACCACGGCGGCTTCCACCGTGGACCGCATCATTGACCAGTTCCCGGCGGACCGGCAGTCGCAGGTGCGCGTCATGCTGAGCGAGTCGCTGCGCGGCGTCATTGCGCAGACGCTCTGCAAGAAGAAGGGCGGGGGACGGGTGGCCGCGCGGGAAATTCTCCTCTCGATTCCCGCCGTGTCCAACCTGATCCGTGAAGGCAAGACCTTCCAGATCCCGAGCATCATGCAGACCAACAAGCGTGCCGGCATGATCACGCTCAACGACAGCCTGCTCGAGCTGGTGGACGAGGGACTGGTGGAGCCGCAGGAAGCATACATGAAGGCGGTGGACAAGAGCGGCATCGCCGCCATGCTCAAGGCCAAGCGCCACGACACGAGCTTCCTGGGCGAGGTGACGTGAAGCCTGCGCCACGCCTCGTCCTGGTCGAGCCGCAGGACCTGGTCAACATCGCGGCGACGGTACGGATCGCCCGGAATTTCGGGATCGACGAGCTCACCCTCGTCAATCCGCAGGAGTTCGATCCGTATCGCATCGAGGGGATTGCCCACAACACTGCGGAGCTGGTGGAGCGCATCACGTTCGCCGACTCGCTCGATGCGGCGCTCAGCGACGTGACCTTTGCCGCGGCGCTGTCGGCGCGAGGGCGCACCGCGCGCCGCCGCATGGCGCGAGCCCGGGACGCCGCGGCGGAGGTGGTGGAGCGCCTCGACGAAGGGCCCGTTGCCCTGGTGTTCGGGCGCGAGGATGCCGGACTCACCAACGAAGAACTCGATCGCTGCCAGCTCATCGTCAGCATTTCCACCAATCCCGATCATCACTCGCTCAACCTGGCGCAGGCCGTGGCGATCATGGCGCATGAAGTCTGGCTCGCGCGCGGCGGCGATGCGCTGCCGTTCAAGCGTCCCCGCCGTCGGGCACAGCCCGCTACCGGCGAGCAGCTCGAAACCCTCTTTGCCGATTGGCAGGTGGCGCTCGACGGACTCGATTTTTTCAAGGCGCGCAACGACCAGACCGTGATGCGGTCGTTCCGCGAGATGTTTTTCCGGGCCGATCTCGATGCCCGGGAGGCTGCGCTGCTCCGGGCGGTGGGGCTCGAGGTGGCCCACGTGCTGGGCCGGCAGACGGCGGCGGCGCGAGGCCGTGCGGAATCCGAGTAAAATATTCGGAATACGCAGCACGTTCGGGTTGTGAAAGACGTTCGGGTGACTATACTTATGCGCGCGCGGCGGCATAGATGCCCATCAGGCCGCGCCCCTGTGTGAAACTTTTCACAAGACCAGGAATTCCGCTCGGTCGAGGTGGGCTTGATAATGCGCAAGCTTGCGTTCGTCGCAGGAGGGGGACTCATCGTGGTGGCGGCGGCCCTGATGGCCTGGGGCAGCACCTCACGAGCCCAACAGGCAACGGGGCCGGCCGAGCCGGACTCCATCGCTGCCACCCGCCTCGCTGCCTCGGATACTGCTGACCTGCTTGGCCCCCGCCAACCCATCTTCTTCCGCCACGATCTGCACGCCGGGCAGTACAAGCTGCAGTGTCAGTATTGCCACTATTCCGTCAACGTCTCCAACGAACCCGGTATCCCCTCGCTGCAGACCTGCATGGGGTGCCACCTCGTCGTGGGCGGCAGTGACAAGGGCAACGCCGCCGAAATCGGCAAGCTGCGCGATGCCTGGAACAAGCAGCAGCCGGTGGAGTGGGTTCGCGTCCACTTCCTCGCCCAGCACGTGCACTTCCCGCACTCCGTACACATCAAGGCGCTGGGACCGAACGCCTGTGCCACCTGCCACGGCGACGTCAACCGCATGCCGCAGATTCACAAGGTGAACAACATCAACAACATGGGCTTCTGCATCAGTTGCCACATCGAGCGGAAGGTGACCCGGGACTGCTCGGCATGTCACTACTGACGCGCACCATCGTGTCCGCTTTCTGGAGTCGCGATGTCTGACGATGGACTGAACCCGACCGTTGACCGCCGGCGGTTCCTGACCGTTCTCGGCGTGGCGGGCGCGGGCGCCACCGCGCTCTCCGGCTGCGGCACCAAGGCCAAAAAACTCATTTCCTACCTGGTCCAGTCGGAGGACCAGGTGCCGGGCGTGCCGACCTACTACGCCAGCACTTGCACCGAGTGTTCCGCCGGCTGCGGCCTGCACGTCAAGACGCGCGAAGGCCGGGCCATCAAGCTCGAGGGGAATCCCGAGCATCCGGTCAACCGGGGCAAGCTCTGCGCGCGCGGGCAGGCGTCGCTGCAGGGGTTGTACAACCCGGGACGCATCAAGGCGCCGATGGTGCGCGACGGCGGGTCATGGAAGGAAGTGAAGTGGGACGACGCCATCGCCCGGCTGGTCGCCGCCATCCAGAAGGGCGGCGCGCCGCTCGCCGTGCTCTCTGGCGCGGGCCGGGGCACCTTCTCGACGCTGCTCGCTGATTTCACCGCTGTGGCTGGTGGCACGGTCACCCGCTGGGAGCCGCTCGATCACGTCCCGATGCGTGAGGCCAACAAGCTCACCTTTGGGCGTGATGAGCTCCCGGCCTACGACTTTGCATCGGCCAGGTACATCCTGAGCTTCGGCGCTGATTTCCTCGATACCTGGCACAGCCCCACCGAAAACCAGATCGGGTATGCCCAGTCACACGGTTTCCACGGTGACGCCGCGCGCCATGTGCATGTCGCGCCACGCCGTGACCTGACCGGGCTCAACGCCGATGAGTGGCTCGCCGCAGCGCCGGGCACCGAGGCCGCGATCGCGCTTGCCATGGCCAACGTCGTGGCGGGCCGGAGGGGCGGTGCGGGGGCCTACGCCAGCCTGCTCAGCCAGTGGACACCTGAGGCGGCCTCCAAGGCCAGCGGCGTTCCCGCCGACGCCATCCGCCGGGTGGCGCTCGAATTTGCGGCCCAGTCGCCGACGCTTGCGGTGGCTGGTGGCATCGGTTCACAGCATCGCGGCGCGGTGGAGCTCTGCCAGGCCGTCAACGTGCTCAACGCCGTAGCCGGCAACATTGGCCAGACGGTGCGCTTCGGAGCCGATCTCGCCAGCGGCGACGGCCTGGCCGGCGTGCAGCAGCTGATGAGCGCCATGACCGCGGGGCAGGTTGGCATTCTGCTGGTGCATGAGGCCAATCCCGTCTACGCGCTGCCGGCGTCCATGAAGTTTGTGGATGCCATGAAGAAGGTGCCGCTCAAGGTCTCGACGGCCACGTATCTCGACGAAACCGCGGCCCAGTGCGACCTCCTGCTCCCCAACCTGCATTCACTCGAGCGCTGGGATGACGCCAATCCGCGTGCCGGTGTCTTCGGGCTGATGCAGCCGGTCATGGAGCCGGTCTTCCCGGTGCGGCACACCGGCGATGTGCTGCTCGACGCGGCCCGCAAGCTCGGCGGCGCGTACAGCAAGTTCTCGGCGCCCGATTACAAGACGCACCTGCGCACCGCCTGGAACGCGCACACCGCGAGCGACGCCGAATGGCGGGCGGCGCTGGCGCGCGGCGGCGTCTACGCCGCGGCGCCCGAAGCGCCGGCGCTCACGCCCACCGGGGCTGCGATCAACGCGGCGGCGCCGGCATTTGACGGTGACGGCGACTTTGTCTTCCTCGCCTACCCGCACAGCTTCCTCCACGATGGCCGCGGCGGCAATCGCCCGTGGCTGCTGGAGAATCCGGATCCCGTTACCAAGGCCACCTGGAGTCCGTGGATCGAGCTGAGCGCGGCCACCGCCAGGCGGCTCGACATCCGCCGCGGCGAAGTGGTGCGCATCATCTCCCCGCACGGTGAGATCTCCGGACCGGCGTTTCCCTATGCCGGCCTGCACGATGACGTGATCGCGGCGCCCCTTGGCTGGGGCCACACGGAGTACGGCCAGTTCGCCAAGGATCGCGGCTTCAATCCGCTCGATCTCCTCGGGGCGCCGGCTGCAGGAAGCGCCTTCGTGCCGTACGCGTCAACTCGCGTGCGCCTCGAGAAGACGCACAGCTACCAGGAAGTGGCTACGACCGAGGGCACGCCCCGCCAGCTGGGCCGCGGCATCGCCGAGGCGATCCCGCTGGTGTATGCCCGGAAGGGCATGACCGTGCGCGAGGCCATGCACGCCGAAGGGCACGAGGAGCACGAGGTCAACACCGAGCTGGAAGTGAAGGCCATCCTGGGCTGGCGCGAGCGCCAGGTCGAGGGCCGGAAGCTCGGCAACTACGCCGAAGTGCACCCGAGCTGGGGGATGACGATCGATCTCTCCCGCTGCACCGGCTGCTCTGCCTGCGTCACGGCCTGCTACGCCGAGAACAACATCCCGACCGTGGGTGAGGACCAGGTGCTGCGCGGCCGCGAGATGAGCTGGATGCGGATCGAGCGCTACTGGGAAGGTGGTGAGGGCGAGGAGCCGCTGGAAGCGCGTTTCGTGCCCATGCTCTGCCAGCAGTGCGAGAATGCGCCCTGCGAACCGGTCTGCCCGGTCTTTGCCGCCTACCACACGGTGGACGGGCTCAACGGCCAGGTCTACAACCGCTGCGTGGGCACCCGCTACTGCAGCAACAACTGCTCGTACAAGGTGCGCTACTTCAACTGGTACAAGTACAACCTCAAGGCGTGGCCGGAACCGCTCGACCTGCAGCTCAATCCCGACGTCACCGTGCGCGCCCGCGGCGTGATGGAAAAGTGCACCTTCTGCGTCCAGCGCATCCGGTCGGCGCAGCACAACGCGCGGCTGGAGGGCCGGGAGCTGCAGGACGGTGAATTCACCACCGCCTGCGCCCAGGCCTGTCCGTCGGACGCCATCATCTTCGGCAACCGGCGTGATCCGGCCAGCAAGGTGGCGCAGTCGAGCGAGGACCCCCGCGCCTACCGTGTCCTTGAAGAACTGAACACGCGCCCGGCCATCACGTACCTGGCCAAGGTGCTGAACCAGGTGGAGGCGTAAGCATGGCCACGGTGGCATACGGCCCGAACCTGACCCGCACCCACGCCGAGATCACCAGCGACGTCGTCGCGACGCTCTCGGCGCCGAGCAGGGCCTACCTCGCGGCGCTGTTCGGGGCCGTGGGACTGTTCCTGATCGGGCTCATCACCTTCGTCATCCTGCTGAAGGACGGCCTGGGCCACGCCGGCTACAACCCGCCGATCATGTGGTCGGTGTACATCACCAACTTCGTGTTCTGGGTGGGTATCGGTCATGCCGGCACGCTGATCTCGGCCATTCTCTACCTGTTCCGGTCGCCCTGGCGGACGGCGGTGTACCGCGCCACCGAGGCCATGACCGTGTTCGCGGTCATGACGGCGGGCCTCTTCCCGATCATCCACATCGGGCGCCAGTGGGTCTTCTACTGGCTGCTGCCGTATCCCAACGCGCGCTACATCTGGCCCAATTTCAAGTCGCCACTCATGTGGGACGTGTTCGCCGTGGGGACGTACCTCACGGTGTCCACCTGCTTCCTGGTGTTCGGGCTCATTCCCGACGTTGCGGCAGTGCGCGACCGGGCCACCGGCTGGCGCCGCGCGCTCTACGCCCAGGTGGCGATGGGCTGGACCGGGTCGGACAACCAGTGGCGCCACTTCTCGCGGGCCTACCTCTACCTCGCCGCGCTGCTGACGCCCCTGGTGCTGTCGGTGCACTCGGTGGTGTCCTGGGACTTCGCCATGTCGCTGGTGCCGGCGTGGCACGGCACGATCTTCGCCCCCTACTTC
>DASSTP010000034.1:0-2973 GCA_035707845.1 Gemmatimonadales bacterium | reverse complement strand
GAGCACGGCGATGAGGGCGAGCGGCACGAAGGCACGGTTCATTGCGATTCCCGGTTCATGAGTCGGGTAGATGTTAGCTTGGAGACGGCGGTTGCGTCCAGTGTCAAGCGCTGAGCGCTCAGCGCTGAGCGCTTAACCTCCAGCCAGCAGGCAGCAGCCAATGACCAACCTCCGCCCCCTCCTGCTCCTCACCCTCCTCCTCCCCGCCTGCCGGCGAGGGGAGAGCCGGGGCGGGCCTCACGGGCGCGAGCTGACCGTTTTTGTGGCGTCCTCGCTGGTGCCCGCCTTCCAGGACCTGGCCGACACCCTCATGCGCCGGGACTCGACGCTCCTGGTGCGGCTCAACGGCGCGGCCTCCTCGGCCCTCGTGTCCCAGCTCCAGATGGGCGGCGCCGCCGACCTGCTCGCCACCGCGGACGAGCGCTGGATGCGGGTCGCGCAACAGAAGGGGCTGGCAGGCACCGCCGACACCCTTGCCGTCTCCAGCCTGGCGCTGGTCATCTCGATGAAGAGCGGGGCGGCCGATTTCATGCGCATGCCGCTCAACCTCGCCTCGCCCGGGACCAAGGTGGTGCTGGCGGCGCCGCAGGTTCCGCTGGGCCGCTATTCCCGCGACCTGCTGGCGCGGATGTCGCAGCTCGAGGGCTACGGGCCCGACTTCGCCACGCGGGTCGAGCATGGCGTCGTCTCCCAGGAACTCTCGGCGGCGAGCGTGGTGAGCAAGCTCCGGCTGGGCGAAGCCGACGCCGGCATCATCTACCGCGCCCAACTCCAGGCCGACACGACCGGCGCGCTTCGCGAACTGCCGGTGCCAGGCGCGCGTGATATCGTGGCACACTACCTCATTGCCATGACGCGAGCTGCGACCGACACGACTGACGCCCGGACCTTTCTTGATCTGCTGCGATCCGCCAAGGGAAGGGCGGTCCTCACGGCGCATGGCTTCGAGCTCCCGCGCGGTACGCCTACACCATGACCTGGCGCCAGCCGGGATGGCGCGGCCTGGCTGGCGGCGTGGCTGGACTCGCCGCTGGCTTCATGCTGCTTCCCGTCGTTGCGCTGATTCTCGCGGTGCATCCCGTCGAGCTCTATCGCAAGCTGGCCGATCCGATGGTACGGCAGGCGCTGGGGCTGAGCATTGTCACGAGCGCGGCCTCGGCCCTTATCGTCATCATTGCCGGATTGCCGGTCGCGTGGTGGCTCGCCAGCGGCCGCTCCCGCCTTACCCGCTGGTTCGAGGCGCTGCTGGTGATGCCGCTGGTCCTGCCGCCGACCGTGGCCGGCCTGGGGCTGCTGCTGGCCTTCGGGCGCGCCGGCATCCTGGGCAAGGGCATCTCCGCGCTGGGACTCAGCATCCCGTTCACGCCACTGGCGGTGATCATCGCGCAGGTCTTCGTGGGCTTTCCCTACTTTGCCTTGGCGGGTGCCGCGGGGTTGCGCCGGATCGATGCGCAGCTGCTCGAGGTGGGCGCGACGCTGGGACATGGCGCGTTCGCCGTCTTCCGCCGGATCGCGCTGCCGCTCGCGGCGCCCTCGCTGCTTGCGGGCGCGGTCATGGCGTGGGCCCGCGGGCTCGGAGAATTCGGCGCGACCATCACTTTCGCCGGCAACCTGCCGGGCAAGACCCAGACGCTGCCACTCGCCGTCTACGCTGCCCTCCAGCAGGATCTCGATGCCGCGCTCGCGGTCGCGGTGCTGCTGCTGGCGATCTCCGCCGGCGTGCTGATCGCCGTGCGCGCCTGGATTCCCGTCTCCCTTGGCACGCATGCTCGACGCCCGGCTCCGTAGCGGCATCGGTGTGCTCGAGCTGGACGTGACGCTGTCGGTGGCCGACGGCGGCACGCTGGTGCTCGCGGGCGGGAGCGGAGCGGGGAAGACGAGCGTGCTGCGCCTGCTCGCGGGGCTCGAGAGTCCGCGCGAGGGGCAGATCAGCGTGAACGGTGTGCCCTGGGCTGACACGACCCGCCGACTTCATCTGCCCCCGTCAAGACGCTCGGTCGGGTGGGTCCCGCAGGAGGCGGCGCTGTTTCCGCACCTCAGCGTGCGGGAGAATGTGGAGTTTGGTCGCAGGTCACGGATCTCGGGTCGCGAGTCACGTGACCCGCGACCCGCGACCCGTGACCTCCTTGTCAAATGCGGCGCTGCTCACCTCGCCGACCGCCCCGTCACCAAGCTCTCGGGTGGCGAGCGGCAGCGGGTGGCGCTCGCGCGTGCACTGGCGGTGGATCCGGAGCTGCTGCTGCTGGATGAGCCACTCAGCGCGCTCGATCCCGAAAGCCGGGCATCCTTGCGCGCCACGCTCGCCTCGGTGATTGCCGAACGACACGGTCTCACGCTGCTGGTGACCCATCACCCGCTCGAGGCGCTGGCACTGGGGACCAGGATCGCCGTGATGGAACAGGGGCGGATCATCCAGGAAGGCACGAGCGCGGACTTGCTGGTGCGGCCGAGATCACATTCGGTGGCTGCCTTCCTGGGTGCCAACTTCTTTCGCGGGTCGGTCATTGCACGCCCGGAGCCGGGCCTGGCCGAACTGGCCGTGGCCGGCGGCCGGCTCACCGTTGTTGATCCGGGTGGGGACGGTGAGGTCTTCGCAGTCGTGCCGCCCAGCAGCATCACGCTCTCGCGCTCGGCGCCGGAGGGCAGCGCCCGCAATGTATTCCACGGCGCGGTGCGCGAAGTGGTGCCCGAACCCCCGCACGGCGAGCGGCTTCGCGTGGCGCTCGATACGGCCCCACCGCTGGTGGCCGAAGTCACTGCGGCGGGCGGGCGCGCGCTGGGCATCGCTCCCGGCGTGTCCCTCTTCGCGTCGTTCAAGGCGACCGGGGTGGAGGGGTATCGGTAGGGCGTGAGGTGTGAGGCGTGGGGCGTGGGGCGTGGGGCGTGGGGCGAGTGACTATATTCACACTCGCAGCTCGCAGCTCGCAGCTCACAGCTCACAGCTCGCAGCTCGCAGCTCGCAGCTCGCAGCTC
>DASSTP010000033.1:0-5613 GCA_035707845.1 Gemmatimonadales bacterium | reverse complement strand
TCGTCGCTCCTGTATCACACGCATCCACCGACGACGGTGAAGTCGGCGCGCCGCCTGCGCGATATCAAGTGGGAAAAGGACGACGACACCTCCCTGCGCCACCGGCATTTCAAGACGGCCCAGGTGAAGGCGGGCGGCAGCCCCACGCTGGACCGGGTGCCAATCCTCTTCAACGACGAGATCGCCATGCTCTACGTGGAGCCGGACGAGATCGACGCCCACTTCTACCGCAACTCCCAGGCGGACGAGGTGGTCTACATCGTGGAGGGAAGCGGCGTGCTGGAGTCGCCCTTTGGCGACCTGCCCTATCGCGCGGGCGACTACGTGGTGGTGCACCGGAACATCCTGCACCGCTGGCGTCTCGATGCCACTGCCGGCCTGACCAAGATGCTGGTCTTTGAGAGCCGGGGACACGTCCGCTTCCCCAAGCGCTACCAGAATGACGTGGGGCAGCTGGTGGAAGGCGCGCCCTACTCGGAACGCGATATCCGGCGCCCCTCGGAACTCCGCACCCACGATGAATCGGGCGACTTCCGGATCCTGGTCAAGCAGTACAATGCCATGAACGAACTGATCCTCGATCACCATCCCTTCGACGTGATCGGCTGGGACGGCTACTTCTATCCCTGGATCTTCAACATCCACGACTTCGAGCCCATCGTCGGCCGAATCCACCAGCCGCCGCCGGTGCACCAGACCTTCCAGGGTGACGGCTTCGTGATCTGCAGCTTCTGTCCCCGGCCGTATGATTTCGACGAGAATGCGGTGCCGGCGCCGTACAACCACAGCAACGTGGACTCGGACGAGGTGCTCTTCTATGCCTCGAGCGAATTCATGAGCCGGAAGGGGATCGAGTACGGCAGCATCACCCATCACCCCGACGGGCTGCCGCACGGGCCGCATCCGGGGCGGGCCGAGGCGAGCATCGGCGCCAAGTTCACCAATGAGCTGGCGGTCATGATGGATTCGTTCCGCCCACTCCACGTGGCCAAGGCCGCGACGAAGATCGAGGACGAGTCGTATCACAGGAGCTGGGTGGACCAGCAGCACGCCCAGTTCAACCCACCCACGTCCTGAGCCTTTGACCGCACCAGTCTGGGTGCCGTCGCCCGAGCGGGTCGAGGGGGCCAACCTCACCCGGTTCATGGCGACGTGCCGCGCGGCGGGCGCGGCCGTGCCGGATTTTCCCGCGCTCTGGCGCTGGTCGGTGGAGAAGCCGGCGGACTTCTGGCCTGCCGTCTGGAAATTCTGTGGCGTGGTGGCCGACGAGCGTGGCGACGGCCCGCCGTGGGAGCGCGTGGTGGTGGGGCTCGACCGCATGGCACCGCCCGATCCTGCTCGTGGGCCCCTCTGGTTTACCGGCGCCAGGCTCAATTTCGCCGAAAACCTGCTGCGCTATGACGACGATCGCGACGCGATCGTCTTCTGGAATGAGCTGGGCCGGCAGTCGCGCCTGTCGTTTGCCGAGCTCCGCATCCAGGTGGCGCGCGCGGCCGCGGCGCTCGCCGCGTCCGGCGTCAAGCAGGGCGACCGCGTCGCCGGCTACCTGCCCAATCTGCCCGAGACCATCATCGCCATGCTTGGCGCCGCCAGCCTTGGCGCCATCTGGTCATCGTGCTCGCCCGACTTTGGCGTGAAGGGCGTGGTGGACCGGTTCGGGCAGATCTCGCCGCGCGTGCTGGTGACCGTGGATGGCTACCGATACGCTGGCAAGCAGATCGACCTGCTCGAGCGCGTGCGTGAGGTGAGCGAGGCAATCCCCGCCATCGAGCGCCTCGTGGTGGTGCCCTACCTGGCTGATACTCCGGACCTGGACCAGCTGCCGGGCGCGATGCTCTGGCCGGAGTTCCTGTCCGGCTTCGCAGGACTGTCGGAGCCCGCCTTTACCCGCCTGCCGTTCGATCATCCGCTGTACATCATGTATTCGTCGGGGACGACGGGATTGCCCAAGTGCATGGTGCACGGTGCCGGCGGGACCTTGCTGCAGCACCTCAAGGAGCTGGTGCTGCACACCGACCTTACCCGCGGTGACCGGATCTTCTATTACACCACCTGCGGGTGGATGATGTGGAACTGGCTGGTGTCCTCGCTTGCCGTGGGAGCCACTGTGGTGCTGTATGACGGCGCGCCGCTCAGCCCGAGGAAGGAAACGCTGTGGGACATGGCGGCGGCCGAGGGAATTACCGTCTTTGGCACCAGCGCGAAATTCCTGGCGCTGGCGGAGAAGGAGCAGCTGGCGCCGGCTCGGAGCCATGAGCTCGGCGCGCTTCGCGCCATCCTGTCGACCGGCAGCCCGCTGGCCGAGCACAGCTACGATTATGTCTATCGCCACATCAAGCAGGATGTGCATCTCGCCAGCATCAGTGGCGGGACTGACATTATCTCCTGCTTTGCGCTGGGCAACCCGATCGCCCCGGTCTGGCGTGGCGAGCTGCAGACCCGCGGCCTCGGCATGGCGGTGGAGATCCTGCATGGCGAGGCGGGTGACTCGCCGGTGCGCGCGCCGCGGGGCGAGGCGGGCGAGCTGTGCTGTACCAGGCCGTTTCCCAGCATGCCGGTGCGGTTCTGGAATGATCCGGACGGGTCGCGCTACCACGACGCATACTTCAGCACGTTCGAGAACGTCTGGCGCCACGGCGACTGGGCCTCGCTCACGGAGCACGATGGCCTCATTGTCCATGGCCGCAGCGATGCCACGCTCAATCCGGGTGGCGTCCGGATCGGTACGGCGGAGATCTATCGGCAGGTGGAGCAGTTGCCGGAAGTGGTGGAAAGCCTGGTGGTGGCGCAGGAGTGGGAGGACGACACGCGCATCGTGCTCTTCGTGCGCCTGCGGGATGGAGTAACCCTGGACGACGCCCTGCGGGAGGAAATCCGGCGGCGCATCCGGGATGCCACCTCACCTCACCATGTGCCCAGGCGCATCGTGCAGGTGGCCGACATTCCGCGGACCATCAGCGGCAAGATTACCGAACTCGCCGTGCGCAACGTGATCCACGGCCGGCCGGTCACTAACGTGGATGCGCTGGCCAATCCGGGGGCGCTGGAGTTGTTTCAGGACCTCAAGGAGCTACGGGAATGAGTCGTATGTCACAAGTCACGGGTCTCGGGTCGCGAGTCGCGGGTCACGGGTCGCGAGTCGCGGGTCACAGGCTGCGAGAGGGCGTTCGGCGTTTGGCGTTCGGCGTGCTAGTCATCGCATCAGGTCTTCCTGCCTCCCTCCATGCCCAGCAACGCGTCCGCGCGCGCGACCTCGGTTTGGAACCGGGACGCCTTATGCCAGGGCCCAACAACGCCATCACCGATGTGCCTGGTGTCCGGGTGGGGCAGGTGACGCGGATGGTGGGCGACTCGATCCGCACCGGGGTGACCGCCATCGTGCCGCACGGTGGCAACACCTTCTTCTCCCGGGTGCCGGCGGCCATCGTGGTGGGCAACGGATTCGGCAAGCTGCTCGGCGTCACCCAGGTGCAGGAGCTGGGCGAACTGGAAACGCCGATCCTCCTCACCTGCACCCTCTGCGTCTGGCGTGCCGCCGACGCGATGGTGGACTACCTGTTGCACCAGCCGGGGATGGAACAGGTGCGTTCCATCAATCCGGTCGTGGGCGAGACCAATGATGGATCGCTGAATGACATCCGTAACCGGCCGATCCGTCCTGAGGACGTCGTGAAGGCGCTCACCTCCGCGGATACGGGCAAGGTAGAGGAGGGAAGCGTCGGCGCCGGCACCGGGACGATTGCGTTCGGCTGGAAGGGTGGGATCGGGACTTCTTCTCGGCGGACAGGGCGGCCGCAGGCCGCCCCTACAGGCGGCTCGGCGGCTCGGCCGGGCGAGGCGGCTGATCGGGACGATGGATATACCGTGGGCGTCTTGGTGCAGAGCAACTTCGGGGGCGCGTTCACCGTGATGGGCGTGCCGATGTGGAAGGAGCTGCGGCGGACGCCGCCGCCGGCGGGCCGGCGGAACGCCGCCGACGGTTCCATCATGATCGTCGTGGCCACCGACGCGCCGGTGTCGGACCGGAATCTTCGCCGCATGGCCTCGCGCGCGCTGATGGGGCTGGGGCGGACCGGCGGCTACGGCTCGAACGGTTCTGGCGATTACGTCATTGCGTTCAGCACCGCGGAGTCGGTGCGGCGAACCGGTGAAGGACCGGTGCGCCAGGTCAGTGATCTCGACAATGACGCGATGTCGTCGCTGTTCGAGGCCGTCGCCGAGGCCACCGAAGAGGCCATCTACAACTCGCTGTTCATGGCCACCACAGTGGAGAGCCGGGGCGGCCGGGCCGAGGCCGTGCCGCTCGACCAGGTGCGCGCGGCGCTCAAGCGGCACGGCATCGGGGCGCCATAGCCGCATGCTTCGCTCCAACGCGGCGCGGCTGCAGCTCGTCCTTGCTGCCGCGCTTTTCTCCACCGGTGGCGCCGCCATCAAGGCGGCGTCGCTCACGGGCTATCAGGTGGCGAGCTTCCGCTCCGGAATCGCGGCGCTCACCCTCTTTCTCCTCCTGCCGCAGGCGCGCCGGGGCTACACCTGGCGCTCGATGGCGGTGGGCGTGACGTACGCCGCCACGCTGCTGCTCTTCGTGCTTGCCAACAAGCTCACTACCTCGGCCAACACCATCTACCTGCAGAGCACGGCGCCGCTCTACATCCTGCTGCTTGCGCCGTTCCTGCTCAAGGAACCGATCCGGCTCAAGGATCTCTGGTTCATGGTGGCCATCGCGGTGGGGATGATCCTCTTCTTCATCACGCGCCAGGTGCCGCTCGCCACGGCGCCGGATCCGCGGACCGGCAACCTGCTGGCAGCGCTCACCGGGCTCACGTACGGGCTCACGGTAATGGGACTGCGCTGGCTCGCGCGCGGGCCGGAGCGTGGCTCGCAGATGGCGGCCATGGTGACGGGGAATGCGCTGGTGTTCCTGCTGGTGCTGCCGGCCGCGCTGCCGGTCACCGGCGCCTCGGTCGTGGACTGGAGCGTGGTCACCTATCTCGGCGTGGTCCAGATCGGCGTGGCGTACATGTTCCTGGCCAGGGGCATCGAGGGCGTCCCGGCCTTCGAGGCGTCGCTGCTGCTCCTGGTGGAGCCGGCGCTCAATCCGGTCTGGGCCTGGCTGGTGCTGGGGGAGCAGCCGAGTTCGTGGGCAATCGTGGGAGCGGTGATCATCTTCGGGGCCACGACCGTCCGGACCTGGCTGGAAGCGAGGAGCGCGAGGGTGCTGGCGCGGGTCGCGCCGGCGCCGTGAGGGCATTGATCGAGACGGTGCGAGTGATGGGCGGCCGCGCACCACTGTGGGACCTTCATCTGGAGCGCCTCCGGGCGGCCTCGCGGGCACTCGGCCTCAGAGTTGGGCTCCCTCATCCCCCGAATGGCGACGACCGGATCGTCCGGTACGAAATTGGCGGGGACCGCATTTCAACAACGAGTCGCACGTCCTCGAGTCCCGCCTCGATCAGTCTCCGTGTCTCCGTGGTGCCTCATCCGAATTATCCCTGGAAGACGACTGAGCGTCAGGCTTTCGATGTAGCCTTGACCGAGGCCCAGGCGGCGGGTGCGGACGACGCCCTGCTGCTCTCGGCTGACGGTCGGGTGCGGGAGGCCTCCCGCTGGGCC
>DASSTP010000032.1:0-10714 GCA_035707845.1 Gemmatimonadales bacterium | reverse complement strand
GTAGGGAGGGGCGGTATCGGTCGTGCCTTCGTCGAGGCCGCCTGGGTGCCGAGCTCGCAGCTCTCGACTCTCAGCTCTCAGCCTTCAGCCCCCATCCCCACCCATACTCCCGTCGCCACTACCAACGCTACCGCCGACACGCCGAACGCGACCGCATTCCCCTCACGCTGCATCAGAAATCCGAAGATGAGCGCCGCCGGCAGCGCCGCAACTCCCACCACCGCGTGATACGCACCAAACCCCCGGCCCAGCGTGTTGGGTGACAAGCGAGAGACGAGCGCCCGCTCGGCAGGCTCCGAGAATCCTGCGACCAGCCCGAATGCCAGCATCGCGAGGATCGCCGCGGCAACACTCAGGTCCAGCGCGAACGCGGCCATCACCAGCGCCGCGAGCACGCCGGCGATCGCCACGCTCCACTTGGCGCCGACCCGGTCCGTCAATGCGCCGCCCGGATAGCTCGCGGCCGTCCGGACCACGTGCAGTCCTGCCCACACCAGCGGAATGACGGCGACAGCCACGCCGGCATCCTGCAGCCGCAGCAGCAACAGGGCCTCCGGCATCCTCGCGAGCACCACGAAGGCCAGGACCAGCACTGGCGTCCAGAAGACTCGGCCCGTTGCTTCGGACTTTGCTGCCGGCGGCGCGACCTGGCTCCGCACGCTTCGCAGCACCACGGCGAGCACGAGAAACGCCACCAGGCCGGGCAGCAGGCTGAGCTCGATCACCCGGTGCACATCGGTGCCGCGTTCGAGCAGGACCCATGCGGCGAGTGAGCCGAGCACTGCACCGAAATGGTCGGCGGCGCGATGGAAGCCGAACGCTCGGCCGCGGGACGCCGGCGGCGTAAGATCGGCGATCAGCGCATCGCGGGGCGGCGTCCGGAGCCCCTTGCCGACCCGGTCCACCACCCGGAACCCGATCACCTGCCACGCCGCGCTGGCCACCGCGATGAGCGGCCGGATAAGGACGGCGCTCAGGTAGCCGCCCAGGATCAGCGGCTTCCGCCAGCCGGGCCGGTCCGAGAGCCGCCCGCTGACCCATTTGAGCGCGGCCGAGGTGAGATCTGCCGCCCCATCCAGCGCCCCCAGCGCCACCGCCCCGCCCCCCAGCGTGAGCACGAACGCCGGGAGGACAGGGTAGACCATCTCACTGGCAAAATCGTTAAATAATGAAACAAACCCCAGCCCACGCACCGGCTTGGGCACCACCACCTGCTCGCCCCGCTCGCCGTGCTCGCCCTGACTATTTTCCGCCATGGATCAGACCCAGTTGACCTTCCAGGAAACCAACCTCTGGGACACCCCGATCCGGGACCTCGGCCTCACCATCGAGGGCACCCGGCTGGAACCGATTGTCGCTGATTTCCTGCGCGAGCTGGATGCGCGCGGCATCCGGCTGCGCCCCCGTTTCTATCTCTCGTCCGAATGGGGCGTGCCGTTCGAGACCATCTCGATTGCGATCCCGTTCTACCTGGCCGACCCGGAGCTGATGAAGCTCCACCGCGAACGGGTGGGCGTGATCGAGGGACTCGACCGGGACGACGTGTTGCGCTACCTCCGCCACGAGATGGGGCACGTCATGAACTACGCCTACCGGCTCTATGATACGGAGGAATGGGTCAAGCTGTTCGGCTCCATCAGCCAGCCCTACGAGGACGACTACACCCCCCAGCCCTTCAGCCGGCGCCACGTGCGCCACCTTCCCGGCTGGTACGCCCAGAAGCACCCGGACGAGGACTGGTCGGAAACCTTTGCCGTATGGATGACGCCGGGTCTCGACTGGTACGCCGACTACCGTGCCTGGCCGGTGGCGCTCGCCAAGCTCAAGTACTGCGACCGGATCATTGCGCGGGTGCGCGACACCGCGCCGATTGTCACCGACGATGCCCTCGACGAGGACGTCGCGGAAATCGCGTACACGCTGGAAGATTTCTACGATGACGCCGAGGACTTGCGCGACGAGCTGCCACCGGGCATCGATGGCGCCCTCCGCGCCATCTTCCGTGACTTCAGCCGCCGCCAGGCCGACGCCGAGCAGCCGCTGATGCCGGCGGCAACGCTGCTCCGGCGTCTCGAGCGCGACCTGATGAGCAGTGTGTTCCGCTGGACCGGGCACTTCCCCGAGCGCACCAGCCTGCTGGTGCGGCACCTCGCCGAGCGCGCCTCCACCCTGGGGCTGGGCTACGATGCGTCACGCGAGGACCAGGCTCGGGTCGCCGTCACCACGTTCGTCACGGCGCTCGCGATGAACTTCATCCATCGCGGGGCCTACTTGCCGTAGCGCTCCAGCGCCGCGTCCACGATCTTCCCGATCATCTCTTCGTAGCTCATCCCCGCTGCCCGCGCCGCCATGGCGAACTCCGCGGTTTCCTCCAGGTAGCAGCTCGCGTTCACCTCGAGCACATAGATCTCGCCGGTGCCGGTGAGCCGGAGGTCGACGCGGCCGTAGTCGCGCACGCGGAGCGCCCGGTAGGCATCCAATGACACCTTGATGAGCCGCGCGCGCAGCTCGTCGGGCAGTTCCGCGATGACGCTGTTGGTGCCCTTGTACTCCCGGCTCCGGATGTTCCACTTGGCTCGGCTGTCGAGGATCTTGGGCTGGTCCTCGGGGAATCCGGTGAAGTCCACCTCCACCGGCGGCATGGCCATGGGCTTGCTGTTGCCGAGGATGCCCACGTAGAACTCGCGGCCCTCGATGTACTCCTCGGCCAGCGCCGCGTCGTTGAGGTCGCGATGGATGGCGGCGACCCGCTTCATCAGGGCACCGGTGTCGTGCACCAGGGAGTTGGCGGCAATGCCAATGGAGGCATCGGCGCGGAGCGGCTTGACGAAGAGCGGCATCCGGAGGTTGCCGCCGGTCTCGAACCCTTCCGACTGGGAGAACACCGCGAAGCGCGGATAGAGGATCCCTTCATAGTCCAGGAGCTTCTTGCTGAGGCCCTTGTCCTGGCTGAGATAGAGGTCGCCCGGGCCGCCGCCGGTGTAGCGCACCTCCTGGGTCTCCAGCAGTGCCGCCACCAGCATGTCGCCCATCACGCTGTCACCGAACATCTCCGCCATGTTGAAGACCAGCTCCGGCTTCCGGCGCGACAACCCCTTGATGAACTCGGGGACGTCGCTGAAGAGCGGCAGGACGGAGACGCTGTGCCCCAGCTTCCGCAGCGCGCGTACCACCTGCGCCACGACCACATCCAGGTCCTCCTGGGTGGGCCGCACCGTCTCTACCGACGTGAGCACGGTGATCTTCATTCGTCGAGCCCCATGCCCCAGCGCGCCAGCGCAAAGGGCAGCCCGCCATAGGCAAAGAGGTTACGGTGAAAGTCGGCGAGCGGCGCCGAGGCGCCGGCCCGCTGGCGCCAGGCATCGCGCAGGGCCAGCAGGTCGCGCCGCCCGATGGCGTAGGAGAGCTGGTAGGTGGGCATGGCGCAGTAGCGGCGCACTTCGGCCTCGGCCTTCCGGCGCTCCATCGGCAGGGTGTCGGTCATCCGGTTCACGGCTTCGCCCGGTGTCATGTCGCGAGTGTGCAATCCCACGTCCAGGATGATCCGCACCGCGCGCCAGAGCAGGTCGTTCAGGTGAAACAGCTGCGATTCCGGCGTGACGAAGTAACCCGCCTCGAACATGAGCGTCTCGGCGTAGAGCGCCCAGCCCTCCACGTTCACGGGTGTGCGCACGTGGCGGCGCACCTCCGAGCGAAGCGCCTGCGCCGCCGTCACCTGGATATGATGCCCCGGATAGGCCTCATGCACCACGATCGACGGGATTTCATGCACGCATTGTACCGCATGCGTCCCGTCCGACGGTGGCGTGACGAAGAAGAGCGCGGGGCCGCCCAGCTCCACCGGGGGCGGCTGGTACGCGGCAAACGGCACGAGGGACTGGAGGAATGCGGGTGTCGGGGTGATCTCGAGCGGCACACCTGTGCCGGGCACCAGCGCCTGGGCTTCGATGAAGCGGCGGCTGCGGTCGGCCTCGTCGCCGTAGGCGGCCAGCACGTCGCCGGCCGGCGCCTCCTCGCGCAGCCGTTCCAGCTGGCTTCGCCAGTCCTCCGAGCCGCCGAGGCGCCGAGCCGCCGCGCGCAGGCGTTCCTCGGTGTCTTCGATGAGGTGCATGCCGTAGCGCCACAGCTCGGGCGCGCCGCCCCTGATGGCATGCTCATGATGCAGGCGCCGCTCGAACTGCTCCTCGCCCACCGCATAGGCGCGCGGATCTTCCGCGGGAAGGATCTCGGTGCCAAGTGCGCGGCCAAATCCGGTAAGTGCCTCGAGGGCCTCGCGGCCCGCGGCCTCGAGCTCACCGGCCATGCCGGGTGCGGCATCCCGGAGGACGCTGACTGCGCGCGCAATCAGCTCCCCGCCACCGCCCAGCGAAGCCAGCGCCGAGTCCACGAATACCAGCGGCGGGTCGTCCATCGTCGCGCGCGCCTGCTCCAGGAAGGCCGGCGCGGCCTTGAGCCGCTCGAGTGCCGCCGGCGCACGCTCGGCCAGGGACCCCTGTCGGACCAGCAGCGCGAAGATGCCCTCGAAGAGATGGCTGAGCCAGAAATTCGGGTTCCGGAGATGGGGCCGCTCGTATTCGAACCGGAAGACCAGCGTGCGCAGGTCATCAAGCAGCGCGGTCCGGTCGATCTCGCTGGCGAGGTCCGGAGGCTCCAGCTCTTCAATGGCGCCTTCGAGGGACCGGAACGCCGCCAGGTGCGCCCGCATCGACTCGGCGTCGAAACTGCCCAGCCGGCCATCCTGGGCCGCGACGCCGTCACTGCTCGCGTCGGATGGATCGAAATGCCACTTCAGGTCCAGATAGGAGCGGCAGAGATCATCCACGGAGCCCATGGGTCAGCGCGTCCGGACTTCCGAATGGTCGCCCAGCGACGCGGAGCCGTTGAGGCCCTCGACCGCGACGCCGTTGCCGAGCATGGAATGGCTGAGCCGGGAGTTGACGATGGCGCAGCCGCGCCCGGTGATGACATGGCTGAGCTGGCTGCCGCGAATGCGGGAGCCGGATTCGATGGTGACGTTCGGGCCGATGGTGCTGGACTCGATCTCCACATCGTCCTCGATCAGCACGGGATCGTGGATGGTCACGCCGGGATAGTCGCGGTGATGGGCCCGGCCCTTCCGCAGCAGAATCTCATTGGTCTCCAGCAGCGTGTCGAGCTTGCCGCAATCGTACCAGCCGCCCACTTCCGCCGTCAGAATGCGGCGGCCGTGCTCGATCATCTGCTGGAACGCGTCGGTGAGATAATACTCACCCTTGTTGGCCGGCGACTGCAGCACGTGATCCACGCCGGCCCAGAGCGCCGCGGTGTCGCGGATGAAATACAGCCCGATGTTGGCGAGCCGGGAGATCGGTTCCGACGGCTTCTCGACGATCTTCGTCATGTAGCCCTTGTCGTCGGTGACCACCACACCGAAGCGCTGGTAGTCCTCCACCTCCTTGGCCCAGATGATCCCGTCGGCATCGGTCCGGTTCACCAGCGTGAGGTCGGCCTCGAACACGGTATCCACGAACACGATGAGCACGGGGCCGTGGACGTGCGGCCGGGCCAGGTTCACGGCGCCGGCGGTGCCGTCCTGCACCGTCTGCTCGATGAAGCGCGAGGGCCAGCGGTAGCGGCTCCGGGCGTAGTGCTCGACCTGCTCCTTGAGGTGACCCGTGATGAAGACCAGCTCCTCGACGTCGAGCCCGTCCAGCCGGTCCATGACCCAGTCCATGACGGGCCGTCCCGCCACGCGCAGCATCGGCTTGGGCGTGAGATGGGTATGGGGACGGAGCCGGGTGCCCTTGCCGGCCAGGGGGATGATGACCTGCATGGTTCAGCTCCTTCCGTACCGGTCTTCGAGGCGGACAAGGTCATCGAGTTCCGGCGTCGAAGCCTCCAGCACGTCGCTGTCCACCACCGCCTCGATCTGGTGCACCAGCTTGGCGGGGATGTGCACGCTCTCGCCCGCGCAGAAGGGCCGCGCCGTGAGGGTGTCGCCGTCCATGGTGCGAAGGATCAGCTCGCCATGCAGGACGTGCATCGTCTCGTCCTTCCGGTTGTGGTACTGCAGTGAAAGAATATGTCCCGCCTTCACGTGCAGCAGCTTCCCCACGTAGCTCCCGGCCCGGGCCCAGATCAGTTCATGGCCCCACGGCTTCTCCACCCGGTACGGCACCTCCGGCATTACCCCTCCGCCAGTGTGAGTCCAAAGGACGACGGCGTGCTGATGCACGCCTGGACGCAGACACCGCAGCCCACGCACCCCTCCTGGTGAATGCTGGGATGCCCCTGCTCATCGATGACCAGAGCCGCCTCGCCCATGGGGCAGGCGTCGGCGCAGACTCGGCACGCGGTGCCCTGGAAGGTGATGCACCGATCGGGCCGGAAGGAGAGTTCGGCCAGGCGGTATCCGCGCCAGCCTTGTTCCGGCAGCGTCAGTGCGCCCGTCGGGCATGCCGCCACGCACGGCATGTCGGGACAGGCGATGCAAGGCTGCACCTTGGGATCAATGTAAGGGGTGCCGGCGGCGAGCCCGCCCTTGGCGCGCACCGTGACGATGGCGTGCGGAGGGCAGGCGTCCGTGCAGGCACCGCACCGGCTGCACGCCGCCAGGAATCCGATCTCAGGCAGGGCGCCGGGCGGCCGCATGTAGCGCGTGGCGACCACACGATCTTCGGTGTGGTCCAGCACCTTCCCCAGCCATTGCTCGATGGCGGAACGGAAGAGCGTGCGGCGGTTGGAGTCGATCATGAACAGTCGCAGGTCGCAGGTCGCAGGTCGCAGAATGCGCAGCGCGTCAGTGCGAGGAGGAGGCGCAGCCTCCGAAAGGGCGGCTGCAGGCCGCCCCCATGAAAATCGGGTCGTATCAGCACGATGCTCAAGCAACCCGATTGCTTCGCCCCTGCAGGGCTCGCAATGACGTCCTCAGGTCGAGCCGCCGCGCCGCCCCCGCGTTGCGCTCGGGGCACGCGGCGCCGCCGAGCCGCCGAGCTACCACGCCGGCTCAAAACTGAACGTCCAGCGAAATGCCACAGGTTCGAGCGTATCGCGATCGTCGGCCAGTTCTTCCCGGTCAACCCAGAGTGGGAAATCCACCCGGGTCTGGAAATCGGTCTGCCCGATCCGGTGGCTGGCGCGGATGCCGACGCCGGCATCGCCGGTGAGCTGCATATGGCCCGTGACGGGATCGCCGAGATCGCCGTCGGCCAGCGCGCCGTCGCCGAAGAGTGCCAGTGACACGTTGCGGAAGAGCCCGCCGCCTCGGCGGCCATAGAGCTGCGCGCCGAGCTCCAGGTTGAGCGCAATCACGTCGGGCGCCGCCAGGTTGTGGTCGAGTCCCCGCACGTTGGCATCACCCGGCACGTGATAGTGAATGTCCTCCTGCCGGAAGAGCGACCCACGCGAGCGGGTGAACGGATTCCAGAGCTGCGCATAGGGCCCGGCGCCCGCGAGGAAGAATTGCCGCTGGCGGATCTCGGGACCCTTGGTGGCGAAGGTGCCGGCAAAGAGTCGAGAGTCGAGAGTCAAGAGTCGAGAGAGTGGGCGGCTCGCGGTGGCTTCGATGGAACCGCGGAAGTAGGCCCCAAGCTGACTGCCCGTGCCCTCCGGCGCTCCGATGCCAGGATGCTGGTACGCACCGCCACCGGCCGCGCTGGCGCGGAGGCCCAGCGTCCACTGGCCGGCCTGGCTGGTGACGCCTGCGTGCGCTTCGAGTTCCGCCGACCCGCCATCGCTGTAGGCACCAGGTTCGAGATAGGCGGGATCAGTCACGCCCACCCACTGCGCCTGCAGGCCAACGGTGGGAATGGTGCGGCTCTGCATCGAGCGGTTGAGGTTCCAGTCGGCGCCGATCTTCGCCGCGCCCCGGCCCTCGACCCGCATCCCTTCCGCCTCGACCGAGAGACCGGGCTCACGGAGCCAGGTCGGATTGCGAATGCGCATGGCGAGGTCAGGGTCGCTCTGGTCCAGGTTGTCCTCATTGGCCCAGCCGGTGCCCATCGAGTACTGGGTCTCGTTCTGCATGAAGCGGCCGAGATAGTTGCTCCGTTCGCGCAGGCCGAGGGTGATGCCACCGACCGAGTTGTACCAGATTGTGGGCGCGAAGCTCATCGCGAGCCGGTCGCGATAGACCGGCTGCGAAAAGAAATTGTCCACGCCCACCTTCACCGGACCCGGCCCGGCGATGAGCGACTTGAGCGTCACCCCGTAGTGCCGCTCGTTGTTGAGCATGTTCCAGTCGTGGGTCCGCATCCGCGGATCCAGCCGGATGGCCGACGGCCTGGCGGCAGTGGTGACGTCCACCCACTCCCTCGCAGCCAGCCCATCCACCCGCTTCACCACCGTATCGCTCCCGGCAATGACGGCCACTTCCACCGGCAGTCGTCCCTCCTCGTGGCGCACGACCTCCACCCGCGTACGCCAGGAGCCGTCCGCCTGCCGGTCGCGCTTCACCCGGCCGACGCCGTAATCGTAGAGCGGCGTCCCGTGCAGCCACTGCCCGAAGAAGGTGGAGAGGTTCATCCCGGACACCTCTTCCGCGACGTCGCGGAAGGCGGCTTCATCCACGTGCTTGAGCTGCCAGCGCTGGTAGAAGGTGCGGAGGATCTCCCGCATCGTGTCGTCACCCACGATGTAGCGCAGGAAGTGATAGAACATCTGTCCGCGCACGTAGATGGCGGTGCCGTAGCTGCTGAAATCCCGATACTTGTCGCTGACCAGGCTGGCCGGCTCGCTCATGCCGTCCAGATCGAAGTTGAGAATGTACTCCTCGGTGTCGGGCCAGAGATCGTGGCCGTTGCCGGCTTCCTCGAACAAATCCGCCTGGAAGCTCGTGAACCCCTCATCCAGGAAACCCTCACGCCATTCGTTGTTGGCAAGGATGCCCATGGTGTAGTTATGACCCAGCTCGTGGACGATCAGTCCTTGCGACGCCGAGCCGTCGTGGATCATCATGGGGAATTCGGTGCCACCGCCCTCGATCCGGTGCACGTTGGTGAGCTGCGGCCAGGCAAACTTGCCGTAGAGTGAATCGAGCCAGCCGAGGGCAATCTCGGTGCGCTTCACCGCCACGCCGCTGCCCCAGCTCTTCTCGTCGCCCGGCTGGTAGAGCACGTGCACCGCCACGTCCTTGTACCGCCCGCCCTCGTAGCGGTAGTCCGGCGCCATGGAGATGGCGAAGTGGTGCACATCATCGGCATACCAGATCAGGTGCTTCCGTCCGTTGGACGACGGCGCGCACTGGTCACGCAGCGCCGCGGTCTTGGAGCCGTAGAAGTCGCGCTGGTATTCGACCGGTGAGTCTTTCAGCTGGTTGGCGCGTTCCCAGCCGGGATCGCCGCAGACTGGCACGCCGGTAGCACCCACGACCTGGTCCTCCGGCACGTCCAGCCGGACGGTGAACGAGCCGAACTCGCCATAGAACTCGCCCGCCGGATAGAGCGGGTGCTCTTCCCATCCGTAGCGGTCATAGACCACCACCTTGGGATACCACTGCGCAAAATCGTAGTGCCGCCCGCGCCGTCCCTGGCGCCTCGGCACCGTCGAGGGCCGGGCGTCCCAGTCCATGCTGATGTCCATGGAGGCGCCCGGCGCGAGCGGCTCCGGCAGCATGAATCGCACGATGGTGCTGTCGGGCGCGAAGGGATAGATGGCCTCGACCGGCTGGCCCATGATGCGGACCTTCCGCACGTGATTGAAGCCGTAGTCGGGATCCTTGAGGTCGTTGAACCGCCGCCGCCCTTCCACCGAATCGGCATCGGACCAGCGCGAGCCGGGGCGGAAGGCGTTCAGGTGCAGGTGCAGCGCAAACGACGTCAGCGTGTCGGGCGAGTTGTTGGTGTAGTGGATCTGCTCCGTGCCGCCCAGCACACCGGTGGGTTCGTCGAGCCGGGCCGTGATGTCGTAGGCCACGTGCTGCTGCCAGTAAGGCGTGCGGGGACCGGCCTGAACCGGCTGCTGGATGAGGGCGGCGAGGAGGAGAATCATGGCGTAGGGCCTGAGGCTTGGGGATTGGGGTTTGGGGTTTGGAGTTTGGAGTTTGGGGTGTACTTGAATGCTGCCAAAGATAACCCGCCAACGAAGAAGGCTCCGGATCTGCCCGGAGCCTCCTCATGCCCTACGCCTCATGCCCCACGCCCTACCCCACCAGCTGCCTTCTCAACCGCGTCATCCTCCGGCGGACCGAACCGTCGTAAACCCGCTCGCCCACGCGCACGATGGTGCCGCCCAGGATGTCGGGATCCACCGAGAACTCCGCCACGACGTCCTTGCCGAGCGCCTTGACCAGCGCGGCGCGGATCTGCTCCCGCACCTGCGCATTGGGCTCGTGAGCCACCACCACCCCCGCCCGCACCCGGTTGAGCTTGACGTCGAGCTCGGCCTGGTAGGCATCGGCGATCTCGCCGAAGAGACCCTGGCGCCCGCGACGCACCACCGCCTGCAGGAACAGCACGAATTCGCGGGGGGCCTCCGGCAGCGCCCGCGCCAGCAGCTCCGCCTTGGCAGCCTTGGGAATGCGGGGCGACACCAGCACTGCCTCCGCCTCGGGCGAGCCGCCCACCGCGTCGGCCACGGCGCGGATCAGCTCGCCGTACTCCGCCGTGCGCCCGCTGTGCTCACCCAGGGTGAACAGCGCCTCGGCGTAATTCCGGGCAACGGCCGGCGCCCTCAATGCTGGGGCTCCAGCGTCGCCAGGTAGTCATTCACCAGCTGGCGGTCCGCGTCGCTGTCGAGC
>DASSTP010000031.1:0-6453 GCA_035707845.1 Gemmatimonadales bacterium | reverse complement strand
CCGACCCCACTCGGCTTCTTCTGTGCCGAGCGAGTGGGCTAACGGCCTAACCTGCAAATGCAGCAGCCGGGGCGGCGGCCTCCGCGGGTAAACTCGATCTCGCTGCGGCCGCCGCCCCGCAGCTGATTTGCCGGTCGTTAGACGGCAAAGGAGAAGCCTATGAACTGGCGATTTGCGTACGCCATCGGCTTTCATCCTTGGGAGGAGACCGACCGGGAGTTTTCTCAGTCCCTGGCATCGCTCCTCGAACGCGAGGAGCAGGGCCGTGAGCGGCCTTACGGGCGGGCTCTGGATATCGGCACGGGCAGCGCCATCTGGGGCATAGAGCTGGCCAAACGAGGCTGGGAGGTGACCGGTGTGGACCTCGTGGGGAAGGCCCTCGACCGGGGGCGCGAGCGGGTCCAGGCCGCCGGTGTGACGCTGAAGCTGGTGCAAGGGGACATCACCCGGCTTTCCGAGGCGGAAGTGGGCTCCGGCTTCCGGCTCATCCTTGACACCGGCACCTTCCATGACTTCGACACCGAACAGCAGCAAGGAATGGCCCGCAGCGTGGACGCCCTGGCCGCCGCGGATGCTACAGTGATCTTGCTGTGCTGGCCGCGGCGCATTCGCCCGTTGATCCGGGGCGTCAGCCGCGAAGAAATCGAGGCCGCCTTCGCAGGCTGGCAGATCACCGACGTGAAGCCGTCCTTCTTCAAGCTACCACCACCTCTGGAATGGGTCCTGCGCCCGGACGAGCACTGGTACCGTCTGCGCCGCGCATGAGCTTGACACGCCGTCTAACTGGCGCTTGCAGCTGGCGGGGCGGCGGCCTTCGCCGGTACAACCGATCCGGTTGCGGCTGCTACCCGGCCGCTGAAGCGCATCCCGTCAAGCGAATCGGCAACCACCATCACGTGCGGAGTGACAACAATGCACGCACAAATTATCACCTATCAGTTACACGACATTTCGCAGTAGGACTACCTGGGACAAATGGTCGAGCCAGACGCTCCGATTCTGGCCAAGGTCAACGGGCTCATTTCAAAAGTGTGGCTGGCAGATGAGGACAGGAACACTTTTGGGGGTTTTTACCTGTGGGAAAGCAAGGAAGCAATGACCACCTTCATGCACTCAGACCTTGTGAAGGCTGTCGTCAGCAGGCCATTCGTCAAGAATGTTGCATCGGTTGACTATGGGGTAAACGAAGCAGCGTCGAGAATCACTCGTGGCCTGAAGTAGTACCGCCATAACGAACAGGATTTGCGATCGCGCTGCCCCGCGTACAGCGGTCGGCATGGCGGCCTCGGCGAGAGCGATGGGGTAAACTCCTGGCGCCTCCTCTCCGCCGTCACGCTGCAGCCGACAGGATGCCGTCCAGGCTGGTGTAGCTATGCTCCATCCCGTCAGTCATGCCGGTGGAGAGCGCCTCGTCACGCGCAGCCTGCGATGCAAACGTCAAGGTGCAGACGAGCGTCGTGACGCCGTTCCGCTCACTGAGCTCCAGCGACACGATGCAGGGATCCCCTACCGGCATCGCGAACTCCATCTCGCCCGGGTCGTAATACTGCTCGTGGACAATCCGCGACGGACCGTTGACTTCGATGAACGTGCCGAAGAAGCCGAAGTGCTTGCCGTCGTCGCGGTTTCTCCACTGCCACTTGTACTTGCCGCCGACGCGAACATCCATGTCGCATACCGGCATATCCCAGCCATCATAGCCCTGCCATTGCCGGACGAGTTCCGGCCTGGTGTGCGCATCCCACACCAGTCGGCGGGGTGCATCGAACGTGCGCGTGACACGAACGTCGCGGTCACTCGGCAAGATGACTTCCGCGGGCCTCGGCATTGGCTTCTCCCTGGTGCTTCATGGTGAATGCGCCCCGACTTGTCCGCGCTATCCGGCTGTTCGCTTGCGCCTGGGTGGCTTGGCCTGGAGTTCCTCCAGCAACCCGTCCAGGCGCTGGTAATTTGCCTCGAAGATCTCGCGGTAACGCTCGATCCAGTCCACGGCCTCCTGCAACCGCCTCGGCTCCAGTTTGCGTGGCCGCCGCTGGGCATCGACGTCCGTCGAAATGAGGCCCGCCCGCGCAAGCACTTTCAGGTGCCTGGAAATGGCCGGCTGGCTCATCTCGAATGGCTCGGCGAGTTCGGTCACGGTGGCCTCCCCCGTGGCCAGCCGCGCCAGGATGGCGCGACGGGTGGGGTGGGCCAGGGCAGTGAAGGTCAGGTTCAGTCGTTCCGTGGCTTGCATAACCGGCCCGTTTAATAACGTACTTGTTATATACAACCGCATGTGAGGCCCGTCAAGGGCCGCGGGGTCAGGGTTGAGCGACCGGCTGCGGCACCGTCCGCAACCAGGCGCTTATTGTTCGGCAATGCCAACCCAAGCGCCAGGCATGCGAGGACCCATGCCCAGGGTATGTGTCCAGCTATTGGTGAGCGTCGCGGCCTTGGCGTGCACGCGCGGCACCCCCGCGCCACGTCCGACGAGCCCGGTCGCGGCCCGAGCCTTTGACACCCCTGGCTTCCGATGGCGCGTGGTCGACCTGCCAACCCATGGGTTTCGCCTCTACATCCAGCGAGGGACCGACGCCGACGCCAATGCACGTCCGCTCACCGATTCGCTGCTGCAAGCCCAGGCGCATGCGCTCGCGCTGCTCGAGGAACCGGTTGACACGGCCCCCGCCGAGCTCTTCATCCTTGGTTCGCGTGCGGACATGCAGCGCCTGGCCGGGCGACCGCTCGCAGGGTTCGCGCAGGAGCGCGAGGCGACGGCATTCTTCGTGTGGACGTCAGGTTACCGGGCGCCGCTCCGGCACGAGCTGGCGCACCTCTACACCTTCCAGCGCTGGGGACAGCCGCCGGCCGGTACGGCCGCGACCTGGCTGGTCGAGGGAATCGGTGCGTGGGCCGGCGGGCCCTGCCTCGGCAAGTCTGCCGATGCCCTGGCGGCGGGATTGCTCGCGAGCGGCCGGCTCCCCTCCGTGGGCGAACTCTCTGCCCGCTTCCGCCAGCTGGACGAGGATGTAGCGATGCCGTCGGCGGGCAGCCTGGTCGGATTCATTTACGCGCGGGAAGGGGTCGCCGGCTTGCGCGCACGCTGGCGCTCGGGCGCTGGCGAGCTGCTGCCGGACAGCGGACTCATCGTCGCGTGGCAAACGCACCTTGCCGGCGTCCAGCCGGAAACACTCGATATCGCGCGAGTCATGCAGGAAGGCTGCTAGCGAGCGAGTGCCGCGCGGGCCGCACTCACCGGGTACACCATGACTTGCATCTTCTGTGACATCGTTGCCGGCCGAGCACCCGCGAGCTTTGTCCATCGGGATGAACTCGTGGCGGCATTCATGAGTCTCCACCCGACGGCGCCTGGGGAATGCCTGGTCATTCCCAACACCCATATTGATCACTTCACCGATGTGCCCGATGCGCTCGCGGCGCATATCATGACCGTCGCACAACGCATTGGACGCCGGATGCGCGCGAGCTTCCCGCTGCAGCGGGTTGGATACCTCGTCCACGGCTATGGCGTCGCTCATGCACACATGGTCATCATCCCGCAGCAGGGGCCGCACCATGTCACGTCCGATCGCCTTGCCCACGTCGTCAATGGTCAGGTTGTGTTCGACTTGAGCCGCATTCCGATTGCAGATCGTGACACCCTGGACGCTCACGCCAGGCTGCTCGCTGAACCCGGGCTGGCCCAGGCGTGATCCACGGCCTTCCTGGCGGTGCGACGAATCACGTCCTGGCCGCATTGCGAAACCGCCGCGGCGACACCCCTTCCCGTTTCCTGAAGTCCCTCGACAGGTGCGCCTGATCGCTGAACCCCGCGGCCGCGGCGACGTCGGCCATCGAGCCGTTGCCAACGCGTAGCGCGTCGCGCGCCCACTCGAAGCGGACACGCCGCACGAACTGCCCCACACTCACCCCGAAGGCCTCGCGAAACGCCTGGCAGAGATACGCCGGATGTACACCGTGCACGCTCGCCAGCGCCGCCAATGACGGCGGCGACCTGAACTCGGCCTCGAGCTGTTCCCGTATATCGTTGAGCCACGCTTTCCTGCCAACCGTGCGCACGGCACCCTGCGAACGCTCCGTCGCGGCGCCCAGTTCGATCAACAGTCCCTCGAGCGCCAAGCGCGAGACCTGATCGGCCCGAAGCTCCGCATGGATCCGGCGCGCCAGCCGCGGCACCACACCCGACCCGTGTATCCCCGGTGTACGGAAGCGATCGCCGCCATCTCGCGTCTCGATCAGCAGGCACCGGGCGCCGGCGGGACCGTACGCGTTGGAGTGGCCGGCCGCCCCCGGCTTTGTCAGCACCGCGCCCGGCACGGCGGCAACCGTGTCACGGGTAAACCGCTCCTCGAAGGTGCCCTCGAGGACCAGCGTCCAGCTGGGCCAGTGGTGCTCGTGATAACTCACCTGCTGATGCGGCGCGTACACCGCTTCAGTCATGGTGTACGGCCCGATGGTGATGGCGCGAAGCGCGCGGCCATGGGAGACGCGAGGCACGGTCATAAGATCCTGGATACCCGTTCGGGACACCCGGTTGGAAGATGGGACCTTTAGATCGTTCAAGAAAGCCAGCCGAGGACCGGTTATCTCTTCCGGCATGGCCATCGGCTTGGCGCTCGCCGCATTGGCGAGCCTCGCACTGCAGCAACCGGCCGCCCAGGGTATTGAAGGCCGCTGGGAGGGCGTGGCGGAGCTGGCTCCCGACTCGGGGTTCCCGGTCACCCTCCGGCTCAAGATCTTGGGCGACGGCGATTCCCTGCGTGTTGCGCTTTCGCTGCCCGAGTCGCGCCTGATCGACCTCGCGCTCCCCAGCTCCTACAGCGACAGCTCCTTCGCCGTCTTGCGCAATGGGCGGCTGCACGCCGAGTTCACGCCCGACATCGGTCTGGCCATCATAAGCCAGATCGTGCCCCGTGACTCGGAACGGATCGTGTTCGACGGCGCCCTGGCCGGCTCCGAGCTTCGCGGCATGCTGCAGATTACCCGCTACCGATCGCCCATCCGCCTGCGCCGGGTCAGCGACACCAATGCCCGCGAGCCTGCCATCACCTTTCTCAGTGCAGGCGACAGCCTGCGCCTCGGTGGCAAGCTCGTCCTGCCGGCCGGCGCAGGTCCCTTCCCCGCCGTCGTGTTCGTCACCGGCTCGGATCCGGACACGCGAGAAGCGTGGCAGCTGGAGGCCCGCGCCCTCTCGGCGCACGGCATCGCCTCGCTGCTGTACGACAAGCGCGGCGTCGGCGAGTCGCGCGGCGCCAGCCACGACCTCGCCTCCTGGGACGACCTCGCGGGCGACGTCGAAGGCGCCGTGACATACCTGCGCTCGCGCCCTGAGCTTGTCGACCCCCGCCGTATCGGGCTCATCGGCCAGAGCCAGGGCACCTGGATCATCACCAAGGTGGCCGCCCGGGATCCCGGCATTGCCTTTCTTGTCTACATCTCGGGCGGCGGGATCAGCGCCGCGGACCAGGAGACCTACCGCACCGGAGCCCTGATGACGGCGGCCGGCTTCTCCGACGCCGACACCGCGCAGGCGCGCGCCTTCCAGCGGCAGAAATTCCGCGTGGCGCGGACAGGCGACGGATGGGACGCGCTCGACTCGACGATGCAGCGCCTGCGCGCCGATTCCGTGAAGTGGTTTCCGGGCTACGGGACCGGAGCCGCAGCCCGAACGCTGGCGAACCTCCGGCTCTACGGCGTGCTGCAGTTCAATTACGACCCGACGCGGGACCTGCGACAGATCGCTGCACCTGTATGGCTTGTCATGGGTGAGAACGATCGCGTCTTTCCGCCGGGCATTGTCATCGAGCGGATGCGCAATGCCCTGCGGACCGGCGGGAATCACCACTTCACCTCACGCATCCTTCCCGGCGTGGGGCACGGGATGACGTCGGTCCAGACATTCGAGGGGAAACCGTTCCGGCGCTCGGCCAGCCCACTTTTCGTGCAGACCCTTGTCGAGTGGGCAGGCACAGCGGCAGGCCGCTGATTGATCGAGCGTCACTGGCCCCGACGCGCTGGCGGCGAGGTGGCTCATGGCGCAGCCAGGACGGCGCTATCCACTTGCGCTGCCGGCGCATTCCCTCCAAAGCAGCGCCGCTCCGCCGGGGGTGCGCCGCCCAGGTCGACGTATCGTTCACAGGCCTGGATGGCAGCGCCGACGTTGCCGGCATTCTGTTCCGCCAGCCCGAGTGCATACCAGCCACGCGCGGCATAAGGATTGGCGGTGACGACGGCTCGCCATGCCTCGCCGGCCTCCGCCCACTGGCCCCGCTGGCTGAGGGAGTCGGCGCGCACGATCTGCGATCGTGCCTCGACCACCGCCGATCGCGAGCTGGCGTCCTGCTGCGCAGCTACAGTTCTCATGCTTGCGCATGCCAGCGCGCCCGCGAGCAACAGGTTGCTCACTCGCGACGAGATGCAGGGTCGGATCGCCGGCCCCGAACGTGCTTCCAG
>DASSTP010000030.1:0-12102 GCA_035707845.1 Gemmatimonadales bacterium | reverse complement strand
CTGGCAACTGTCCGGGCTCAGAGTGCGGACACGGCGGCGCCCCGGCTGAGCGACGGGCTCGGGCCCACAGGATGAACGAGCTGCCGCCGCATCCAATCTATTGTGAGAATGCATCCCTGCCTCCAAGAGACAAGGATGAGGATCCCTATGACCTACGACTCATGACTTACGACTGCTGCTTCAGCAACTCCTCCACCGCCTTCTTCGCATCCTCGTGCTTCAGGTTTGCGGCAATGGGCTGCAGCGCCCGAGCTGCCACCTGCCGCGGCATGGCGTTCTGGAAAGCGTTGAGCACCCATTCCCGCACCCAGCCGCGGTCATCATCCACGTGCCGCACCAGGATGCCCATGGCGGTGCTGTCGCCCCGGCGCGCGAGTGCGGCCAGCAGGAAGGCCGGCAGCTGCTGCTGGCCCAGCAACGGTTCGATCTCGCTGGCTGGCACCGCACCGGGGAAGCGCACCATCGCCGAGAGCGCCGTATTCTGGATATCGTCCTGGTACGACGGCGTCCGGAGCCCTGTCTTGATGTGCTCCGCGCGATGGGCTGAGTCGGCCACGATGAGCGCCTCGAGCGCGGCCGCACGCACCTGATAGCTCGGATCAGCCTTCCACGCGCTGGTGGCGAGCTTGATGACGTCGCGTCCCGCGCCATCGACTCCCGCGAGGGCGCCGAACGCGGCGCTCCGCACCGCCGACGACGTGTCCTTGAGCGCCGCGCGCAAGGGCTTGAGAGCCACGCTCGCCGGGAAGGAATCGAGTGCTGCCGCTGCCTCGGCGCGCGTGAGATAATAGTCTGCCTGCAGCGCGGCCCTGGCGAGTGCGGCGCCAGCCGCCTGGTCAGTGGGACGGGCCCCGAGCTGCTCGATGACCCACTGCCGGTTCCAGAGGTCGGGGTCCTGCTCCAGCTGCCGGGCCAGCTGCGCGGTCGGCTGCTCGAAAGTCAGTTTCTTGAGGATGGTGTTGTTGTCGTCGAAGATCACCATGGTCGGCGCGCTCATGACGCTGTCCACCGTGATGGTGTCCTCGCGCGCGTCGATCGACGCGCTGGCGACGCGGTCTCCCTGCGCAGTGCCGACACGCACCGTCACCGGCGCCCGGAAGACCTGCGGCGTGGTGTAGCGAAGGCCGGTGCTGTCGGCCGTCGCCGTGTCCACCTGGGTCTGCCTGACCGTGAGCGTCAGGCGGTGCGCGGTGGCGTCATACGACTGCGACACGGTGAACTCGGGATAACCGGCCTGATAGACCCACTGGTCCCAGAAGTCGTCCAGGTTCTGGCCGGTGGCATCGAGGATGGCCTGGCGCAGGTCGTCGGTCGTCGCGTTGTCGAACTGGTGATCCGACAGGTACCGGTGAATGCCGGCCCAGAACCGCTCCGCGCCGAGGCGGTGCTTCAGCATCTCGAGGATGAGGGCGCCGCGCGGATAGATGTTGTTGGACGCGAGCGCCGCCACCGGCATGCGCCGGCGCTGGTCAATCGACATGAACTGGCGGTACTCGTCGAGGTAGTAATCCTCTTCCGCGTGGCGTCCCAGCGTCTGGCCCCAGTACTGTCCCGGCATGAACTCGGCGAATCCCTCGTTAAGCCACATGTTGGCCCAGTTCTCGGTGGTGACGTAGTCACCGAACCACTGGTGCGCCAGTTCGTGCGGGATCAGGATGTACTGGTACCACGGGCGGTCCTGATAGGCACGGGCATCGGGCAACCAGTCCACCAGGGTCGTGGCGCTCACGTTCTCCATGCCGCCGAAGAAGTCGGCCACGGTGGTCTGGGCATACTTGTCCCACGGATACGCCACGCCGGTGAGCTGCGAGTACACCTCGATCATGTCAGGCGTGACCTTGAACAGCGGCATGGCCAGCGCGCTGTCCTCGCGGTAGACGTAGTAGTCCACCGGCTTGCCGCGCCAGGAATCGCTCACCTTGACCAGCGGCGCCACGATCAGCGACACGAGATACGTGGCCGACGGCTCCTCCTGCGACCAGTGCACCGTGTGCCCGCCTGCGCCCTTCGTGTCGGAGACGAGCTTGCCGTTGGAGACGACGGTGTATTCCGACGGCACCGTCGCCACCATTTCCCAGGTCATCTTGTCGTTGGGGAAATCGTAGGTCGGGAACCAGTCGTGATTGTTGTCGTCCTCACCCTGACTCCAGATCTGCTGGGGATAATGCGCGTGGCCCGCCTCTGCCTTCTTGAAGGTCAGGCCCTGGCCGTTGTCGATGCGCGCGGCATACTCCAGCGCAAAGCGCACCGTGTCACCAAAGGCGGCGGGGCTGGGCAGGTATACCACGAGGGTATCGCCATGCCGACCGGTGCGCAGCGCGGTATTGCCTGCGGTGGCGCGGGTGATGTTGAGCAGGTGACCGGCGTCGAGGATCACCGAGTCGAGCCCGGGCCGCAGTGCCACCAGCGTCGAGGTGACCTTCCCGTCAAAGCTGAGCGAGTCCCAGCTGATGTTGGCGAGCTCGATCCGCTGGTGGACCAGGTCATAGTCGTGCGACCGGGTGTAGCGGTCGTTGGTCATGCGTTCGAGATTGGTCTGGGCGGCGAGCGACGGCGCGAGAAGCAGGCAGGCAAGGAGGGCACTACCGAGGGTGCGCATCAGATCCTCACAGGAAGGCCAGTTGAGCCACGGGCGCGAAGGAGCGGCGATGATGAATGCAGGGGCCCAGTCGCAGCAGCCCCTGCTGGTGTTCCGGCGTACCATACCCGACATTCGTTTCCCAGCCGTAGCCTGGGTGCCGCACCGCGAGCCGATGCATGACCCGGTCCCGCACGGTCTTGGCCACGATTCCCGCCGCCGCAATCGAGAAGCAATGGGCGTCGCCATCCACCAGCGCCTCGTGGGCGTACCCCAGCTCCCGGAACGGCAAACCATCCACCAGGATGCGGCTGGCCGCATCCAGCCGGGCCAGCGTCCGCCTGAGCGCCCGGCGCATGGCGAGGGCGGTCGCCACCCGGATGTTCATGGCGTCGATTTCGCGAACGGAGGCGGCGCCCACACCCAGCGCGAGCGCTGTACGCCGGATGGCCTCGGCCAGGGTATCGCGCTGGGTGGCAGGCAGGGTCTTGCTGTCCCGGACGCCGGGAATGGGCGCGAAGTTTCGGGGAAATACGACGGCCGCGGCAACCACTGGACCTGCCAGTGGACCGCGGCCGACTTCATCTACACCTACGAGGAGACAGGCGTCGTCCCACGCCGCGGCTTCGCGGGCGATCGTGGGCTCGATCGGCATCTCAGCGCTCGCGCTTCTCCCGGATGCGGGCGGCCTTGCCGCTGAGGCGGCGGAGATAATAGAGCTTGGCCCGGCGGACCCGGCCGCGCCGGATCAGCTCCACCGAGGCGATCATCGGGCTGTGCAGCGGGAAGATGCGCTCGACGCCGACACCGGCCGAGACCTTCCGGACGGTAAAGTTCTCGCTGACGCCGCCGCCGCGCCGGGCGATCACGACGCCCTCGAATGCCTGCAGTCGTTCCTTTTCACCTTCCGTGACACGGACCATCACCTTGACCGTGTCCCCCGACTCAAATGCCGGGATATCCGAGCGCAGGCCTTCACGCGCCACCGCCGCCAACCGTTCCATCATGACCCCCAGATTGTATGGGCGGCCTGCGGCCGCCCCCTGTCATCCTGATCTCACCCAACAGCCAAGCCGCCCGCGGGCGGCCCCTACATCTGCGAGTCCTGCCGGTCCCACAAATCCGGCCGGCGTTCCCGCGTCAATCGTTCGGCCTCGGCCCTGCGCCACGCCTCGATCCTGGCGTGGTCACCCGACAGCAGTACCTCAGGCACTGCCATCCCCCGATACTCGGGCGGCCGGGTGTAACTGGGCGGGCTCAGCACTCCATCGTAATGCGAATCGGAGCTGGCCGATTCGTGGTCGCTCATGGCACCCGGCAGCAGCCGGACCACGGCGTCGGCAATGCACAGTGCCGCCGGCTCGCCGCCCGAGAGCACGAAGTCGCCGATGGAGCGCTCTTCGGTGGCGAGCCCATCCGCCACCCGCTGGTCCACGTCCTTGTAGTGGCCGCAGAGCAGCGTCAGGTCCGGGCTCACCGCGTACCGCACCGCGTCATCGTGCGAGAACCGCTGGCCTCGCGCCGAGAGCAGGACGATGGGGCCCGAACGCTGGCCCAACGATTCCACCGCCTCGAAGAACGGCTCGGGCTTGAGCACCATCCCGGCGCCACCGCCGTAGGGATAGTCATCCACGGTGTGGTGCCGGTCGTGGGTGAAGTCCCTGAGCTGGACCAGCCCGAACTCCACCAGCCCTGCCTGCGCCGCCCGGCCGGGAATACTCGCCGCCAGGTACGGCGCGAGCACCTCGGGAAAGAGCGTCACCACGTTGATGCGGAGCGGCGTCATTTCCCCTCCGCCCGGGTCACTCGTCCAGCAGCCCCGCCGGCGGTTCCACCGTGAGGCGCCGTGCCGCCCGATCTACGGCCGTCACGAACTCGCGCCGGTACGGCAGCAGGAATTCGCGCTTTGGTCCCTGCACTTCGATCATCACGCCCGCCGGCATCTCGTAGACATCGGAGACAATGCCGAGCGGATCGCCTGCCGAGTTGCGGACGGCAAAACCGGCCAGCTCGTGCAGGTAGACTTCATCACCTTCGGGCTCCGGGAGCTGGTCCTGCGGCACACCGACGAAGAGTCCTCGCCACGGTGCCCAGGCATCCCGCTCCTCCACACCCTCAACCTTGAGCAGCCATTCGCGGTGGTAGCTGCGGCTCCTTTCCACCGGAAAGGGGCCCGCCACCAGCTCGCCACCCAGGTCCATGATCCACACCGGACGCCCCGGCTCGAAAGCCACGTCGGGCGTGTCGGTGAGCGGAAAGACCGCGATCTCACCCTTGAGACCGTGCGGCTTCCTGAGCCGGCCCACCACCAGGTGGCGGGCGTCGGCCGTCATGCTACGCCTCGGTGGTGACGCCGGCGCGCTTGAGCAGGGAGCCTACCGTGTCGGACGGCGTGGCGCCCTTGGCCAGCCAGGCGCGCGCCTTCTCGGCGTCCACGGCGACCTGCTTACCGTCTTCCGCGCGCGGATCGTAGGTGCCGATGATCTCGACGAAGCGGCCGTCGCGCGGTGATTCCTTGTCGGCGACGACGATGCGGTACACCGGCAGCTTCTTGCGGCCGACGCGGCGCAGACGGATACGAGTTGCCATCTTTCCTGCCCTTGGTCTGTGCGGGTTACCCGGGGAATCCGCCACGGCGGAAGGGCATGCCGCCCAATCCACCGGGTTTCCCCGCGATCTTCATGAACTTCTGCATCTGCTTGAACTGCGTCACCAGCTGATTCACTTCCTGCACTGGCCGGCCGGCGCCCTTGGCAATCCGGAGCCGGCGCGAGCCGTTCAGCACATCGGGATCCTTCCGTTCCTTCGGCGTCATGGCGAGCACGATGGCTTCCACGTGCTTGATCTTCTTTTCGTCCACGTTGGCGGCCTGCAGCATGGCGGGGTTCACTCCCGGCAACATGCCCAGCACGTTCTTGAGCGGCCCCAGCTTCTGCATCTGGCGCATGGCCTTGAGGAAGTCCTCGAGGTCCAGCCCCTTCTTCGAGCCGGCCTTCTTTGCCAGCCGCTCGGCTTCCTTCTCGTCCAGGTTCTGCTGGGCCTTTTCCACCAGCGAGAGCACGTCGCCCTGCTGGAGAATGCGGCCCGCCATCCGGTCGGGATGGAAGACCTCGAGCCCGTCCATTTTCTCGCCGACGCCGACGAACTTGATGGGCGCCCTGGTCACGCCGTAAATGGAGAGCGCCGCGCCGCCGCGGGCATCGCCATCCATCTTGGTGAGCACCACGCCGGTGATGTCCAGCGCGTCGTGGAAGCCCTTGGCGATCCGCACCGCATCCTGGCCGGTCATGCCGTCGGCGACGAGAAGGATTTCGGTGGGCTTCACGGCGTCCTTGAGGCGCCGGAGCTCATCCATCATCTGCTCGTCGATCTGCAGCCGGCCGGCGGTGTCCACGATAACCGTGCGGGCCCGCGCCTTCCCCGCTTCCTCGACGCCCCGCTTCACCAGCTTGACGACGTCGCCCTGGCCCGGTTCGGTGTAGACACCCACGCCAACCTGGTTGGCGAGTGTTGCCAGCTGGTCTGCCGCAGCCGGACGATAGACGTCAGCGGCGACGAGATAGGGAGCTTTCTGCTCTCCCTTGAGCCGCTTGGCCAGCTTGCCGGCGGTGGTCGTCTTGCCGGAGCCCTGGAGCCCCACGATCAGGTTCACCGTGGGCGGGACGGTGGCGAAGGCGAGCGGTGCCTGCTTCTCGCCGAGCAGGGCGACCAGCTCGTCATAGACGATCTTGACCAGCTGCTGGCCGGGCCGAACGTCCTGCAGGACCTTCTCGCCCACGGCCTTTTCCTGCACGTGCTCCAGGAACTCCCGGGTCAGGTCGAAGCTGACATCGGCTTCGAGCAGGATCCGGCGGATTTCGCGAAGTCCTTCCCGGACCGCGTCTTCCGTAAGCGCGCCACGCCCGGTGAGCTTCTGGAGCGTGGAGGTGAGTTTCTGGGAAAGCTCGTCAAACATATAGCCCGTAAACGTAGCTCACGGACGGGGTTGGTTCAAGGTGGGGCTTGGGGCTTGGGGCTTAGGGCTTAGGGCTTAGGGCTTGGGCGCGGGCTGCTGGGCGCGACGGTCGTCAGGCGCTGTCATTGCGAGGAGGGCCCTTGGGCCCGACGAAGCAACCTTGCAGCCCGAGCGAGATTCCCTGCTGGGAGCCGTCCCTTGCGCCATGGTTGATTGAATATTCAATTAAAACATGCCACGATCACACGCGCCCGAACCGCCCAACCTCATCCTCGATGCCGCCGAGCGACTCTTTGCCGAGCGCGGGTTCCGGGCTGCCACCATTCAGGAGCTGGGGAAGGCCTCGGGCCTCTCCCCTGCCCTCCTCTACTACTACTACCGCGACAAGGCCGGCCTCTACGAGGCCGTCATCGGGCGGCTCATCGAAACCATGGTGGGGACTGCGCTGTCCCGCGCGCCCGCCGACTCGGATCCGGCCGTGGCCCTCCGCGCCATCGTGGAGGTGCAGGGCGAGATGTTCCTCACGCGCCCGCACGTGGCTCGGCTCATCGCCCGTGAGCTTGTGGATTACGAGGGCCAGCATGCCCAGAAGGCCGTGCGCGAGACGCTCACCAAGCTGTTCCAGCGGCTGAGCGGCCTCATCAGTGCCGGCCAGCAGACGGGCCGCTTCCGCGCAGACCTCGACCCAGCTTTCGCTGCCGTGAGTGTCGTGGCCCAGGTTGCGTGGTTTGCCGTCGCCTCGCCGGTGGTGGGCACCCTGCTGGGCGACGGGGCCCAGGGCCCGTCCCGGAACAAGAAGCAGGCCTTTGTCCGTCACGCGGCCGACTTCGCGTTGTCCGCCCTCGAGCATGATCGTGGAGAGTCCCAATGAGAGCGCAAGCCCTTCTGCTCCTCATTCTGCCAGTCGCGGCCTGCGGTCGCGGTGAGAGCAACATCATCCGTGGCACTGTAGAGATGGACCAGGTGGACATCGCGCCGCAGCAACCCGCTCGCGTGCTGAAGATGCTGGTGAATGAAGGGGATGCCGTCGCACCGGGTGACACGATCGCAATCCTTGGGCTCGCGGATGCAAGCGCGCAAGTCTCGGCGCGCGAGGCGCGGGTCAGGCAAGCTGAGGCCGCCGTCCGCGACCTCAAGGCCGGCGCCCGCCCCCAGGAGATAGCGCGGGCGGAATCGGAGCTGCAGGCCGCCGAAGCCGAGGCGACGCGCACGGCGACTGAGCTGGAGCGTGCCCGCGCGCTGGTCCGCGATACGGTGATCAGCCGGCGTGATTACGATGCCGCGGCCGCGGCCGCGCAAGTTGCCGCCGAACGGCGCGACGCTGCGCGCAACGCCCTGCGGCTGCTGCAGGCCGGCACCCGTCCGGCACAGATCCGTGCCGCCGAAGCGGAGCTGGCCCAGGCGCGCGCCGATCTCGCGGGCACCGGGTCGCGCCTGGCCGACCTGGTGCTGGTGAGCCCCGTGGCGGGGGTGGTGCTGACGCGTGCCGCCGAACCTGGCGAAGTGCTCTCCGCCGGAATTCCAGCCGCCATCGTTGGGGATACGAGTCGGCGCTATGTGCGTGCCTATGTGCCGCAGCGATTGCTGGACCGGCTGAAGCCTGGCGCCCACGTGCTGGTGACACCGGATGGCTGGAAGGGCAGCGGCGTGGGCGCGAGGGTGACCAGCATCCAGCCAGAGGCGGAGTTCACTCCACGCGTGTCGCTCACGCCGGAGGAGCGGGCAGACCAGTTGTTCGGCGCGAGACTGGCGCTCGACTCCCCGTTGCCGGTCGGGCTCTGGGTCACCGTCTCGATAGAAACTGAATCCGCAGATTACGCAGATTCCGCAGATTTGACGTCGCCATGAGCAACGATCAATCTGTGAAATCTGCGAAATCTGCGGATCAATCTGGGGACGCCGTCATAACCGAACGCCTGCGAAAAGAGTATGGCTCGCTCGTGGCCGTGGCGGGGCTCGATCTCACCATCCCGCGCGGCGAAGTGTTCGGCCTGCTGGGGCCCAATGGCTCGGGCAAGACCACCACCATCCGGATGCTCACCGGACTCATCGCTCCCACGTCAGGCAGCGCCGTGGTCGCCGGCATCGATGTCGTGGCCAATCCGGAAGCGGTGCGCCGGCGGATCGGTTACATGTCACAGCGGTTCGGGTTATATGAAGACCTCACCGTCGAGGAGAATTTGCAGTTCTACAGCGAGCTCTACGGCGTGATTGGCGAGCAGGGCCGGAAGCGCCGGAAGGACATACTGGAGGAATTCGGACTGGCGCCGCGAAAGGATCAACTTGCCGGTGCGCTCTCCGGCGGGTGGAAGCAGCGATTGGCACTGGCCTGCGCCACGACCCACCGCCCCGATCTTGTCTTCCTCGATGAACCCACCGCCGGCGTGGACCCCGCCGCTCGGCGTCACTTCTGGCGCATCATCTCGGAGCGGGCGCACGCGGGGCTCACCGTGCTGGTCACCACGCACTACATGGATGAAGCCGAGCGGTGTGACCGGCTGGCCCTGCTCTCCCGCGGCGAGCTGATCGCCATCGGTACGCCATCCGAGATCAAGCGGCAGTTCGGCATGGACAGCATCGAGGACGTGTTCATCTCGCTGCAGGAAAAGGACGAGGGCGCTCTCACGTGAGCGTGCGTACTCGCCTGCAGCGCTGGACTCTCTGGCCCATGCTCTGGAAGGAGGTGGCCCAGCTTCGGCGTGACCGCTTCACCGTGGCCATGATGGTGGGCATCCCGGCCTTGCAGCTGGTGCTCTTTGGCTACGCCATCCAGATGGAAGTGCGCCACCAGAAACTGGTGGTGCTGGACCAGGCCCAGACGCAGGAGAGCCGGCTGCTGGCGCAGGCGCTCGTGAACACCGGAACCTTTGACTTTGCCGGCGTGGTGCACAGTCGTGCGGCACTCGAGCAGGAGCTCGCCGCCGGACGCGCGCGCGCCGGTATCGTGATTCCTCACCGCTTCACGCGTGACCTGGTGCGTGGGCGCGGCGCGGAAGCGCAGTTTGTGGTGGATGCGTCTGATCCGCTGGCTGCCAACGGAGCCATCGCCGCGGCCGGCCAGGCCGCACTGGTGCGGAGCCAGAAGATCGTCGAGGCCAGCCGGCGCGGGGCGGCGCCCGTAAGCGTTGTGATCCAGCCGCTCTACAACCCCGCTGTCCGCACGGCGGTCTTCATCGTGCCCGGGATCATCGGCGTGCTGCTCTCGCTCACCATGGTGCTGATCGCCAGCATGGCCGTGGTGCGCGAACGCGAGCGCGGGACGCTGGAGCAGCTGGTGGTCACGCCCATCGGCAAGAGCAGCATCATGCTGGGGAAGATGCTGCCCTACCTCCTCATGGGTTACGTGCAGATCTTCGTGATCCTGGGGCTCGGCAGCCTGCTCTTCCACGTGCCGTTCCGGGGCAGCCTGCTGCTCCTGCTCCTTCTCAGCTTCCCCTTCATCCTGGCCAGTCTCGGCGTGGGCATGCTGATGTCCACGATGGTCCGGACCCAGGCGCAGGCGATCCAGCTCGGCTTCTTCTACATGCTGCCAAACATCCTGATGTCGGGCTTCATGTTCCCCATCGATGCGATGCCGAAGGTGGCGCAATGGATCGCGGCGCTGATGCCGCTGACGTACTTCCTCGAGGTATTGCGTGGCATCCTGCTCAAGGGCGTGGGCCTTACCGCACTCTGGCCCCAGGCGCTGATCCTGCTGGGCTTCACGGTGCTGCTGGTGCTGGCGGCGACGGTGAGGTTCAGGAAGGGGCTGGAGTAGGCTGGAGTAGGCGGGATGGGCGGGTTGTCACCCTGAGGGAGCGTAGCGACCGAAGGGGCCGAAGCTCGGTACTGGTTTCGGCCCCTTCGCTGCGCTCGGGGTGACAAGTCGTCCTGCATGACCTGCCCATCCCCCCCATCCTGCCCATCCTGCCCATCCTGCTTGTCCGCCTTGCCCGTCCCGCCCGTCCTGACCATCCTCCTATCCCATGGACTCCCAACTTCTCGTCTCCGGCGCCGTGACCATTGGTGTCGGCGCCATCTCCGGTGGCATCACCAACGCCGTCGCCATCTGGATGCTGTTTCATCCCTACGAGCGAAAGTTCGGCCTGCACGGTGCGATTCCCAAGAACAAGGACCGGCTGGCCAAGAGCATCGGGCGCACCGTGGGCGAACGGCTGCTGACACCCGAGGACCTCACCGCTCGGCTGGCAGCGCCACAGGTACAGGAGGCGTTCGCCGGAGCCATCGGCGGCGTGATCAACAACCTCCTCGACAAGGAACGCGGGCCGCTGCGGGAGGAGCTGGGGCCTGATCTCATCGGCGCCATCGAAGGCGCCTTGACCGGGGTGGCGCCGTCGGTCGCCGAGCGGGTCGGCAAGTGGGCCGGGTCGGAGGATTTCGATCGGCTCCTCAACAACTTTCTCGACAGCGTGACGCGCCAGGTCGGCGACCAGCCGATCGGCGACACCCTGAGCGAAGGACACCGCGAGCGGATCGGCAGCAAGGTGCGGGAGTGGGTGAGCCATCTCGCGGAGCAGGATGATCTCGAGGCAACGCTCCGGCATTGGGTCCACGAGCGGCTGGACCGGATGGCGCACGACCAGACGCCGCTGTTGGACCGCCTGCCGGAAGGACTTGTCGGCACGGTCGAGAGCGCCATCACCGATTATCTGCCCATAGCGCTCGAACGCCTGAGTTCCCTGCTCGCCGATCCGGCCGCAAGGGATCGCGTCGAACGCGCCCTGCGCGACGCGTTCGACCATTCGGTGCGCGACCTCCTCCTGCACGAACGGATCCTCGCCAAGCTGGTCGTCACCGACCGTACCATCGAGCGGCTGGTGGACGGTTTCGAGGCAGAAGGCTTTGACCGGTTTGC
This sequence comes from Gemmatimonadales bacterium, assembly GCA_035707845.1. GTDB lineage: Bacteria > Gemmatimonadota > Gemmatimonadetes > Gemmatimonadales > GWC2-71-9 > CAMLHP01. Next base: position 714 of record DASSTP010000030.1, on the reverse strand, counting down.
CGCCGCGCTCGCCGAGCCGGGGATGAAGGCGCAGGTCACTCGGGCGGTGAATGATGCCGTGGTGAACTTTCTCCGCCTCCCGCTGGCCGAACGGCTCGCACGTCTCACGCCCGAGAAGCGCGGTGCGCTCGAGATCACCCTGGGCGACTGGCTGGTGCGCGTGGTGCGCGACGACGCGACCCGTGACGCGGTCGCTCGCGCGGCCGACCGCCTCCTCGGCGTGGTGGAGCGACGGACCTGGGGCGAGGCGCTGAACCTGATCCCGCGCGAGCGCGCTGTCGGGCTCGCACGGGACGTGATCAGCGGTGAACGGGGCCAGCACTGGATCAGCGACAGTGTGTCCCAGGTGATCGAGCGCCTGCTCTCCAGGCCCATCGGGCGTCCCGCCCGGTGGCTGTCAGACGACACGGCACACAAGGTCCGCGACGGGATCACTCACGCCGCATGGGGCTGGATCCAGGGCGAAATCCCCCGGATCGTGCAGCAGCTCAATGTGCAGGAGATGGTGGAGCAGAAGGTGCGCGGGTTCTCGACCCAGCGCATGGAAGAGATCGTGCGCAACGTGACCCAGAGGGAGCTCACCCTGATCGTGCAGCTTGGCTACGTGCTGGGGGCGATTGTGGGGGCGGTGGCGTTTGGGGTGAATGTGTTGTTGCGATAGACGGCTCGGCGGCTCGGCGGCGTAGCTTGCCCTGAGCGCAGCGAAGGGGCGGC
>DASSTP010000029.1:0-5689 GCA_035707845.1 Gemmatimonadales bacterium | reverse complement strand
ACCGCCGAGGACCGACGCCGGCTCAACGGCCACGTGGCGTCCGTGTTGCAAAAAGGTGGATACTCCCGCGACGACCTGCTGTCGGAGATCGCCACCCGTCTCGGGTCGCGCCTTGCCCGCCATGCCATACCCGCCCCGGAGCCCGCCTGATGCCTCGTATCCTGTTGGTGGAAGACAACGAGATGAACCGGGACATGCTCTCGCGGCGGCTCCGCAAGAAGGGGTTCGAGGTTGACATGGCCTTCGACGGCGCGCAGGGCGTGTCCATGGCCATCGGGGGTGCCTATGACCTGATCCTGCTGGACATGAGCCTGCCGGTCATCGACGGCTGGGAGGCCGCGCGCCAGATCCGCGCCGCCGACGCTGCGGCGCAGACGCCGATCATCGCGCTCACCGCCCACGCCATGGCGGGCGACCGGGAGAAGGCGCTCGAGGCCGGGTGCAGCGACTACGACACCAAGCCGGTGGAGATCGAGCGGCTCCTCGGCAAGATGGCGGCCCTGCTGGGGACAACGCCGTGAGCGCCGCTGCGCCCGGCGCCCTCTCACCCGAGACTGTCGCCGCGCTTCGGCATGACCTCCGGACCCCGGTGAATCACATCGTCGGTTACTGCGAACTGCTCCTGGAGGACGCCGGCGACGACGCAATGGCACCGCGCCGTGCCGCGCTCGAAGCGGCGCTCGCAACGGTGCGTGAAGTGCTCACCATGATCAATACCGCGCTGCCTCCCAGCGGCGCCGGAATCACGCAGGGCGACGTGGACGCGCTGTACGCCCGCCTGCGCGGACCGCACGCACGGATTCTCGAAGCCATGGCGACGCTCAGCACGCCGGCCGCACAGACCGCCGACCCCGAGTTCGCCGCCGATGTGGGGAAGATTCGCGAGGCCACCGAGCAGCTGGTCTCACCCCGGCGCCCGATGGCCGGCGCGGCGACGGCAACAGCACCGATGCCGGCCGCGCGGGCGCGTGCCGTCCGGGTCTCGCCGGCGGGGACGGCGCGTGGCCGTATCCTCGTCGCCGACGACGTCGAGGACAATCGGCAGGTGCTCATGCGACACCTGGCCCGTCAAGGTTACACGGCAGAGTCCGCGAGCGATGGCGAGCAGGCGCTCGAGATGATCCGTCATGCTGCATACGACCTGCTGCTGCTGGACGTGCGGATGCCACGAGTGAGTGGCGATGAAGTGCTGGCCCGGCTCAAGCATGATCCGGCCACCCACGACCTGCCGGTCGTGATGATCTCCGCCTCCGATGACCTGGCCACCATCGCGGCCTGCATCGAGGCGGGCGCGGAAGACTTTCTCCCCAAGCCGTTCGATCCGGTCATCCTGCACGCACGCATCAGCGCGTCCATCGAGAAGAAGCGGCTCAGAGACCAGGAAGTGGATTACCTCCGCCAGGTCGACGCCATGGCCGAGGCGGCGGCCGCGGTGGAACGCGGCAACTACGTGGCCGGGTCGCTGGCCGCCGTCGCGAGGCGGGACGACGCCGTTGGCCGGCTGGCCCGGGTATTTGATTCGATGGCGGCTGGTGTCCGGGCTCGTGAGGACCGGCTGCATCAACAGCTCCAGACCCTGCAGCAGGAGATCACCCAGGCCCAGCGGGCAGCAGCGTCGGACATCGTGGCGGACGCTGGCGCCGGCATGCTGATTCCGGGCGAATGGTTCGCCGGCCGCTACCAGATCACTCGCGTGGTTGGCCGCGGCGGCATGGGCACGGTCTACAAGGCCACCGACCGGGACCTGGCCGAAGAGATCGCCATCAAGCTGATCCGGCTGGAGGCCATGGCCGGTGATCCCAGCATGAACGAACGGCTCAAGTCCGAAATCCGGCTGGCACGGCGGATCTCCCATCGCAACGTGGTGCGCACCCACGATTTTGGCGAATGGCAGGGCACCAGCTACGTCACGATGGAGTACGTCGAGGGCATCACGCTGCGCGACCTCATCGACACCCGGAAACGACTCGAAGCATCCTCCACGATCGGCTTGGCGCGCCAGCTGGCGGCGGCGCTCGCGGTGGCGCATGAGGAGGGAGTCATCCATCGCGACATCAAGCCGCAGAACCTGCTGCTCGATGCGGCCGGTGTCCTCAAGGTCATGGATTTTGGTATCGCACGGCTGGCCGAGCGCCAGGGAACGCTCACCCAGGCCGGGATGGTGGTCGGCACGCCGGCCTACATGGCGCCGGAGCAGTTACTGGACGAGGCAGTGGACGCGCGGAGTGACCTTTACGCCGCGGGCGTGGTGCTCTACGAATGCCTCACCGGCAGCTTGCCCTTCTCGGCGGCGTCACCCATCGCACTCATCGCCAAGGTGCTGAACACGACACCGGCACCACCCGGCGACCTGGCCCCCGATGTGCCCGGGCCGCTGTCATCACTGGTCATGCGGCTCATTGCGAAGGATCCGGCGGAGCGGCCCCGATCGGCTGGGGAACTGGGAGAATTGCTGGCTCAGCTGGAATAGCTGGGCGGAAAGAGCGGCCGCAGGCCGCTCCTGCAGACGGCTCGGCGGCTCGGCGGCGTAGCTCGCCCTGAGCGCAGCGAAGGGGTGGCTCGACGGCTCGGCGGCTCGGCGGCTCGGCGGCTCGGCGGCTCGGCAGCTCGGGATGGTCTTGATGGCCTCGACCCACGAGTGCGGTCAGATGAACCGGCGCGCGTGAAACCGGTGGCCGGGATTCGGACGTGATCGTTAGCGTTGGGCATGCCCGACGTTGATATCGCTGCCGTGGCCGTGGAGCGGCCGAGGGAACGGCTCTGGACCCTGGGTCCAGGGTCACTCACCGCGGCTGAACTCCTCGCCATTCTCCTTGGCACCGGCGGCGCCGGCATCGGCGTCGAAGCCCTCGCCAGCCAGCTGCTTGAACAGGGCGGATCGCTCAGGCGCCTTGCCGCCCGGCCGCCCGCCGAGCTGCTCAAGGCAAGAGGCGTAGGTCCGTCAAAGGCGGCCCGTCTGGTTGCTGCTTTTGAAATCGGCACCCGCCTCTCCCGCGAACAGCGACCGCTCGCCCCACGCATCCGCGAGCCCGAGGATGTGGCGCGGCGCTTCGCTCCTCGGCTCCGTGACCTTCCCGTCGAGGAATTCCACCTGCTGGCACTCGACAGCCAGAGTCGGGTGCTGCGCGAGGTGCTTGTCACTCGCGGCATCCTCGACAGCTCGCTGGTGCACCCGCGCGAGGTGTTTCGCGCGGCCATTGCTGAAGCCGCGGCGGGCATCATTGTGATCCATAATCATCCGAGCGGTGATCCGACGCCATCCGCGGAGGATCGCACCGTCACCCGCCAGCTGGTCGCCGCCGGCCAGCTGCTCGACGTCCCGCTGCATGATCACGTGATCATTGCGGGAGATCGGTTCACCAGCTTCGCCGCGCAGGGGTTGTTGTGAGGCATGGGGCTTGAGGCATGAGGCATGAGGCGTGGCGCGGGGGGGGGCGTGAGGCACGACGCCACCAGGCAGCCGCCAGCCGCCAGGTCCTCACGCCCCACGCCCCATGCCTCACGCCCTATCCCAGTTGACGGAACTCCCCGCCCGGCTCCATCCTACGGGATGCGCCAGACGCCCCCGCGTAGCCCCGTGACCGCCCTTTCCACGGCCGCACGGGAGGACTCGTCCGAGCTTCGGACAGCCCTCCTGCGGCACGCCGACCGGCTTGACCTGGCCCTCATCGACCGGGCGCTCAACTTCAGCGCCTCGGCGCACCAGGGGCAGAAGCGGATGTCGGGCGAGGCGTTCATCTCGCACAGCATCGCCGTCGCCCAGATCCTGGCCGAACAGCTGCTCGACACCACGTCCATCGTGGCCGCTCTGCTCCACGATGTGGTGGAAGACTCGGACGTTTCTACCGCCGACATCGAGCGCGAGTTTGGCGCCGAGATCGCGGGGATCGTGGACGGGCTCACCAAGATCTCCCACCTGACCTTCCGCTCCTCGGCGGAAGAGCAGGTGGAGAACTATCGGAAGCTGCTTCTCTCGATAGCACGCGACGCGCGAGTCATCATCATCAAGCTGGCCGACCGGCTGCACAACATGCGCACGCTCGAGCACCTGCCGGTTGAGCGCCGCACCCGGATTGCCCAGGAAACCCGCGAGATCTACGCGCCGCTTGCGCACCGCTTCGGCATGGCAGGAATGAAGGCCGAGCTGGAAGACCTGGCCTTCAAGTTCCTGGAGCCGGAAGAGTACCGCGACCTGGTGCAGCAGGTGGCCGCCAAGCGGGCCGAGCGCGAGGCCATGATCCAGAAGCTCCGCGCGCCGCTGGAAGAAGAGCTGCGGCACTCCGGTATCGAATGGTTCGAAGTCACCGGGCGCCCCAAGCATCTCTGGTCCATCTACCGGAAGATGAAGACCCGGGACAAGGCGTTCGACGAGATCTATGACCTGATGGCCGTGCGGGTGCTGGTCAAGACCATTCCCGACTGCTACCACGTCCTCGGCATTATCCATCACCGGTGGACGCCACTGCAGGAACGAATCAAGGACTACATCGCAAGCCCCAAGTCCAACGCGTACCAGTCGCTCCACACCACGATCTTCGGCCCGGGCGGGCAGCTCTTCGAAGTGCAGATCCGCACCCTCGAGATGCACCGCACGGCAGAATACGGTATCGCCGCCCACTGGCTCTACAAGGATGGCGAGCGGCGCGACGAGCTCGACGAGCAGCTGGGCTGGTTCCGCCAGCTGCTCGAGCTGCAGCAGGACACCCACAGCCCCGAAGAGTTCCTCGAGTTCCTGAAGATCAATCTCTATCAGGACGAGATCTTCGTCTTCACGCCGCAGGGCGACGTGAAGCGGTTGCCCAAGGGGGCGACGCCGATCGACTTTGCCTTCACGGTGCACACCGAGGTTGGGCTCAAGACGCAGGGCGCCAAGGTGAACGGCCGCATCGCCCCGCTCCATCGCGAGCTCAAGAATGGTGACACGGTGGAGATCCTGACCGCTCCCGGCGCTCGGCCCAGCCGCGACTGGCTCTCGCACGTGCGCACCGGCCGCGCTCGGCAGAAGATCAAGCAGTGGGTGCGCTACGAAGAAGAGACGGTCAGTCTCGCGCTTGGCCGCGAGCTGCTCACCCGCGAAGTGCGCCGCCGCCGGCTGGATTCGCCTGATGATGCGCGGCTGCTCAAGGCGGCGCACACCCTGTCCCTGTCCGATGGGCGCGCGCTGGAAGTAGCGCTCGGCCGGGGCGACGTGCCCATCACGCAGGTCATCAACGCGCTCTATCCTGAGCTGCCCTCGGACGAGCTCACCGCACCCAAGCCCACCGTGTTTGGTCGCGTCATCGACCGGCTGCGGCTGGGGCGCGGCATCAAGATCCAGGGCGCCGACGGGCTGATGGTGCGCTACGCGCAGTGCTGCCAGCCAGTGCCGGGCGACAAGGTGGTGGGCTACGTCACGCAGGGACGCGGCATCTCCATCCATCGCGCCGACTGCCCCAACCTGCTCACGCTCTCCGCGGTTGAGCGACGCGTGGACATCGACTGGCACGAGAACGCGGGGGAGACCTTTGCCGTGCGGCTGGTGCTCACGGGTGAGGACCGTCGCGGACTGTACGCCGACATCATGGAAGCGATCAGCCAGAGCGGGACCAACATCCGTGGTGCTGATCTCCAGTCCAAGGACGGAAACGTGTTCGGCAACGTTTATGTGGAAGTGGACAACCTCACCCACCTGGCCAAGGTGCTGAAGGCG
>DASSTP010000028.1:0-33293 GCA_035707845.1 Gemmatimonadales bacterium | reverse complement strand
CGCGCCTTCGAGACCGCCACCGGCGTGGACGTGATCATCGACGACACGCCGGATACCGTCGTCATCTCCTGCTTTGACCCGGTGCGCCGGGAAGTGGCGCGCCGCTCCCTCGAGCAGCTTATCCAGGATGGCCGCATTCATCCCGGGCGCATCGAGGAGCTGGTGGACAAGTGTCGCAAGGAACTGGAAGGCCAGCTGGTCGAGCTGGGCGAGCAGGCGGCCTTCGAGACCGGCATCAACGGCCTGCATCCGGAGCTCATCAAGCTGATCGGCCGGATGCGCTATCGGACCTCGTACGGCCAGAACATCCTCGACCATTCCAAGGAAGTGGCGTGGCTCGCCGGAATGATGGCGGCCGAGCTCAAGCTCGACGTCAACCTGGCCAAGCGGGGCGGGCTGCTGCACGACGTCGGCAAGGTGCTCACGCACGAGAACGAGGGCACCCACGTGCAGCTGGGCGTGGAGATGGCGCGACGCTACGGCGAGTCCGAAGCCGTGATCAACTGCATCGAGGCCCACCACGATGACGTGCCGCACGACTCGGCCGAGTCGGTACTGGTGCAGGCCGCCGATGCCATCAGCGGGGCCCGGCCCGGTGCCCGCCGGGAGGCGTTCGAGACCTATGTCAAGCGGCTGACGCGCCTCGAGGAGATAGCCAAGGATTTCCAGGGCGTGGAGAAGACCAACGTCATCCAGGCCGGGCGCGAGGTGCGGGTCATCGTGACGCCGGAGCGGGTGGACGACGCCGCGGCGGCGCAACTTTCGGAAGCCATCGCGCGCCGGATCGAGAGCGAGTTGCAGTATCCAGGGCAGATCCGCGTGGTCGTCATCCGCGAGACCCGCGCCGTCGGCGTGGCCAAGTGAGCGCCCGTATCATCGACGGAGCGGCGCTGGCCCGCACCATACTTGACGAAGTTGCGCAGGACGTGACGCGCCTGGTGGCAGCCGGCCGCCAGCCGGGCCTCGCCGTGGTCATCGTGGGCGATGACCCGGCGAGCCAGGTCTACGTCCGCTCCAAGGGCAAGGCCTGCACCGACGCCGGCATGCACTCGGAGACGATCCGCCTGCCGGCGGAAACGTCGCAGGCTCGGCTGCTCGAGACGGTGGAGCGGCTCAACCAGGATCCTGCCATTCACGGGATCCTGGTGCAGCTCCCGCTGCCGAAGCACCTGGATGAGAACGAAGTGCTGCTGCGTATCGATCCGGCGAAAGACGTGGACGGATTTCATCCGGTAAACGTGGGCAAGGTGGCCATCGGCGACCAGACTGCCTTCCGTCCCTGCACTCCATACGGGGTGCAGCAGATGCTGATCCGCGAAGGGATCGAGACCAGCGGTGCCCACGCCGTGGTGGTCGGCCGGTCGAACATCGTGGGCCGCCCGATGGCGTCCCTGCTGCTGGCCAATGGGCCCGGCGGCAACGCCACCGTCACCGTGTGCCATTCGCGCACCCGCGACCTCGGCGCCGTGACCCGCACCGCCAATATCGTCATCGTGGCCATCGGCAAGCCGGAATTCCTCACCGCCGACATGGTGCGCGACGGCGTGGTGGTCATGGATGTGGGGATCAACCGGATTCCAGACGACTCGAACGCGCGCGGCTACCGGCTGGTGGGCGACGTGGCGTTCGACGCCGTGGCCAGGAAAGCCTCCGCCATCACGCCGGTGCCCGGCGGCGTCGGCCGCATGACGATTGCCATGCTCATGAAGAATACGGTGCAGGCGGCCGAGCAGTGGAGCTGAGAGCTTAGAGCTAAGGGCCAAGAGTAGTGATTCAAAGCTCTCAGCTCTCAGCTCGCAGCTCTCAGCTCGCAGCTCGCAGCTCACAGCTACTTCCGAGTTCCCATGACCCTCCCACTCACCTTCGAACCCGCCACTCCGGTGGATGACGTCTTCACCGTCTCGGACATCACCGCCGAGGTGGGACGGGTCATCCAGCGCACGGCGCGCAGCCTCTGGGTGCGGGCGGAGATCTCTGAATACAAGGCGTATTCCAGCGGACACCACTACTTCACGCTGCGCGATGCGCGGAGCCAGATGCGCTGCGTGATGTGGAAGCACGATGCCCGGCGGCTCACGCTGCGGCCGGAAGCGGGGATGGAAGTCTTTGTGCTGGGGCGCGCGTCGTACTGGGAGGAGAAGGGCGAGTTCCGCTTTACGGTGACGGCCATGCTGCCCACCGCCGACCTCGGCGCAGCGCACCGCGAACTCGAGCGCGTGCGCGCGCTGCTCAAGGCCGACGGCCTGCTGGCGCCGGAGCGGAAGCGGGCCCTGCCGCGCTACCCTGAAACCATCGCCGTGGTCACCAGCACGGATGGCGCCGCGCTTCGCGACATCATCACCGTCACCCGGCGGCGCTGGCCCTGCGCCCGCCTGCTGGTGGTTGGTGCCAGGGTGCAGGGCGACGGCGCACCGGCTACCCTCACTCGCGCGCTCCAGCTGGTGAACCGCCTGCCCAATGTGGACCTCTGCATCATTGGCCGTGGTGGTGGCGCGCGTGACGACCTCGCCGGCTTCAACGCCGAACAGGTGTGCCGTGCCCTGGCCGATGTCCGGGTGCCCACCATCTCGGCCGTCGGGCATGAGACCGACGTATCGCTCTCGGACCTCGTGGCCGATTACCGCGCCGCCACCCCGTCGGCGGCCGCCGAGGCCGCGGTGCCGGACTGTCGCGAGGTGTTGCGCGGGCTGCGCGATCTGGCCGTGCGACTCTCGCATGGCCTGCGGCGCCGCACCAGCCTGGCCGAGGAGCGGCTGGCGCGTTGCAGCGACCGTTCGCGCATGGCTCTCGAGCAGCTGCTGGAGCGGCGCCACCACCAGCTCGAGCGGCTCGCCGCACAACTGGACGCACTGTCACCGCTCCGGGTGCTGGAACGTGGATATGCGGTCGCACAGGACGGCGATGGCCGGGTGTTGCGTGCCGTGGAAGATTTCCGTGCGGGGCTCGCCTTCCGGCTCCGTCTCGCCAATGGCCAGGTCTCCGCACGAGTGGAGCAGGAGGAACCGTGAGCAAGCGCAAGGTGGTGGCCGAGCCCACACTGGCGGACGACCTCGCCAGGCTCGAGGCGCTGGTGCGCCGCTTGGAACAGGATGACGTGGAACTCGACGAGGCCCTCGCGCTCTTCGAGGAGGGTGTCAAGCACCTTCGCGCCGCGCGCGAGCGGCTTACAGCGGCCGAGGCGCGCGTGCAGCAGGTGCTCGAGCAGGCCGATGGAGAATTGAGCATCAGTGATTTCAACGCCTGAGCGGGACACCGCCGGGGACCTGCTCGAAGACGTCCGGCGCCGGATGGATGCGCGCCTGGCCATCTGGGCGGCGCGACTCCGGGCCCGGCGCCAGGGCGCTGAGGGCGACGCCATGGCGTATGCGATCGCCAGTCCCGGCAAGCGGGTGCGGGCCGCGCTGGTGCGTGCGTCCTACCTGGCCTGTAGTGGCACGTCAGACGGGATTGATGAGGTAGCCGCGGCGGTCGAGATCGTGCACGCCTATTCGCTGGTACACGACGATCTCCCCTGCATGGACAACGACGACCTCCGCCGGGGCCGCCCCACCACTCATCGCGCCTTCAGCGTGGACGTGGCCACGCGGGCCGGCTTCCTGATGGTTCCCGTCGCCGCCGAGGTGCTGGCGCACGCCGCCGAATTGCTCGAGCTCGACGCCGGCCGGCTTGGCCGCATGGCGCAGGTACTGTTCGTTGCCAGTGGCGTCGAGGGCATGGTGGGCGGGCAGTGGCTCGACCTCGAGGCGGAACAGCAGGCGCTGGGGCTCGACGCTCTGGTCGCGGTGCACCGCGGCAAGACCGGCGCCCTGATCCAGGCCTCCTGCGAACTGGGCGCGCTTGCCGCCGGCGCTCCGGACGCGATGGTGGAGCGCATCGCCGCGTTTGGTGCCGATATCGGCCTGGCGTTCCAGGTGGCGGATGACGTGCTCGACTCGACGGCATCGAGCGAGGTGCTGGGCAAGACCGCCGGGCTGGACCGGCTGCTGCAGAAGTCCACCTATGTCAGCGTGCTGGGCGTGGATGGAGCTCGCAGCGAGGCCCGCCGCCTTGCCGAGCGCGCCATCACCGGCCTCGCGGGCGCGCGGTGCGACGCCCCGGCCTTGAGCGCCCTCGCCCGCTATATTGTAGAGAGACCGTCCTGATTCTCGAAGGATCACTTGCATGAGCCTGCTCGATACCATCACCGGACCGGCTGATGTCCGCGCCCTCGCGCCCGCCCAGCTGCCGGCCCTGTCGGAAGAAATCCGCCGGCGGCTGATTGACTGCTGCTCCCTCACCGGGGGCCATATCGGTGCCAGTCTCGGTGTCGTGGAGCTGGTGGTGGCGCTGCTGCACGACTTCCAGCTTCCTGACGACAAGGTCGTCTGGGACGTGGGCCACCAGGCCTACGCCTGGAAGCTGCTCACCGGCCGCAACGATGCCTTCCCCACGCTGCGGCAGAAGGGTGGCATCTCGGGGTTCCTCAAGCGCACCGAGAGCGAGCATGACGCTTTCGGGGCGGGGCACGCCGGCACTGCGGTGAGCGCTGCGCTGGGCATGGCCACGGCCCGCGATCTCCAGGGTGGCAGCAACAAGGTGGTGGCGGTCCTGGGCGATGGCGCGCTGACCTGCGGGCTCTCCTACGAGGGCCTCAATAACGCGGGGCACTCCGATCGCGACCTCATCGTCATCCTCAACGACAACGGGATGTCCATCTCGCCCAACGTCGGCGCCGTGAGCACCATGCTGGGCCGCATCGTGGCCAACCCGCGCACCAACGCCATGCGCGAGGCCGTCAAGAACGTGACGTTCAAGCTTGGCGGCGTGTTCGGCGAGCGGGTCGTTGATTTCGCGAAGAACCTCGAGGAAAGCGTCAAGAACCTCTGGTCACCCGGCATGCTGTTCGAGGAGCTTGGCTTCCGCTACTTCGGGCCGGTGGATGGGCACGACACGGCCAAGCTGTGCGAGGCGCTCGCGTTCGTGCGCAAGATGAAGGGGCCCCGGCTCGTTCATGTCGTGACGCAGAAGGGCAAGGGCTTTTCCTACGCCGAAGCCAATCAGGAGAAGTGGCACGGCCTCGCGGCCTATGATCCGGAGACGGGCGAAGCCCGCAAGAAGGCAAGCGGCCCACCGGCGTGGACCCAGGCATTCGGTGATGCGCTCACCGCGCTCGGGACCGAACACCCCGAGCTGGTGGCCATCACTGCCGCCATGCCGTCGGGCAGCGGCACCGGCATCTTCCAGAAGGCCCATCCCGAGCGCTTCTTCGACGTGGGCATTGCCGAAGGCCACGCGGTCACCTTTGCCGCCGGCCTCGCCACGCAGGGTATCCGCCCCGTCTGCGCCATCTACAGCACGTTCCTGCAGCGGGCCTACGACAACATGATCCACGATGTGGCCATCCAGAAACTGCCGGTGATCTTCTGCATGGATCGCGCGGGGCTCGTGGGCGAGGATGGCCAGACTCACATGGGGCTGTACGACATCGCCTACATGCTGGCGGTGCCGGAGATGACGGTGACCGCGCCCAAGGACGCCGACGAGCTGGTGGGCTTGCTGCGCACGGCCCTGGCGCACAACGGCCCCTTCTCCACGCGCTATCCCCGCGACAAGGCACCCGCCGATCCCAGCCCGGTGTCCAGCGTTCCCGCTGTGCCGTACGGCACCTGGGAATCACTCCGCGAAGGCGGCGAGATTGCGCTCCTTGCGGTCGGCACCATGGTCCAGCCTGCGGTGGCCGCCGCGGAGCAGCTCGCGGCCGACGGCATCGAGTGCTCGGTGGTGAACTGCCGCTTCCTCAAGCCGTTGGACGAGGCGATGCTCGCGTCACTCACGCGCACGCACCGGATTCTCGTCACCATCGAGGAAGGCACCATCGTGAACGGTTTTGGCGCCCACCTGGCGGAGCGGCTGCAGACCACCACACCTGACATGCGGGTGGTGGCCCTGGGCGTGCCCGACAAATTGATGGAGCAGGCGCCGCGTGCCGACCAGCTCGCCATGTTCGGCCTCACCGCTGATGGCATCGCACGCCGGGTCTCCGCGCTGGCGCATGAGGAGTCGCTGGAGCCGCGATGAACGTCGGCGTCGTCGGCAATCCTCGCTACGAGGATCTCGCGGCCGTGCTCGGCGAGCTGGCACGGGAAGCCCCCGCCCGGGGGCTTTCACTTTCAACTGAGCCTCGGCTCGATCCCTTCTGGCCATCGCCGGTGCCGCATTTCGAGGCCGGCGCGCTTGACGCGCTGCTCACCTTTGGCGGCGACGGGACCCTGCTGCGGGGCGCACGCCTGCTCGAGGGTGCCGACGCGCCCATCCTTGGCGTGAACCTCGGCCGCGTGGGATTCCTCACCGCGGCCCGGCGCGAGTCGCTCTGTGCCGCGCTCGATGCGCTGAAGGAAGGACGCTACGCTGTTGACGCGCTGCAGGCGCTGACGGCGCAGATTACCCGCGCCGACGGCACCGTCGTGGATGTGCGGCAGGCGCTGAATGACGTGGTCCTGCACAAGAGCGGCGTGGCGCGCGTCGTCCGGATGCACGTGCGAATCGACGGCATCAACGTCGGTCCTTACAGCGCCGACGGCCTGATCGTCTCGACGCCCACCGGTTCCACCGCATATTCGCTGAGCGCTGGCGGTCCCGTGGTGGTGCCCGGTGTCGAAGCCATGCTGCTCACGCCCATCTGCGCACATACCCTCGCGGTACGGCCGCTGCTCGTTCGCGCCACGTCCGTCATCGAGATCGAGCCCATGGCAGAGTGGGCAGATAACGTGCTGGTCTCGTTCGATGGGCAGACTGGATCGCCGGTGGGCGAGGGCGGCCGGGTGGAAGTCCGTCGGGCCGACCACCGTGTCAAGCTGGTGCGGCTGGGTGAGGCGTCCTGGCTCACCCGGATGCGCGACAAGCTGCATTGGGGCGACCTCTCCGGGCGGGAGCCGGGCGCGTGATCTCCGAGCTGCGAGTCCGCGACCTCGCTACAGTGGCCGACGTCCGGCTGGAATTGGGCGACGGACTCAACGTCCTCACGGGCGAGACCGGAGCGGGGAAGTCGATGCTGGTGGATGCGCTCGCCCTTCTGCTCGGTGAGCGCGCTGACAGCGCCGTCGTCCGCGCCGGGGCCCGCAAGGCGGTGGTCGAGGGCGTCGTGGACGGCGCCGGCCCCGCAGTGCTTCGTCATCTCGAGGCGCTTGGCCTCGACATGGACGACGATCACCTGATCATCCGGCGCGAGGTGACGGCCGAGGGCCGCTCGCGCGCGTGGATCAACGGCAGCCCCTGCACCATGAGCACGCTGGCCAGCGTCGGTGAACTGCTGGTGGACCTGCACGGCCAGCATGAGACCCAGTCGCTGCTCAAGCCCGCGGAGCAGCGGCAGATCCTCGACGCGTGGGCAGGTGCGGACGGCGAAGCGGAGGCCGTGCGTGCGGCGCATGCTGCACTGGCCGAGCTGCGCGCGAGCGAGCAGACGCTGGTGCAGCGAAGGGACGAAGTCCGCCGCCGCGCGGACTACCTGCGGCACGTCGTGAATGAAATAGACGCTGCCCGCCTCGTGCGGGGCGAGGACGAGACGCTCACGCTCGAGGCTCGGCGGCTGTCACAGGCCGGCGCCCTCAGCGAATTTGCCCGGCGGGTGCTGGACGCGGTGGATGAAGGCGAGACCAGTGCCTCCCATGCCCTGGGCGAGGCGGAACGGGCACTGGCGCAGCTCGAGCGCAGCGATCCGTCAGTGACGGAATGGCGAGCGCTGCTCGATGCCGCCTTTGACAACGTGCGGGAGCTGGGACGCCTGGCATCCGCCTACACGAACGAAGTCCAGGAAGATCCCGCCCGGCTCGACCAGGTGGAGCGTCGTCGTGACCTGCTGGCCACGCTGCAGCAGAAGTACGGGGCAACGCTCGATGCCGTCCGGCAAACGCGTGCTGAAGCGGCGTCCGAACTCGACCTCCTCGACACCGCGGATGTGGACCTCCGGTCCCTCGCGGCGCGTCGTAATGCCGCGGAGCAGGCGCTTCAGGCGGCCGCAGCTGCGCTCAGTGCAAAGCGCGCCGATGGTGCCGAGCGCCTGGGCCGTGCCGTCTCCCGGCTGCTTCCCAGGCTGGGGCTGAAGGGCGGGAAGGTGACGGTGCAGCTGGCCCCGCAGCCCACTCCCGGTGCGAACGGGTCCGAAGCGGTGGAGTTCCACGCCCAGCTGAATCAGGGCCTCGACGCACGCCCGCTTGCCCGCTCGGCATCGGGCGGTGAACTCTCCCGGCTGATGCTCGCGCTCAAGGTCGTGCTGGCACATCATGACCGCGTGCCCACGCTGGTCTTCGACGAAGTGGACCAGGGCATCGGAGGTGAGGTCGGCGCCCAGGTCGGCGCCGCGCTCGCTGAGCTGGGCGAACGACGCCAGGTGCTGGTGATAACCCATCTTCCCCAGATTGCCGCGCGCGGCGACCGGCACCTCGTGGTAAGCAAGGAGCCGCGAGGCGGCGTCGCCACGAGCGACGTGGCGCGCCTGCATGGAGAGGATCGCGTCGCCGAGCTGGCCCGCATGCTCGGCGATGCCGAGGGCGACACCGCGCGCCGCCACGCGCAGGCGCTGCTCACCGACGCCCGGAAACTCTCCGGACGCTCGTGACCAATCCGGCCTCCGGCCTCTTTGCTGCACGCTGGTCCGCTGCGCCCGCTGTTGTTGCCTCCGCACCGGGCCGCGCCAATCTCATCGGCGAACATACCGATTACAACGGCGGCCCGGTGCTGCCCTTTGCGATCGAGCACCGCACCTGGGTGGCCATGGGGCCCGGAACCAGTCACGGCTGGGAAGCGGTGTCCTCGCTGGATGGGCGAGGGCGCACCTTCGACCCAGGCGGCCGCCTGCCCAGAGGCTGGATGGCGTACCTGGCAGCCGTGGCTCGCACCTTTCGCGCGCGCGGCATCAGCCTGCCCACCAGTCTGCGCGTTGCGGTGGCCAGCACGGTGCCGGTGGGGGCAGGTCTCTCCTCCTCGGCGGCGCTCTGCGTGGCGGTCGTGCGCGCGCTCGCGGCGCACGCCGGCGTGCGGATCACGCGTGTCGGGATGGCCGAGCTTGCCTACCGGGCTGAGCACGACGAGGTCGGCGTGCAGTGCGGCCGCATGGACCAGACCATCGCGGTGTTTGGGCGGAAGGACCACGCCCTGCTGTTCGAGACGGCCACCGGCGCGCGGCGACAGCTGCCCTTTGCCCGCAACGTCCTCATGCTGGACACCGGCCGGTCACACCGGCTCACCGGCGGCGCGCTCAACGAGCGGCATGCGGAATGCCAGGATGCGCTGTCCGCGCTGCGCCGCACCATGCCCCAGCTCAATGCGCTGGCCCAGCTCGATGCAGCGCAGCTGCCGCGCATCGCGAGCAGCCTGCCACAGACGCTCTTCCGGCGGGTGCGGCACGTGGTCTCCGAGACGCGCCGGGTACATCAGGCCGCGGCGGCGCTGAGCCAGCACCGCCTCGCCCGGCTCGGGGCACTGCTGTCCGAGGGGCATGCCTCCCTGCGCGATGATTTCGCCTCGAGCTGCGTCGAAGCCGATGCGATCGTCGGATGGGCGGTGGAGGCCGGTGCCTGGGGCGCCCGGCTCACGGGCGCAGGGTGGGGAGGCGCGGTGCTGGTGCTGGCGGCGGACGCCGCGATGCAGCAGGTTCGCTCGGCGGTCTCGGAGCGCTTCGAACGCAAGTTCGGCGCGGCGCCGAAGATGTGGGTGACGCGCGCCGGCGGGGGAGTGCGGCTCGAGCGCTAAGCGCCATGCGCTGTGCGCCCTGCGCCCCATGCCCCGTGCCGCATGCCCCACGCCCCACGCCCCACGCCCCACGCCCTATATTCCCTCACCGCCCGGATGGCGAAACCGGTAGACGCATGGGACTTAAAATCCCAGGCCCGCGAGGGCATGCAGGTTCGAGTCCTGCTCCGGGCATGCAGTACGCCGTGAACCGCCCACGCAAGAGGCGCCAATGGCACCGCCGCCCAGAGAAGCGCGATTGAAGCCGGAGTTTGCGGATCAATATCCGGGCCTGGTGCCCGGGGTCTGGCATCCCGCTGCCAGTATCGCGGCGTATCTGCTCACCCGCCAGCGCACGCTCGGTGGTGCGGATCCCCTCGCGCCTCCTGCCCGTGCCATTCCGACCGAGCATTTCGAGTTCCGGGGCGGGTCCCCCTCGGGGAGTGGAAGGCGGGGGAGAGAAGGAGAGTCCTGAGTCGTACGACTTACGACGTACGACTTACGACTTCCTCCAGCCACGCGCGAGCTGCCCTGACATCCCGCACGCGATACCGCGCGCGGCTTGGCGTCGGGCCGACATGCACGGCAATGGCGCCCGTGGGGAGCGCGGCAAAGAGATCCTCGTCGGTCCGGTCATCACCCATGGCCACGATTACCGCGTCCCTGGGCAGGCCCGCAGCCACCGTTGTCACGATCACGCCCTTGTTGACCGTCGCGGGCCGGATCTCCACCACCTTGTTTCCCGACAGCACCTCGAGCCCATGCCGCTCGGCCAGCGGCGTCAGCTCGCGGATGAGGCGCGCCGCCTCGCGTGCGCCCAGCCGCTCGTTGGCCATGCGGTAGTGCCAGGCCAGCCCGGCCGATTTCTCCTCCACCAGCGCACCCGGCGCCCGCTCGGTGTGCTCATCCAGCCGCCGCATGAATTCATCGTAGGACGCCGAGCGTTCCACCCGCTGGCGCTTCCAGCGCGCGGCATGGGGTGCCCGGGACCAGAGCCCGTGTTCAGCGTGCAGGCCGATGTCGAGGTGACCAAGCCATTCGTCCAGCGACTCGTGCGAGCGTCCGCTGACAACGTGCACCTCCGTCTCAGGCATCTCCGCCAGCCGGCCCAGCAGATCCAGCAGCCTGGCGTCCGGTCGTGCCTCGGCGGGAGCGTTGGTGAAGCGCACGAGCGTGCCGTCATAGTCGAGCAGGAAGAGCCGGGCGGGCGCGCGCCGGATGCGGCGGGCCAGCTGCGCGAGCTCGTCCTCGGTCGACAGCGGGACTTCGACCTCGTTGGTATCCCGGTCGCTCCGGACCGCATGCAGCTTGCTGAGGAACCGGTTGGCCCAGCGGGCGGCGTCCGCGGCGAAGACGCGACGCCGGAGCGCCGCCATGCGCACCCGCTGCTGATCCGGCGACATCGCAAGTGCCTGTTCCAGCGTCCGCGCCGTGCGCTCCACGTTGAATGGATTCACCAGCAGCGCTTCCTGCAGGTCTTCCGCCGCCCCGGCGAATTCCGAGAGGACCAGCACGCCGTCCACGTCCGACCGGACCGCCACATACTCCTTGGCGACGAGGTTCATGCCGTCGCGCACCGGTGTCACGAACATCACGTCGGCGGCCCGGTAGAGGGCGAGGAGTTCGCTCCGGTCGAGTGCGCGGTATTGGTAGGTGACGGGAGTCCAGGATGGCGTGCCGAAGGTGCCGTTGATGTGGCCGATCAGCGCCTCGAGCTCGGTGCGAAAGTCTCGGTAGCTGCGCACGCCGGTCCGCGACGGCACGACGACCTGGATGAGGCGCACCGTGCCGCGCAGCTCGGGATCATCCTCCAGCAGCCGCTGGAACGCCAGGAGGCGGTGGGGAATGCCCTTGGTGTAGTCCAGCCGGTCCACACCCGCGATCAGCTTCTCTTCCGGCGAGGCCTTCAGCCGGCTGACCAGCTGGTTGACATCGGGCTGGTTGGCGCGCCGCTCGAACTCCCGTGCGTCGATGCCGATGGGATACGCGCCCACGTGCACGTTACGTCCCGCGAAGCGCAGCTGGTCCGCCTCGCGCGCCTCGGTGGCGCGGGTCAGCGCCAGCGCCGCATCGCGAAAGTGGCGGGCATAGCTCCGGGTGTGAAATCCGATGAGGTCGGCGCCGAGCAGTCCGTCGAGCACCTCGGTGCGCCAGGGGAGGATGCGGAAGATCTCCAGTGCCGGGAAGGGGATGTGGAGGAAGAAGCCGATGCGTGCCAGCGGCAGCCGCTGCCGCAGCAGCGCCGGCAGCAGCATGAGCTGGTAGTCATGCACCCAGATGTCGTCGCCCTTCTGCCAGTGCTGCGCCACCACGTCGGCGAAGCGGCCGTTGACGGCCACGTACGTGCTCCAGTGCCGGGGAGCGAGTGGCACCCGGTCGGCCTGGTAGTGGAGCAGGGGCCAGAGGACCCCGTTGGAGACGTCCTCGTAGTATTCCCGCACCTCGCGCTGGGTCAGCCCGACCGGTACGCACCCGATGGCGTCCAGCCGGCTCTCCAGCTGGTTGCGCACGGCGCGTGGAATCTCGGACACCGGGCCGGGCCAGCCGATCCAGAGCGTGTTGGTGGATCGCTTGGAGCCGGACAAGGCCGTGGTGAGCCCGCCCACGCTCCGCTCCACCTTGAGCTCGCCGCCTTCCACGCGGGCGGTCACCGGCAGCCGGTTGGAGACGAGGAGGGTCCTTGCCATCGCTAGGTCCAGGCCCGCACGCGGCCGTCCCGGGCATCCAGCATCTCGCCGATCGTCATGGCGGCGTGAATGAGGCCCACATGGGTGTACGCCTGGGGGAAATTGCCCAGCAGTTCGCCGCTCAGCGGCTCGATGTCCTCGGAGAACAGCCCCACCGGGTTGGCAAACGCGGCCACCCGGTCAAAGACCCGGATGGCGTCGTCCAGCCGGCCCATGAGCGCCAGCGCCTCGGCCCACCAGAAGCTGCAGATGGTGAACGCACTGGTCGTCTGGCCGAAGTCATCGGGATTCTTGTAGCGCAGCATGAGCCCGTTCTCCACCAGCATGTGCTCGTAGGCATTGACGGTGGAGACGAAGCGGGGATCATGGCCGTCGAGCAGGCCGATCGTGGGAAGCAGGAGGTTGGCGGCGTCGGCATGCACCCCGTCGAGGGCCTGGGTGAAGTATCCCGCCTCGGTGCTGTAGCCCTGGTCCAGTACGATGGTCCGTTCGCGCTCGGCGATGCGCTCCCAGCGCGCGGCGGTGCGGGCGTCGCCGAAGCGTCGGGCCAGGCGGGCCCCGCGATGGATGGCCACCCAGCACATGGCGCGTGAGAAGGTGTAATTCCGGAGGATGCTGCGGAATTCCCAGATGCTGGTGTCGGGTTTCGGCGCCGCCTCGATGGCATCTTCCACCAGCCGGCGGATGAGCGGGTAATAGCCGTTCGGTTCCTCGTGCACGATGCGCGGGTCGGTCAGCAGCGTCTCGAGGCAGAGGATGATCTCGCCCCAGATGTCGTTCTGCCGCTGGAAGTACGCCGCATTCCCGATGCGCACGAAGCCGTTGCCGGCAAACCCCGCGAGGTGCGGCAGCATGTACTCCTCGAGGTTCCGCTCGCCGTCAATGCCGTAGACCGGCTGGAGCGGGCCCGCCTCCGTCACGTCGCGCAGGTAGCGCACGAACTGCTCGCCCTCCCAGATCTGCCCCAGGCGCCGGAGCGCCTCCACAGTGAATGCCGCATCGCGCAGCCAGCAGAAGCGGTAGTCCCAGGTGCGCTGGGTACCCATCGCCTCCGGGATGCTGGTCGTGGCGGCGGCGATCACGGCGCCCGTGTCATGGTACGCATGGAGCTTGAGGACCAGCGCTGAGCGAAGCACCAGCTCGGTCCCGAATGACGGCAGCGCGCAGCTCCGGCACCAGGCCCGCCAGCCGGCAATGGTGCGATCCTGGTCATGCTGGGCGCTCGCCATCGTGGGCGAATGCTCCCGCGGGCCGTAGCTCATGATGAAGTAGTGCGGGCGCGTGAGCACGAACTGGCGCCGTCCCGTGATGTAGGGGATCGGCAGGCTGGTGGAGAAATGGAGCGGCACCGGTGCACCGCTCACCTCCAGTCCCATGACCGTCTCGCGAAACCGTGGCTCGACCCGGGCGTAGTCGGGCCGGGGATCGAAGTCCACCACCAGTCTCGGTTCCCCCTCGAGCGGCCGCACCATCCGGACTATCTCGATCGGCACCTTCACGCCGAGCCCGTAGGGTATCCGGGGGGCGAAGTCGATCACCTCCCAGCTGCCGTCGTCCGCGTGAAATTCGGTCCGGACCACATTGGTGTTGGGCAGGTAGCCCATCTTGCCGCTGAGCTCGCCCGAGGCATGCAGGATCCGGAAGGTTCCACCCTTGTCACGGTCCAGCAGCCGGCCAAAGACCGAGGGCGAGTCGAAGCGGGGAAGGCAGAGCCATTCAATGGCACTGGTGGACGCCACCAGCGCCAGGACACGGCCGTTGCCGAAGGCGGCGTGGTGCAGGAGCGCGGGCGCAGCCGGAGCGGTGTCGGTCATTCGGAACGGCTACACGAAACCGGCCGATGGCGCAACCGTGAAGCGCGCGGCGGCTCCTGCTACACTTCGCCCATGGACACCGCAGCGTTGGCGGCACTGACGCCGCCCACTCCGGAGCCGGGCGCTCACCTGGACGCCGACGGTACCCGATTCGTCGTGACCAGCAGCCGCGCCGAACAGGTGGAGCTCTGCCTGTTCGATGACGACGGCGCAGGGGAGCGGCAGGTCCCCATGGAACCGGACGGAACTGGGCTCTGGCACTGCCACGTGGCGGGCGCGGGTTCGGGCCAGCTCTATGGCTTCCGCGCCCATGGGCCCTGGAGTCCCCAGGAGGGTCACCGGTTCAATGCCGCCAAGCTGCTGCTCGACCCGTATGCGCGGGCCATCAGCGGGCCGATTCCCTGGCACCCGTCGCTCTGTGATCACCGGCCCGGCGAGCCCGACGTGGCCGACCCCAGCGACAGCGCGCCGCACCTGCCCCGGTCCGTGGTCGTGTCGGCGGGCTTCGACTGGCAGGGCGATACCGCGCCGCGCATTCCCATCGAAGACTCGCTGATCTACGAATGTCACGTGCGGGGCATGACCATGCAGCACCCGGACGTGCCAGCACGGCTTCGGGGAACGTTTCTCGGATTCGCCTCCGAGCCGGTACTGCAGCACCTGCGTACCCTGGGTGTCACGGCGGTCGAGTTGCTGCCCATCATGCATGCCGCCGACGATGCCCGCCTCGCCCGCCTCGGCCTCACCAACTACTGGGGCTATTCGACCGCCGCGTTCTTTGCGCCCGATGCGCGGTTCGCCACCACTGCTCGGGGCGGCCAGGTCGCCGAGTTTCGTGAGATGGTTCGTCGGCTGCACGCCGCCGGTATCGAGGTCCTGCTGGATGTGGTGTACAACCACAGCGCGGAGATTGATGTCGATGGTCCGACGCTCAGCTTCCGCGGGCTGGACAATGCGGCCTGGTACGTCTCGGCGGCGGACGCGCCGGCGGGCTACCTCGACGTGACCGGATGCGGCAACACCCTGGATATGGTGAACACGCCGGGACGCGCGCTGCTCTTCGATTCACTGCGCTACTGGGTGACGGAGATGCACGTGGACGGGTTCCGCTTCGACCTGGCCCCGGCGCTCGCGCGCGGCGGCGTCTTTCCCGATACCCTTCCAACCCTGTTCCAGGCCATCGCTGACGATCCCGTGCTTGCCCATGCCAAGCTGATCGCCGAACCCTGGGACGTGGGGCGGCATGGTTACCAGCTGGGCCACTTCCCGGCCCGATGGTCCGAATGGAATGACCGCTACCGTGATACGGTGCGCCGCTTCTGGCGTGGCGCGGCGAACGAGGTGGCTGGCCTGGCCACGGCGCTGGCTGGGAGCAGCGACCTCTTCGGCAGCGATGGCCGCGGTCCCCACGCGAGCGTCAATTTTGTTTCCTGCCATGATGGATTCACCCTGGCCGACCTGGTGCGCTACGAGCATCGTCACAACGAGGCAAACGGGGAAGCAAACCGCGATGGCCACGCCACCAACTGGAGCCGGAACTGGGGTGTAGAGGGCGAAACGGGCGATCCCGCCATCCAGGCCATGCGCGACCGGGTGGCGCGCGCCATGATCGCCACGGTGCTGGTCTCCCAGGGCCTGCCGATGATCGGCCATGGCGACGAGCTGCTGCGCAGCCAGCTCGGCAACAACAACGCCTACTGCCACGACGGCCCGCTGACCTGGCTCAAGTGGGACCTCGGCGACCGCGAGCGGGCCATGCTCCAGTTCATGGCGCAAGCGGCCGCCCTGCGCCGTCGACATCCAGTACTCCGGCGGATGGCATTCCTGGCGCCGCCCTCGGCGGATGCGGGGACGGTGGCTATCTGGCTTCGTGCGGATGGCGCCGTCATGACCGAGGATGACTGGCATGCCGCCAACCTGCATGCCCTTGGACTTCAGCTCCGTGAAAACGGCTCCGACTTGCTGCTGATCCTCCTCAATGGAGGCGCGGCGCCTGTGCGCTTCGCGCTGCCACCGGGAGAGTGGACGGTGGCATTGTCATCAGCCGAGCCGGTGCTGGCAGTGGAACGAGGCGAGTGCCGCGTTGCGGCGTATGGGTTGGTGGTGGTGGAACCAAGGGCCGTCGGGCCTGGGGCGTGAGGCGTGGGGCTTGGGAGGACGCGCGACTCGCGACTCCTCACGCCCCACGCCCCATGCCCCACGCCCCATGCCCCACGCCCCATGCCCTACATAGCCCCATCCGGTCCCACCAGGATGAACGTCACGCTCGATCCCGAGATGAAGAAGGGCAGGCTCCCGCCGGTGCGGCGCGCGAGCAGGTCCAGCAGGTGGCTGCTGGGAGCCGTCACCACGACCCCCACCTGCATCCCGCCACCCCCGCTCGAACCGCCCGGCCCCTGGAAATTTTCCCAGTCAAGCGTGTAATTCGAATCATCGAAACGGAAACCGGCGCGCATGTACGGCTCCATGCCGGCGGGCATCAGCCCCGGCGCCGCATCGGGCGGGAATGCGTTCTTGTCGGCCCAGTAGTTGTAGGCGCCCAGCCGGACATTGTTGAGGTCGCTCACGATGCTTGCCACTTCCGCATGCTGGCGCAGGTCGATATAGCGCAGGATGCCGAGGGCGGCGAGAATGCCGATCACGATCATGACCATCAGGAGCTCGATGATGGTGTAGCCGCGCCGAGTCATGGTGCCCCCCGCCGGCTGACGACTTCATAACTGTTCCCCACGAACGTGCGCAGGGAATCATCCGACCGAAGCGTGAGCTGCAGCGTCGAATCGGCGCCCTCCAGCACGAACCCCCCGAACTGCGTGGTGGTATACGTCAGGTTGCCGGTCACCTGGCCCAGGTCGGCGAGCCGCGTGGGCAGGTGCCCTGCGCTGTCGCGGAACCGTTCGATGCGCTCGTATTGCGCGGCCATCGCGAGCCGGAGGCTCGCCTCGCGGATAGCTGCTGACTGGGGCGGCCGGCCCCGCGCAAACACCCAGTCGGGGCGCTTCGCAAAGAGCCAGGCGCCGATGGCCACGAGCGCCAGCACGCTGATGACGGTCAGGAAGCCGAAGGGGCGCTTCGGCGAGGGCCCGCTCGCGAAACGGGACGGTTGCTGGAGCGCGGCCTCGTAGGCCTCCAGCAGCGCGCGCTTCTCGGCTGACGGTTCAGGGGGCATGCGAAGACCCTCCGGACGGCAAGGCGGCTTCAACCTCGGCAGGAAAGGTGCGAATATCGATCGGTTTCGTGATATAGCCACTGAAGCCCGCGGCGAGGGCGCGCTCACGGTCGCCGCTCATGGCATGCGCTGTCAGCGCGATGACTCGCCGGTCCCGATGGCCCGAGGCCCGAATATCCTGCAGCAGCGCAAAACCGTCCCGGCCGGGGAGCTGGATGTCCATCAGCACAAGGTCGGGCGCCGTGCGCTCCAGCGCCTCGAACAGGCCCTCGCCGCCCGACAGCCCGACGACGTGGTGGCCGCGCAGCGTCAGCAGGGTGGAGAACAGCTTCATGTTATCGGGGCTGTCCTCGACGATCAGGATGGTGGCCAGACCGGGCTCCGTTGTTAGGGCGGCAGTCAATAACTACAATCCTGCCAGTCCATCGGCAACGCCGATGCCCCAGATCCCCCTCCCGGCAGGCCTATGTACGTCGGTGGCAGTGTTCGCGTCCCGGGTGACAAGAGTATTACGCATCGCGCACTGATGCTGGCCGCCCTGGCGGCCGGTGAGAGCGTAGTGCGGGGAGCCCTCACCTCGCTCGATGCCCGCTCCAGTGCCCGGGTCCTGCGGCAGCTCGGCGCCGACGTGTCGCCGCTCCGGCCGGGCGCCGAGGTCCGCATCCGGGTGCGGGGCCGCCTGCGCCGACCCGGCGAGACGCTGCACTGCGGCAATGCGGGAACCACCGCCCGGCTGATGGCCGGCATCCTGGCAGCCCAGCCGCTGGCCGTCCGCCTCACCGGCGACGCGTCACTGCGGCGGCGGCCGATGCGCCGAATCACAGTCCCGCTGGGCCAGATGGGAGCGCGCTTCGACCCAGCCGACGCCGATCGGCTGCCGTTCCGGCTGACCGGGGGGCGGCTCAGGGCCTTGCGCTATGATCTCCCGGTTTCGAGTGCCCAGGTGAAGAGCGCGCTCCTCCTCGCTGGCGCGTGCGGCGGCGTCGATGTCTCGCTTCGGGAACCGGGCGGCCTCTCGCGCGACCACACCGAGCGCATGCTGCGTGCGCTTGGCTTTGATGTGCGCACCAGCGCGGGCCGAATCGAGTTCAGGGCGGGCGGAACCTTCCGGCCCTTCGAGTTCGACGTGCCAGCGGATCCATCTTCGGCTGCATTTCTGGTGGGCGCGGCCGTGCTGGCGGACGGCGGCACGCTTACCCTGCCCGGCGTAGGACTCAACCCGACCAGGACCGGATTCCTGTCGGTCCTCGAGCGCATGGGGGCGGCCATTCCGGTCGAGGACCAACGCGAGCAGATGGGTGAACCAGTCGGTACACTCCTGGTTTCGCCGGCAGCGCTCAGTGGCACCGTGGTCTCCGCGAGCGAGATTCCCGGCCTGGTGGACGAGGTGCCGATGCTGGCCGTGCTCGCGGCGCGTGCGCGCGGAGAGACGCGGTTCTGCTCCGTGGGCGAGCTTCGGGTAAAGGAGAGCGACCGCCTCGGCCTGCTGGCGTCGAACCTCACCGCCCTGGGGCAGCGGGCCCAGGTTGACGGCGACGACCTCGTGATCGAGGGCACCGCCACTCCGCCCCGCGGCCGGGTCCGGACCGACGGCGATCACCGGATCGCGATGGCCTTCCGGGTGCTCGGCACGGTGGCGGGAGCACAGGTCCGTATTGATGACATGAAATGCGCCGACGTCAGCTTCCCGCGCTTCGAGCGGGTGCTCGTGTCCATCCTGGGGCCGCGATGACCCGGACTGGCGCCGTGATCGCGATCGATGGCCCGTCCGCCTCGGGCAAGTCGAGCACTGCCCGCGCCGTGGCGCAGCGGCTCGGCTTTGCCCACCTCGACTCCGGCGCATTGTACCGGGGCGTGACGCTGGTGGCGCTGCGGGAGGCGATGCGACGCGGCGGGGAGGTGCACGCGAGCGTCCTGGCGCTCGGCCCCGAAGCGATCCTCAGGACGGCCGAGGAGCGCGGGCTGGTGCTGCATCCGGACGGGGCCGGCTTTGCCGCCTACCTCGAAGGCGATCCAGTGGACGACGTGATCCGGCTGCCCGAGGTCACCCGTCACGTCAGTGAGGTCAGCGCCGACCCGCAGGTGCGCGAGTGGGTGAACGCCCATCTGCGTGAACTGGTGCGCGTGGGGCGCGATGTGGTGGTGGATGGCCGGGACATTGGCACCATCGTCTTTCCCGAAGCTGACCTCAAGGTATTTCTCACCGCAAGTCCTGAAGTACGTGCTCAGCGGCGAGTTAGGCAGCGCGGTGAAGGTGGTTCCGAGGCCGAGGTCGAACGAGAGGCGGCCTTGCTCGCCGCCCGCGACCAGGCCGACAGCACCCGCGCCGTCGCGCCGCTTCGCCAAGCCGGTGATGCCCGCCTGCTGGACACCTCTGCCCTGACCTTCGACGAGCAGGTGGAGCGGATCGTGGAGTGGGCGCGGCAGGCGCTGAACGCTCAGCGCTGAGCGCTGCTGGCCGCTGGCCGCTGCTGATCGCTGGGTGCTGCCTGCTGCTGATCGCTGGTCCTCGGCGACGTGAGTGCCTACTCTCCGCCCCTGACTCCCTGACTCCCTGACTCCCTGACCCCTCGTCCCTAGTCCCTGACCCCTAGTCCCTCTCTTGACATCCCGCCCTGCCATGTAAACGTTTACATCGATCGCTCCTCCCGATCCTGACGGGGCCGGCATGGTCACCATCAAGGATGTGGCGCGTGAGGCCGGGGTCTCCATCGCGACGGTCTCCCGCGTCTACAACGATGCTCTCTCGGTCGCCGACGAGACGCGCGCCCACGTGCAGCGCGTCGGCACCAGGCTCGGGTATGTCCCCCACGCCACCGCGCGCAGCCTCATCACTCGCCGCACCTCCACCATCGGCGTCATCCTGCCCGATCTGCACGGCGAGTTCTTCTCCGAGATCATCCGCGGGGTGGACATGTCGGCGCGCTCCCGGGGCTACCACATCCTGGTGTCCAGCTCCCACTCGAGCGCCGAGGAAGTGCGGGCGGCGCTGCAGCTGATGCGAGGCCGGGTGGACGGCCTGCTGGTGCTGACCACCGAGCCGCATCCGGCCATGCAGCCGCTGGTCGGGCGCCTGCCGGTGGTGCGGATCGGCGCCGGTGCCAACGGCTCGGGTGTCGATGCCATCATGGTGGCCAATCATGCGGGCGCGCTGGCCATGGGCCGCCACCTGCTCTTCCTGGGGCATCGCCGGATCGCGGTCATCACCGGTGGGAGCGAGAACCTCGATGTGCAGGAGCGCCTCGAAGGGTTCCGGACCGCACTCCGGGAGGCTGGCATCGCGCCCGACCCGGCGCTCGAGCTGGCGGGGGATTTTACCGAGGAATCGGGTTATGCCGCGGGCGTGCGGCTCGCCGCCATGGCACCCCGGCCCACCGCGGTCTTTGCGCTCAATGACTCCATGGCCCTTGGCGCCATGAGCGCCCTCCGCAGCGCGGGCCTCGAGATCCCCGGCGACATCGCCGTGGCCGGCTTCGATGACATTCCCACGGCGCAATACCTTGAGCCGCCGCTCACCACCGTTCGAGTGGACATCAGCGCGCTCGGGGCTCGCGCCGCCGAGCGCCTCTTCCTGTTGCTGCAGTCGCCGGACCGTAATCAGGCATTCCGCAGTGTCGTACCCACGTCCCTGGTCATCCGGCGCTCCTGTGGCAGCCGGGCTGACGTTGCACCCCGTTCTTCGGAGGAACCGTCATGAGATCCCCGCCATTGGTCCGCACGACCACGTGTCTCATCGCACTCGGCATGATCGGAGCGCTCCTCGTGGCGCCGACGCTTCGCGCCCAGACATCCACGGGCCGGATCACCGGCTTCCTGACCGATTCGAGCGGTACTCCCATCAGTGATGCCCAGGTGACTGCCATCGCGCAGGCCACCGGCATCCGCCGCATGGCCACCGCCGATGCGCGAGGTCAGTATGTGCTGGCGAGCCTTCAGCCAGGCGAATACCGGGTGGAGGCGCGTGGCATTGGCTACGCACCGGAGGCCCGGCAACTGCGGCTGCAGATCGGCCAGACGCTGACGCTCAACTTCCGCCTCGCGGCCACCACCGTGCAGCTGGAAGAGATCACGGTGGTGAGCGCGCCAGCCACGGAAATGAAGACGTCGGAGATCGCCACCAACGTCACGCCGCAGCAGATCGAGGCGTTGCCGTCGCCCAGCCGCAACTTCCTGGACCTCGCCGCCTTGGCCCCGGGTGTCCAGGTGACCGAGGACCGGGTTGATGGCACGAGCAAGACGTTCGCGTCCGGCGCCCTTCCCGCGGAGAACATCAACGTCTTCATCGACGGCGCCAGTTACAAGAACGACGTGATCAATGGTGGTATCGCCGGACAGGATGCAAGCCGGGGCAATCCCTTCCCGCGTAACGCGGTGCAGGAGTACCGGGTGCTCACCAACAACTTCAAGGCAGAGTACCAGAAGGCCTCGAGCGCCGTGATCACGGCCGCCACCAAGTCAGGTACCAATACCTGGCAGGGCAGCGTGTTCACGGAGTTCCAGAGCGAAGGCTTCGTGGCCGTGGATACGTTTACCCGTGCCAACAATGCCTCCAATCCCGATTTCCAGAAGCCCAACTACAGCCGCTACCTGACCGGCGGGAGCATCGGCGGGCCCATCATCCGCGACAAGCTGTTCGTCTTCGCCTCCTACGAGGGCAACTACCAGAACCGCGATGGGGTGACCCGGTTCAACGGCGATCCCGCCGTCTGGCCGGCGGATGTGGCGGCGCTCAATGGCGAGGTCCATACCGCCCCCTTTCGCTCACACCTGTTCTTCGGCAAGCTGACCTACAACATGAGTGACAATCAGCTGCTGGAGATCAACGGCAACTGGCGCAAGGAGACCGAAGAGCGGGGCTTCGGCAACCAGGGGGCCGGGCCGGATGTGGCATTCGAGGCGGGAGAGGACTTCCGGAACAACATCATCAACGGCGGCATCAAGCATTCCTATTTCGGCAACGACTGGGTCAACGAGGCGTCCGTGAATTACCAGTGGTACCAGTGGAATCCGCAGCCGTTCAACTTTGACGTGGTCGGCCGGCAGTACAACGGGATCGGCCGCATCGGCGGACGGGACAGCCGGCAGGATATCACGCAGCGGCGCCTCTCGCTGCGGGACGACTTCACCTACACCGGCTTTCGCTGGAACGGCCAGCATGCCATCAAGATTGGCGTGAATTACGACCGCCTGAAGTATGACCTGAACAAGCAGCTCAACGAGAATCCGCTGTTCATTTTCGACGACCGCAATGATTTCTCCGCCCCGTTCCAGGCGCTGTTCGGCTTTGGCGATGGCGACATCAAGGGCTCCAACGGCGAGTTCGGCGTCTACGCGCAGGATGACTGGTCGCCCACTTCACGGCTGACCCTGAACCTCGGCGTTCGGTGGGACTACGAATCGGGCGGGTACAACCTGGACTACGTGACACCGCAGCCCGTCGTCGATTCGCTGACGGCAGTCCGGAACGATCTGTTCGTGGACATCGATCCCTCGCGGTACTTCACCGACGGCAATGATCGCAAGGCCTTCACCGGCGCGATCCAGCCTCGGCTCGGCGCCTCCTACGCGATCGACGACGCGGGGAATACCGTGCTCTTCGGCGGCTTCGGCATCTTCTATGACCGCATTCCCTTCAACAACTTCATCGACGAGACCTATCGGCGGCAGCACCCGCAGTACACCTTCAACTTCGATTCGGTGGCACACGGGGATACGCTGAAGTTCGACCCGTCGCTCATGAGCCGGGAAGGTCTCGAAAGCGTCATTGCCTCCGGCCATGCGCCGCCGCAGGAGGTGTTCCTGCTCCCGAACGACATGAAGCCGCCCAAGTCCTATCAGTGGAACGTCGGATTCCGGCAGAACTTCGGGACGTGGAACGGGTCGGTGGCCTATACCGGAACACGGAGCAGGAACGGCTTTACGTTCGAATGGGCCAACGTCACCCTGAATGACGACCACAACTGCTGTAACAGTGTCGGCGGCCTTCCGTACCAGAACGTGCTCGTCGGGAACAACAGCGTGCGGACCTGGTATGACGCGATGCAGTTGCAGATCGACCGGCCGTATCGGCGCATCGGCGACTTCGGCTGGGGTGCCGGCATCAACTACACGCTGTCCAAGGCCGAGCGCGAAGGCAATGACCTCTTTTCCTTCCCGCAGGTGGCGCTGCAGCCCCGCCATCCGACGCCCACCGACCAGCCACACCGCGTCGTGGCCAACTGGATCGTTGATGTGCCCTACCTGTTTGGCATTCAGTTCAGCGGCCTGGCTACCTTTGCGTCAGGTCAGGTCTTTGACAGTGTCTCCAATGCCAACGGGCGCAATGTCGTTCTCGGCCAGGCCCGCGGGCGCATGTACAAGCGGGTGGATCTCCGGCTCCGCAAGGACTTCCCCAACTTCGGCGGCGCCACGCTGGGTGTGACGGCCGATGTGTTCAACGTGTTCAATTTCCAGAATCTGGGCTGCTACAACACCCAGATCATCACCGGCAGCAATGAACCCGATCCCGGGTTCGGCCTGGCCAACTGCATTGTGAGTGATCCCAGGAAGCTGCAGCTCGGCATGCAACTCGACTTCTGACCTCTCACCGGGCGGGCGCCGCTGCCAGCGGCGTCCGGCCCTTGCCGCGGCGGGCTACCGCCAGGAGACTGTTCATGACCCGTCAATTCCTGGCGCTGGCCCTCGCCGCAACAGCGGTTCTCGCATGTGGTGCCCCGCCAACCACGGATGACGCCGGCAGCAGCGGCCTCACGTCCGCCCAGAACGCCTTTCTCGACACCCTCTCCCACCGAAGCTTCAACTATTTCTGGGAACTGACCGATCCGGCGACCGGTCTTACGCCCGACCGCGCCCCGACCCAGTCGTTCTCGAGCATCGCCGCCATCGGCTTTGCGCTCACGGCGTATCCTGTGGGGGTGGAGCATGGCTGGATCAGCCGTGCACAGGCGCGCGACCGCGTCCTGACGACGCTGCGCTTCCTCTGGCACCTGCCCCAGGGCGATGCGCCCAGCGGCATGGGCGGCTATCACGGCTTCTTCTATCACTTCCTCAATCCCGGTACCGGCACCCGCTTCGAGCAGGTCGAACTGTCCACCATAGACACCTCGCTGCTGCTGCTCGGCGTGCTGTTCTGCGGCCAGTACTTTGACGGCACCGACGCGGGTGAGACCGAGATTCGCACGCTGGCCGATTCACTCTACGATCGGGTGGACTGGACCTGGATCCAGCCGAGGCCTCCGCTGGTGAGCATGGGATGGACGCCGGAGGAGGGCTTCCACACCTATGACTGGAAGGGCTACGACGAGGCAATGCTGCTCTATGTGCTGGCGCTCGGGTCGCGCACCCATCCGATCGACGCGTCGGCATGGCCCGCCTGGACGGCCAGCTATCAATGGGGCGCCTTCGAGGGCAGGGACCAGGTGGGATTCGCGCCTCTCTTTGGCCACCAGTATTCCCATGTCTGGATTGACTTCCGGGGCATCCAGGATGCGTACATGCGCGGACATGGCCTCGATTACTTCGAGAATTCGCGCCGGGCCACCCTGAGCCAGCGCGACTACGCCATCCGGAATCCGATGGGCTGGAAGGGCTACGACAGCCTGAGCTGGGGCCTGAGCGCGTGTGACGGCCCCGCGGATGTCACGCTGCAGTACAACGGAGAATCGCGCCGCTTTCAGACCTACTCGGCGCGTGGCGCGTCGCACACCGAAGTGCGGGACGACGGCACCATCACGCCGCATGCGGCTGGGGGTTCGATTGCCTTTGCGCCCGAGGTGGTGGTCCCGACGCTGATGGCGATGCGCTCGCGCCTGGGTGACAATCTGTTCTCGCGCTATGGCTTTCTCGATGCTTACAACGAGTCGTTCCCCGGCGATGCCCCGGTGCAGCAGGGGCGACTTGTCCCCGGCGTGGGCTGGTTCGACACCGACTACATCGGAATCGATGTGGGCCCGACGCTGCTCATGACCGAGAACTTGCGATCGGGGTTTGTCTGGAAGGTGATGCGCCGCCAGCCCGCCATCCGCCGGGGACTCGAGCGGGCGGGATTCACGGGCGGCTGGCTGGCCGGCAGCCCGTGATGCGAGCGATCGCCCTCGCAGCAACTTGCCTGCTGCTCGCCTGCGGTGGCGCAGGGAACAACGCTGCCGTCACGCTCCGCTTCTGGGCCATGGGCCACGAGGCCGAGGTCGTGGCACCGCTGGTGCGGGAGTTCGAGCGGGCCCATCCGGGCATCCGGGTTGACCTGCAGCAGATTCCCTGGACCGCCGCGCACGAAAAGCTCCTCACGGCGTACGTGGGCAACGCAACACCCGACGTGGCCCAGCTGGGGAACACGTGGGTACCCGAGCTGGCGATCCTGCACGCGATCGCGCCGCTCGACTCGCTCCTCCGCGCCAGCCCAGACGTCCCGCCGGCTGGATTCTTTCCTGGGATCTGGGACACCAACGTGATCGAGGGCCGGGTCTTCGGCATACCGTGGTATGTCGATACCCGGCTCATCTTCTACCGCACCGACCTGCTCGCCCGGACAGGTTCGAAGCAGATGCCCGGGACCTGGGCCGGCTGGCGCCAGGTCATGGAGCGCCTGCACAGTGACGGGAAGCCACGCGGCTATCCGCTGCTGATGCCGCTCAATGAATGGGCCCAGCCCGTGCTGCTGGCGCTCCAGGCCGGCTCGCCCATCCTCAAGGATGGCGGGCGCTACGGCGCGTTCACCGACAGCGCCTTTGCTCACGCATTCCATTTCTACGTCGGCCTCTATCGCGATTCGCTGGCGCCCAAGGTGGCCAACACCGAAGTGGCAAATCTCTACCAGGATTTTGCCCGTGGCATGATCGCGAGCTACATCACCGGTCCCTACAACCTGGATGAATTCCGGAAGCGGCTGCCCGACTCGCTGCAGGACCGCTGGGCCACGGCACCGATGCCGGGGCCGGATGGCCCCGGTGTGTCGCTCGCAGGCGGCTCGAGCCTGGTGCTCTTTCGCCGTTCCGCCCATCCGGCGGAAGCGTGGGAGCTCATCCGGTTTCTCTCAGCACCGGCCCAGCAGGCGCGCTTCTTCCACCTGAGCGGCAACCTCCCGGCCCGGCGAGAGGCCTGGCAGGACTCCACCTTGCGCGCCGACCCCAAGGTGGGTGCCTTCCGGCAGCAGCTCGAGCGGGTGGTGCCGACGCCCAAGGTGGCGGAATGGGAGCTCATCGCCACCCGCATCACCGAGGCAGGCGAGCGGGCCGTGCGCGGCGGCCAGAGTGAGCAGCAGGCGCTGGCCACGCTCGAGGCGCAGGTGAATGCGATCCTCGCCAAGCGGCGTACTTTGCTGGAGCACCGTGGTGGTCAGTTGCTGGAGTGGGAGGCGCCATGAACGTGGAGCGGCGGCAGGCGCGGGCGGCGTGGGGGTTCCTGCTGCCGGCCGTGGTGCTGCTGGCGGCCTTCTTTGTGCTGCCCGTGCTTGCCGCCTTCGGCTTGAGTCTCACTGATTTCGATGTCTACGCCGTCGCCGATCCGTCGGTGGCGCGCTTCGTGGGCATCGACAACTACCTCCATCTGTTCGAGAGCCCGGTCTTCTGGGCGGCGCTCAGGAACACATTCTACTTCGTCCTGGTGGGCGGGCCGCTCTCGGTGGCCACCTCGCTGGCTGCCGCGCTGCTGGTGAATGGCCGGCTCACGCGCTGGAAGGGCTTCTTCCGGAGTGCGTACTTCGCCCCGGTGGTCACGACGCTCGTCGCCGTCGCCATCGTGTGGCGCTACCTCTACCATCCCGTCTTTGGCCCGATCGACCAGTTTCTCGACTGGATCGGGATCGGCCGGGTGGACTGGCTGGGCAGCCCCGACTGGGCCATGCCGGCCATCATCATCCTCGCGGTCTGGAAGAATTTCGGCTACAACATGCTGATCTTCATCGCGGGGCTGCAGGCCATCCCGGATGATCTGTATGATGCCGCCGAGCTCGACGGAGCCTCGTGGTGGCAGCGCTTTCGCCATATCACGCTGCCGATGCTCGCGCCCACCTTCCTGTTCGTCGCCATCGTGACCATGATCGGCTACTTCCAGCTGTTCGCCGAGCCCTATGTCATGACCCAGGGTGGGCCGCTGCGCAGCACCCTGAGCGTCGTGCTGTTCATGTATGAGGAAGGGTTCCGCTGGTGGCGCATCGGGAACGCGGCGGCCATCGCATTCATCCTCTTTGCCATCATGCTGGTCGCGACGCTGGTCCAGTTCCGCCTCCGGCCGAAGGAGGACTGAGTGCAGCGCCTGCGCCGGATCCTGCTCCATCTCGCGCTGGTCACGGGCGCGGTCTTTGCCCTGGGGCCCCTGGTCTGGATGGTATCGGCCAGCTTCATGCAGACCGGGCAGGCGACCTCACTCCCGCCCCGGCTGCTGCCGCATCCAGCCACGTGGGAGCAGTACCGGCTGCTCTTTGCCCGCCTGGCCATGAGTCGCTACTTCCTCAACAGCCTCCTGATTGCGACGCTGGTGACGGTGCTCTCGCTCCTGGTCAATGGCATGGCGGGCTACGCCTTTGCCAAGTTGCGGTTCCGGGGACGTGAGCGGCTCTTCGGCGTGATGCTCGGCCTGCTGGTGATTCCTGCCCAGGTCACGATGCTGCCGCTCTTCCTCATGCTCCGCGGCATGGGGCTGGTCAACACCTACCTCGGCGTCATCATCCCGGGGTTGGCGAGCGTATTCGGGATCTTCCTGATCCGCCAGTACGCGCTCGCCATTCCGGACGAGCTGCTCGATGCGGCCCGGGTCGACGGCGCCAGTGAGTGGCGCATCTTCCGCTCGATCGTGCTTCCTGTCCTCATCCCGATCCTCGTGACCCTCGGCATCTTCACGTTCATGGCCACGTGGAACGACTTCCTCTGGCCCCTGATCGTGCTGAGTGACGAACGTCACTACACCCTTCCGGTGGCGCTCGCCAGCCTCTCCGGCGAGCACGTCCAGGATGTCGAGCTGATGATGGCCGGCGCCGTGGTGACGGTGCTGCCGGTGATGGTGCTCTTCCTGATCCTCCAGCGCTACTACCTGCAGGGCATCCTGATCGGGAGCGTCAAGGGATGAGGAGGGCCCTGGCGTTCGCGATGCTCGCGGGCGCGAGCTCGGCACGGGCGCAGTCGCCGCGCCTCCTGGATGCGTTTGACCAGGTCACGCCCTGGACCGCGTACGCGTCGGATGGTGTGGGGATCGCGCTCGAGACGGATGGCGGGACGCTCCGCGCGGACATCGATTACCGGGGCGGTGCAGGCTACGCCGTCATCCATCGCCCGCTGTCGTTGGCATTGCCGGAGAATTACGCCTTCCGGTTCAAGCTGCGGGGCACGCTGCCCCGGAACAATGTGGAGTTCAAGCTGCTCGACGAGAGCGGCGACAACGTCTGGTGGTCGGTCCAGCGCAACTTCGCGTTCGATTCGGGCTGGCGGGAGATCGTCATCCCGCACCGGGATATCTCCTTTGCCTGGGGACCCGCGGGTGGCGGAACGATGCGCCGCGTGGCGGCGCTCGAGATAGCAGTGACCGCAGGCGAGGGCGGCAAGGGAAGCGTGTGGTTTGACAGTCTCATGTTTGTCAGCCGTCCCCCCGTTGACACGACGCTTCCCATCCGCCCTGTTCGGGTTACATCAGTGCCGGCGTCGCCTGGTGCGGCGCGCGCCATGGATGGCGACACTGCCACGTCCTGGCTACTGTCAGGCAAGTCGACAAGCGTCGTGATCGATCTGGGCCACCTCCGCGGCTTCGGCGCCGCACGCATCTCGTGGGCCGGCGACGCGCCGCCGTCGTACGCCATGGACGTGTCCGTCGATGGCAGGACGTGGAACGAGATCTATTCCATGGCCGGTTCGGATGGCCAGCGGGACTATCTCCTTACCGGGGCGCAGGAGAGTCGCTGGATCCGCCTGCGTGCGGAGCCCGGGCCGGGCCGGCCCAGGCTTCGGGAAATCACGCTGCTGCCCATCGCCGCCGGCGCCGATGCGAACCGGGTGATCGAGCAGATGGCGCGTGATGCCAGGCCCGGCCTCTTTCCGCGCTCATTCACCGGCTCCCTTGGCTTCTGGACAGTGGTCGGGGCGGACCGGGACAGCAGGGAAGCGCTGGTGGAGGAAAGTGGTCGCGTGGAAGTGGATGATGGGTTCTCCATCGAGCCGTTTCTCCAGGTGGGCGACTCGCTGTTCACCTGGCACAACGTCGCGCTGCATGACTCGCTGGCCCAGGCGGACCTCCCGCTGCCGATCGTGAGCTGGCGCAATGCGCCGGTGGAGCTCGAGGCAAGTACCTGGACCACCGGTACCGCTGACAGCTCGACGCTCATGCTGCAATACCGGCTCACGAACCCGGGAAGTGGGGCAAAGACGGTCGAGCTGCTCCTCGCCCTCCGTCCGCTCCAGGTCAATCCACCCTCCCAGTTCCTCAATCGCCCTGGCGGCATCGGGCACGTGCGTGAGCTTTCGATCATCGGCGACACCATCCATGCCGACTCCGCGCGCGTGATCCTGCTTCGCACGCCTGACTCGGCGGGGTTCTCCTCGGTTGATGCGGGCGACGTCAGTCGCTACCTCGCCGAGCGGCACGTCCCGCGTCGGCGAACCGTGGTGGATGAACGTGGTCTTGCCGGCGGCTTGCTGGCGTACCGCATGGAGCTCCGTGCGGGCGAGTCCCGGACGGTGGTGCTGGCAGTTCCCTGGCATGCCGCGAGCCGAGTGCCCGACAGCGCTGGCGTCACGGCATCCTGGCAGCAGGCCGTGTCGCAATGGGCCAGCCGCACTCGCGGATTCGAGCTCGACGGCCCGGCGGCCGTTCTCGCGCTGGAGCAGACCATCCGGGCCTCGGTGGGCTACATCCTCGTGAATCGCGATAGCGCGGCCATCCAGCCGGGCTCGCGCGCCTACTCCCGCTCCTGGATCCGGGATGCGGCACTGACCTCATCTGCGCTCCTGCGCCTGGGAATCACGGAGCCGGTGAAGGAGTTCCTGGAGTGGTTCGCCCCATTCCAGTTCGAGACCGGCAAGATTCCCTGCTGCGTGGATCATCGTGGCGCGGATCCCGTGCCCGAGAATGACAGCCAGGGTGAATTCATCTACCTGGCCACCGAGTATGCCAGGCGAACTGGCGACACGGCCCTGCTTCGGGCGCTCTGGCCCCACATCTCGGCGGCCGCGAGCTACATGGATTCCCTTCGGCATAGCCGAATGACCGGAGCGTGGATCGATTCACTGGGCGGCGCGTTCTACGGTCTCATGCCCGAGTCGATCAGTCACGAGGGGTACTCGGCCCATCCCGAGCATTCTTATTGGGATGATTTCTGGGCCGCGCGTGGCTTTGACGATGCGGCGGAGGCGGCGCGCCGGCTGGGCCTCAGTGACGCCGTACACTGGCAGGCAGTGGCCGACAGCTTCAGGCGTGATCTCCTGGCTTCGGTCCGCAGGGCGATGGCCGTCCATCACCTGGATTTCATTCCCGGGTCCGTTGAGCTGGGGGACTTCGACGCGACCTCCACGACCATCGCGGGCGACCCGGTGGACCTGCTGGATTCGCTGCCGCGTGCCGCCGTGGAGCGCACTTTCAGCAAGTTCGATTCAGTGCTGGCTGATCGTCGCGCCGGGAAGGCGTGGACCGCATACACGCCCTACGAGGCGCGAGTGGTGGGAACCAAGGTCCGCCTGGGTTGGCGCGAGGCCGCACTACGCCAGGTTGCGGACCTGCTGGGAGACCAGCGACCGCCCGGCTGGCGTCAGTGGCCCGAAGTGATCCGGCGTGATGCGCGCGCGCCCGAATTCCTCGGCGACCTGCCGCATACCTGGGTCGCATCCGATTTCACTCGTTCGGTGCTTGATCTCTTTGTGTATGAATCCGGTGACCATTCGCTGACGCTGCTGGCGGGGGTGCCTCGCGAGTGGCTGCAGGGCAAGGGCGTGCACCTGCGGGTTCCGTGGAGTGCCGCGGGCGCCATCGAGTACGACGCACGGCTGGCGGGCGAGACCCTCCAGGTGCATATCACGTCGGTGCCGCAGGACGCCGAGGCGCTCTATCTCCAGCCGCCGCTGGAGGGGCGGCTCTCGGCGACCGCCTCAGGCCGTGACCTTCCGGTGACGCCGCGTGGAATCAGGTTGCCGGCTGCCCCTGCGGACGTCAGCATCACGGTGCCGCGGCCGGATCGGTGAGGCTGGCGCCGTTGGAGCGCGCCACCTCCGAATAGAAACGCGCACTGGCCTTGGGGGTGCGCTTCTGGGTGGCATAGTCAACGTGCACGATGCCGAATCGCTTGGAGTAGCCGAGACTCCATTCGAAGTTGTCGAGCAGGGACCACGCGCAGTAGCCGCGCAGGTCAACGCCCCGCTCGATCGCATTGCGCGCGGCGAGGAGGTGCGACCGGTAGTACGCCACGCGCAACGGGTCGTCCAGCGTTTCTCCGCTGGCCGTCGGTGGATCGGGGAAGGCCGCGCCATTTTCGGTGATGTAGATGGGCATGCGGCCGTACCGTTCGGTCACCCACGTGAGCACGTTGGTCAGCGAGTCCGGGTGCACTTCCCAGCCCGTCTCCGTGTAGAGGGCGCCCGGTAGGCGAACGTTGCTGGCATGGACGGGCCAGGCGGCGGGATCATGCCGGCTCACGCCACGGGTGTAATAGTTGATGCCGAGGAAATCGGTCGGCGTCTGGATCAGCGGAAAGTCGCCGGACGGAAAGTCGGGCCAGGCATCGCCGAAAATCGCGGCCAGCTCCTGGGGATAGCGGCCGACATAGACCGGGTCCAGGTACTGCCGGTTCATGTAGGCATCGGCGCGCCGGGTGGCCTGCTGGTCCGCGGGGTTGCTGGTGGCCGGCGACTTGGGCTCGAGGTTCACGACCAGCCCGATCTCGTTGCTGGCTTCGCTCCGGTAGGCCTGCACGGCGCTGCCGTGCGCCCGCAGCAGATTGTGCGACGCGATGGGCGATTCGTACAGGTTGGAATGGCCCGGCGCCAGCGCACCGTGGAGGTAGCCGCCGTCAGTGACGACCCACGGCTCGTTGAGCGTGACCCAGCGAGGGACCCGGTCACCGTAGGCGCGGAACGCTATCACGGCGTAGTCTGCGAACCAGGCGGCAATGTCGCGGTTGAGCCAGCCACCCCGATCGTCGAGGGCGGCGGGCAGGTCCCAGTGGTAGAGCGTCACCAGCGGGGTGATGCCGTGTTCCAGCAGCGCGTCGATGAGCCGGTCGTAGAAGCCAACCCCGCCGGCGTTCACCGTGCCGGTTCCGGCGGGCAGGAGGCGGCTCCAGGAGAGGCTGAAGCGATAGGCATTGAGGCCCAGCTCGGCCATCAGGCGGACGTCGTCGCGCCAGCGATGGTAGTGGTCACAGGCCACATCGCCTGTTTCGCCCCGGGCGGTGCGGCCGGGCGTATGGGCAAAGCGGTGCCAGATGCTGGGACCGGCACCATCGGCGAGCGGCGACCCCTCGATCTGGTAGGCCGCGGTCGCGGTGCCCCACAGGAATCCGGCGGGAAATTCAGCGGAAGCGGTCATTGGACCAGCGGAGTGACATGGCGAGCGTGACGTTGGAAGGCATGGAGAAAATATATGACGATCGCGGGAAACCGCGGGTCGCCGTTCATGCGCTCGATCTCGAGATCCGCGATGGCGAGTTCCTGGTGCTCGTTGGCCCGTCGGGGTGCGGGAAGAGCACGACGCTGCGCATGATCGCCGGCCTCGAATCGATCAGTCGGGGCACGCTCCGCATCGGTGGCCAGGTGGCCAACGATGTTGCAGCCCGAGACCGCGACATCGCGATGGTCTTCCAGAGCTACGCCCTTTATCCGCACATGACCGTGCGGGAGAACATGGCGTTCGCACTCCGGCTGCGTCACATGTCCCGCGGCGAGATACAGGCCCGTGTCGGGGAGACCGCAGCGCTACTGGGCCTTTCCACCATGCTCGATCGCC
>DASSTP010000027.1:0-12696 GCA_035707845.1 Gemmatimonadales bacterium | reverse complement strand
GAGGCGATCGCGACGGGATTCCTGGACCAGATGAAGGGAATGTCAGCCAGCGACAACCCCGGCACCGCCGTGACGCCGCTCAAGGGAAAACTTGGGGGGATGCCGTACTTCGAGGCCGAGGTGATCGCTGCGGCGGTGAAGCAGGGGTTGGTGTTGTATGGGGTGTTATATAAGTCGTAAGTCGTAAGTCGTAAGTCGTAGGTCGTAGGTCGTACGACTTATGACGTACGACCTACGACTACAGTATGTACTTCCTCAAATCATCATCCCCCACCACGGCCGAGAGGCGGTCGCGGACGCGCTGGGCGTCGAAGATCACGCGCTTTTCGGCCAGCTCGGGCAGGTCGAAGAGCGTGTCCTCCATCAGCGTGGCGAGAACGGTGTGCAGGCGGCGGGCGCCGATGTTCTCCATACGGTCATTGGCCTGAAAGGCCAGCCGGGCAATTTCCACGATGGCATCATCGGTGAAATGCAGCTCGGCCCCCTCGGCCGCAACCAGTGCCTGGTACTGGCGGGTGAGGGCGTTCTCCGGCTCGGTCATGATGCGGACAAAGTCCGCCTCGGTCAGCGGCGTGAGCTCGACCCGGATCGGGAAGCGGCCCTGCAGCTCGGGAATGAGGTCCGACGGCTTGGAGACATGAAAGGCGCCGGCGGCGATGAAGAGGATGTGGTCGCTCCGCACGTAGCCGTAGCGGGTCTGCACCGTCGAGCCCTCGACGATGGGCAGCAGGTCGCGCTGGACCCCTTCGCGCGAGACATCGGGCCCGCTCTGTGACCGCTCGCCCGCGATCTTGTCGATCTCGTCGATGAAGATGATGCCGTGGTTCTCGACCCGGTCGAGCGCCTCGTTCACCACATCATCCATGTCCACCAGCTTCTTGAGTTCCTCGTCCACCAGCACCCGCCGGGCTTCCGGCACGCCCAGGGTGCGCCGCTTGCTGCGCCGCGGCATCATGTCCTGCAGCATCTCGGTGAAGTTGATGTCCACCCCTTCCATGCCCTGCGGCGGCATCATCTCGAACATCGGGTAATTCTGCGGCATCACCTCGATGTCCACCTTGCGCTCGTCCAGCGCACCATCAGCCAGCAGCTTGCGGAGTTTCTCGCGGGTCCGCTCCCGGCTGGTGTCTTCCGGCTCGGGACGGCGCGCCGTTCCGCCGGGCGCGACCACGAAGCCGGGACCCTGCTCCGGCGCGGCCTGCGGTTCCGGCGGCGCCGGCAGCAGGAGGTCGAGCAGCCGCTCCTCGGCGCTTGCTTCCGCCTGGGGATAGACTTCGTCCTCGCGCTCGCCGCGCACCATGTTGATGGCGGCGTCCACCAGGTCGCGGATCATGGATTCCGCATCGCGCCCCACGTAGCCAACTTCG
The DNA here is from genome assembly GCA_035707845.1 of Gemmatimonadales bacterium. Classification (GTDB taxonomy): domain Bacteria; phylum Gemmatimonadota; class Gemmatimonadetes; order Gemmatimonadales; family GWC2-71-9; genus CAMLHP01. The sequence continues at coordinate 11,329 of DASSTP010000027.1, read as the reverse complement.
GTGAACTTGGAGGCCTCCACCTTGAGGAACGGTGCGCCTGCAAGGCGAGCCAGCCGTCGGGCCACTTCCGTCTTTCCCACGCCGGTGGGGCCGATCATGATGATGTTGTAGGGCGTGATCTCGTCGCGGATCTCTTCCGGCGTCTGCGCCCGGCGCCAGCGGTTGCGCACGGCAATGGCCACCGCCCGCTTGGCGGCATCCTGGCCCACGATGTAGCGATCGAGCTCCGCCACGATCTGCCGCGGGGGAAGCTCTTCGAGCCAGGGAGTGGGATCCGGGACAGGGTTGGTCATGGTGAATAGGGCGTGGGGCATGGGATGTGAGGCATGGGGCGAAGCGAGGCACGCGGCCCGCGACTCGCGACACGCGACCCCCACGCCCCACGCCTCATGCCGCATGCCTCCGATTCAGCTCTCAGCTCTCAGCTCCTAGCTCCACTACCGTAATATGGCGATTCGTAAACACACAGATATCCGCCGCGATCTCGAGCGAGCGCTGGACGATATCGCGCGGGGCGAGCCCGTTGACCGACAACAAGGCGCGGGCGGCTGCCAGGGCAAAATTCCCGCCAGAGCCGATGGCGGCGATGCCATCGTCGGGCTCGATCAGTTCCCCGCTGCCGCTCACCACGAAGGTATGCTCGGTGTCGGCGAGCACGAGCAGGGCGTCCAGCCGGCGGAGCACGCGATCACTCCGCCAGTCCTTGGCCAGCTCCACCGCCGCCCTCGGCAGGTTGCCGGGATAGCGATCCAGCTTCTCCTCGAACTTCTCGAAGAGCGTCAGCGCGTCGGCGACGGAGCCGGCGAAGCCCGCGAGCACCCGCCCACTCTTGAGGGTGCGCACCTTGACCGACCGCGCCTTCATCACCGTGTCGCCGATGGTGACCTGCCCGTCGCCCCCGAGGGCCACGCGGCCATCCTTCCGCACCGCGATGATCGTAGTGCCGTGAAACTCCTGCATGCGTGCTCCGCTCACCCGGCCCGCGGGTGTGCCTGCTGGTAGACTTTCTTCAAGCGCTCGACACTCGTGTGCGTGTAGATCTGCGTGGTGCTGAGCGACGCATGGCCCAGCAGCTCCTGCACCGCCCGCAGGTCGGCGCCCGCATCGAGCATGTGGGTCGCGAAGCTGTGGCGCAAGGAGTGGACGCGCAGCTCGCTCCCGCCCACCCCGTCCAGCAGCCGGTGCATGGCGCGCTGGATGCTGCGTGGGGTGAGTCGCTTCCCACGCCGGCTCAGGAAGACCGCCTGCCGGTCAGCATCGCGCTTCCGCGACGGTTCCTCCCGGAGGGCAAGGTAACGCCGCAGGGCCAGCACCGCCTTGGAGCCCACCGGCACGATCCGCTCCTTGCGTCCCTTGCCCAGCACCCGCGCCTGATCCGACAGAAGATCGAGCGCGCGCAGGTCAAGCCCCGCCAGTTCCGACAACCGCATGCCGGTGGAATAGAACAGCTCCAGCATGGCGAGGTCGCGCACCGCCTCGAAATCGTCCCCCTCCGCACGGGTCTCGGCGTATTCGAAGAGTCGCGTGGCCTGACCCTGCTCCAGGTGGCCCGGCAGTCGCTTGTCGAGCTTGGGCACCCGCGCCGCGCGGGGCGCGGGGTTCACCACATCGTGGTGATCGGCGAGGTACCGGTAAAAACTTCGTACCGCACTGAGTCCGCGCGCCGCCGAGCGCTTGGCAAGCCCGCGCCGCTGCATGTCGGCCAGGAAACCACGGATCCCGAGACGGTCAACACTGGCCCAGGACCACTCGCCGTAATGCCGGTCGCAGAATTCCTGGAACTGGGTGAGGTCGCGCCGGTAGGCCGCCACTGTGTTGGGACTCTGCTGGCGTTCCTTCTCGAGGTGCACGAGAAATTCGGTGACTTCCGGCCGCGGTGCCTTGCGCTTCACAGGGTCGCCTTCCACGCGCGAAAATCAGCCAGCGCACGCTCGGCCAGCAGCTCACGCTTCCGGTCCTTCTTCACCTTCCCCGGCAGCGGATCGAGCAACCCGAAATTGGCGTTCATGGGCTGGAAATGCGACGGCTCCGCGTCGCGCAGGTAGCGATAGAGCCCGCCGAGCATGGTGGTGGGCGGCGGCACGGCAGCGGACTTCCCCGCCAGCACGCGCGCGAGATTGATGCCGGCGAGGAGCCCGGTACCCAATGACTCGGTGTAACCCTCGACCCCGGTGAGCTGGCCCGCGAAGAAGAGCGACGGGTCATCATGCGTCGAGAGCGCGGCGCCAAGCGCGGCCGGGCTGTTGAGGTAGGAGTTCCGGTGGATGCTGCCATAGCGCAGGTACTCCGCGTTCTCGAGACCGGGAATCATCGAGAAGATCCGCCGCTGCTCCGGAATACGGAGCCGGGTCTGGCAGCCGACGAGGTTCCACATCTGCCCTGCGGCATCCTCGCGCCGCAGCTGCAGCACGGCCCACGCCTCACGTCCGGTGGCAGGATCGGTGAGCCCGACGGGCTTCATGGGTCCGAAGCGCGGCGTGTCACGACCGCGACGCGCCATCTCCTCCACCGGCATGCAGCCCTCGAAGTACTGGACCCCGTCGAAGTCGTGCCCCGCGAACTGGTCGCCGGCGATGAGCGCGTCGATGAACGCCTCGTACTGCTCCCGCGACATCGGCGCGTTGAGATAATCGTCGCCGCCCTTGCCGTAGCGTGAGGCGGCAAAGAGGCGTGCCTGATCGAGCGAGTCGCCACTCACGATCGGCGCGATGGCATCGTAGAAGGCGAGCGCGCCGGGGCCAAGCCGATCGGCAATCGCCCTGGCGAGGGCATCGGAAGTGAGCGGGCCGGTCGCCACGACACCGGGCGATGGCAGCAATGTCACCTCGCCCTGCTCTACGGTGATGCGGGGATGCGCACGGACTTTCTGGTCGGCCAGGGTGGAGAAGATCTCCCGGTCCACCGCCAGTGCGCTGCCCCCGGGCACCCGGGCCTCGTCGGCCAGTGGAAGCAGCACGGAGCCCAGCTCGCGGAGTTCCGCCTTGAGGAGGCCGTGGGCGTTGGTGAGGTCGACCGACTTGAAGGTGTTGCTGCACACCAGTTCGGCCAGGCGTCCAGTCTGGTGCGCCGGCGTGGGCACGGCGGGGCGCATTTCGCAGAGCGTGACGTCCGCACCTCGCTCAGCAAGCGCCCAGGCGGCCTCGCTCCCGGCGAGCCCGCCGCCTACTACGGTGACCTTCACGCCAGCGCCGATTCCTCGGGCTCGACCACGATCACTTTGTTGCCGCACTTCATGCACGTGAGCGTTTCGCCTTCGGCCTTGCTCTTCTTCCGCTCCATCCCTTCCCAGCCGCACTCCGGGCACGTCTCCTTGACCGGCTTGTTCCAGGTGGAGAAGTCGCAGTCGGGGTAGCGCATGCAGCCCCAGAACGACTTGCCCCGCTTGGTGCGCCGCTCGGCGATATCGCCGCCGCACTTGGGGCACTTGACCCCGATGGGGATGGAGCGGGTGCCCTTGCACTCGGGATAGCGGGTGCAGGCGAGGAATTCGCCAAAGCGCCCGGTCTTGATGACCATGGCCGCACCGCAGAGATGGCACTTCTCGTCGCTGGGGCGGTCGGGCACCTTGTCCTTCTTGAGCGACTTCACGTAGTCGCAGGTTTCCTTGTAATTCACGCACGCCAGATAGGGCCCGAAGCGTCCCGTGCGAAGCTCGATCTTCGAGCCGCACTTGGGACAGCGCTCCTGCTCCAGCTTCTTCGAGTCGAGCCCGTGCGCCTCGGCCACGAGCGCCGTGAGATCCACCGCCGCAAGCGACCGCGTGAACGGTCCATAGAATTCGCGCAGCACCGCCTGCCAGTCCTTGCCCTCTTCCTCGATCTGGTCCAGCTCCTCTTCCATGCGGGAGGTGAATTCCACGTTGAAGATGTCGGGGAATTCCGCCACCATCATCTTCTCGACCGTCTCGCCCAGGTCGGTGGGATGGAAGCGCCGCTGCTCCAGCTTGGCGTATTCGCGCGCGGTGAGCGTAGAGACGATGGCGCTGTAGGTGGACGGCCGCCCGATGCCGAGCCGCTCGAGCTCCTTCACCAGGCTCGCCTCGGAGAACCGGGGCGGCGGCTCGGTAAAGTGCTGCGACGGCGTTATGGCCAGGACCTTGACCGTGTCGCCTTCCGCCAGCGGCGGGATGGGCGCCAGATCGTCCATGGACTTGCCCTCTTCGGCTTCGCGCCCTTCCAGGTACACCCGGTGGTAACCGTCGAAGATCAGCACCGACCCGGTCGCACGGAAGAGATAGTCGCCGATCTCGAAGTCCACGATGGTCATGTCGTAGACAGCGGGCATCATCTGCGAGGCCACGAAGCGCTGCCAGATGAGCTGGTACAGCTTGTACTGGTCCGCCTCGAGGAAGCGCTGCAGCGACTCGGGCCGGCGCATCACATCGGTGGGGCGCACCGCTTCGTGGGCGTCCTGCACCCGCTGCTGCTTCCGGGCCGAGTAGACATTGGGCGACTCCGGAAGGTAGGGCTTGCCGTATTCCTTGCCGATAAATCCGCGCGCCGACGCAATGGCCTGGTCCGACACGCGTACCGAGTCGGTACGCATGTAGGTGATGAGGCCGGTCGGCCCGTCTTCACCGATATCCACGCCTTCGTAGAGCCCCTGCGCCGCGCGCATCGTGCGGCGGCTGGAGAAGCCAAGCTTCTTGGCCGCTTCCTGCTGCAGTGTGCTGGTGGTGAATGGAGCGCCTGGACGCTTGCGGCGCTGCTTCTTCTCGACCCCCGACACCATGAAGGGCTTGCCGCTCACCGCCTTCACGACCGCCCTGGCCGCCTTCTCGTCGTGCAGTTCCGGCTTGTGGCCCTTGATCTTGTGCAGCGACGCCTCGAACTGCTGGCCGTCCTTCTCGCACTCGGCCTCGATGGTCCAGTATTCCTGCGGCTTGAACGCACGGATTTCACGCTCGCGCTCCACGATGAGCCGAAGCGCAACCGTCTGGACCCGTCCTGCCGAGAGCCCGGTCTTGATGGTCTTCCAGAGAATGGGACTCGCCTTGTATCCCACCAGCCGGTCCAGCACTCGCCGCGCCTGCTGGGCGTCTACCTTGGCCTGGTCGATGTCACTGGGTGAGCGGAGCGCTTCCTGGATGGCATCCCGGGTAATCTCGTGGAAGAGGATGCGCCGGGTGGGCACGCCGCGGTCCAGCTGGGTGGCCACGTGCCACGCGATCGCTTCACCTTCCCGGTCCGGGTCGGTGGCGAGCAGCACCTGGCTTGCCTCCCTGGCGGCCTTCTTGATGTCGCTCAGTGTCTGGGTCTTGCCCTTGATGGTAACGTACTCGGGCTGGAAGGTCCGGCCCTTGTCATCGATCTCGACGCCAAGCTTGCGGGTGGGAAGGTCGCGCAGGTGTCCCACCGTGGCCTTCACCGCGTAGCCTCGGCCCAGGTACTTGCCGATGGTCCGCGCCTTGGTGGGGGACTCCACGATGACCAGCGCGTCGCCCGGGCGCACCGGGGTGCCGTTGCTGCGGGCGGCCTTCCCCGCTGCCTTGGCGGACCTGGCTGCCTTGGCGGCCTTCGGCCCGCGGGCAGAGGTGGGGCGGGTCGTAGACCCGCCCCTACGGGCTTCGCCCTTCCTTCGCGTCTCGACCGCCTTGACCGTCTCGACCTGCTTGACCGACTTTTTCTTAGCCATGAAACCAATCTGGCCCCGCGGGGCCGTCAGAGGTACAACCAATCGGGGTAGCAAGAAAACGCGCCCGCCGTCGCCTTGGCAAGGCGGGCCTTACTAACGCATTGCCGTATAATAACTTACCAACCAGCATGCCGGCGGGCCAGCTCGCTCACGAGCCTGGAAACGCTGGCAGGATCGTCCGCCGCATTGGAAACCACCACATCGGCCAGGCGGTAGAACGGCTCGCGCTCTTTCATTAGTACGTTCAGCCGCTCATCCAAGGATCCATGGGCCAGCAGGGGCCGGGCCAAGCGCTCAGCGCTCAGCGCCAAGCGCCCCGCTGCTACTTCCACCGGAACCGCCAGATAAATAATGAAAGCGAGTTCCCGGGCCGCCTCCATCGCTCCCGGCTGGGCCACCCAACCGCCACCGGGCGCCAGCACGGCGGCCTCAGCGCTCAGCGCACGGTTCATGGCGCTCCGCTCCAGCTCCCTGAACGCGGCCTCTCCCCGGGTCGCGAAAATCTCCGCGATGGCCTGACCGACCGCCCGCTCGATCTCGTCATCCAGGTCGACGAATGGTGCGTTGAGCAACGCCGCCGCCAGGCGGCCGACAGTGGACTTGCCGCTTCCCGGCAGCCCCACCAGCACAAGGTGGCGCTTCACTCGCCGCGTTGCCCTTCCAGCTGCCAGCGATGCCCCAGCGTCGCGAGGTAGCCGTCGTAATTCCGCCGCATCTCGCCCAGTGAGTCGCCGCCAAATTTTTCCAGCATCGCATCCGCCAGCACCAGCGCCGCGACTGCTTCACCAATGACGCCGGCTGCAGGCACCGCAGTCACATCCGACCGCTCGCTCTGCGCGTTGGCCGGCCCGCCGGTCCGGAGATCCACGGTACGGAGCGGCTGCATCAGTGTGGCGATGGGCTTCATCGCGAGCCGCACCACGACCGACTCCCCCGTGGTAATCCCGCCTTCGAGCCCACCGGCGCGGTTGCTGGTGCGGCGATAGCCGCCGCGGGGATCGCCGGCGGGCGCGCTCTCGTCTTTCGTGATCGGATCGTGCACCTCTGAGCCGAGCCGCCGAGCCGCCGAGCCGCCGAGTCCAATCTCCACCGCCTTGATGGCGGGAATGGCCATGAGCATGCCGGCGAGCCGGCCATCGAGTTTCCGGTCCCAGCTCACGTGGCTGCCCAGGCCAACCGGCACTCCGGAGGCAACGACTTCCACCTCACCCCCCAGCGTGTCGCCAGCCGCCTTGGCCTCATCGATACGCATGACCATCCTGGCCGACGCGTCGGCATCGAGGCAGCGCACCAGCGACTGGTCGGCCGCGGCATTGATGGGCGACGGCAGCGGGTCCGGTACCGCCGCGACGATGCCGCCCAGCGATACCACGTGGCTGCCGATCTCGATGCCAAACTCCTCCAGCAGCCGGCGGGCCACGGCGCCGGCCGCCACCCGTGCGGCCGTCTCGCGCGCGCTGGCGCGCTCGAGGATGTCTCGTGCGTCGAGGCGATCATACTTGAGCACGCCGGAGAGGTCGGCGTGCCCGGGCCGGGGCCGGGCCACCCGCCGGCGGCGCAGCTCGCCACTGTCGCCCACTGCGTCGTGGGCCATCACGTCTTCCCAGTTGGCCCAGTCGCGGTTGGGGATGAGCATGGCGAGCGGTGAACCGAGCGTCTCACCGGCACGCACGCCGGAGAGCCACTCGATCCGGTCCTGCTCGATCTTCATCCGCGCGCCGCGACCATAACCCTGCATGCGCCGGCCCAGCTCGTGATCGACCGTCGCCGCGGTGAGCGGGAGGCCGGCGGGCAGGCCTTCCATGATGGCCACCAGCGCCCGCCCGTGGCTCTCGCCAGCAGTCATGAACCGAAGATGCATCGTTCCTCACTCCCCAATGGCACAAGCCCGGCATGAGCCGGGCTTGTGGGACTGCATAGGGGCATGGCGCGCTCAGGGCGTCGTGACCCCGTCATCCACGATCCGCGGCGTGACCAAGATAATGAGGTCGCGGCGGTTCTCGTCGTTGGAGGTGAAGCTGAACAGGTTGCCCACCAGCGGCAAGCCCGACAGGAGCGGGATGCCCGACCGGGTCTTCTGCACCGTGGTCACGGTGAGCCCGCCGATCACGCTGGTCTCGCCGTCGTTGACCAGGAGCTGGTTCTTGGTCGCCTGCTTCTGGATCGAGAAGCCGAGGTCGGCGGCCGCGAGCGGCACCACCTGGGAGCGCTCGGTGGCGAGGTTCATGAGGATCTGGCGGTTGGACGTCACGTGCGGCGTCACCGTCAGGCGGATACCGGTTTCCTTGAACTGCACCGTGGACCGTGCCGCGCCCGAACCGGCCGCCGAGTTGGCGTCCACGATACGGAGCGGGATTTCATCGCCCACGAGGATGTCGGCCTGCTGGTTGTCGAGCGTGGTGATGAGCGGCTCGGCCTGCACGTCCGACATTTCCACCCGCTCCAGCGCCGTCAGGAAGCTGGTGAGGGAGAACCCGCCGATGGCGGTGGAGAAGACCAGGTCGAGCGCCGAGCCGGTGATGTTGGCGTCGGCGTTGGCAATGGCCGAGACCGAGTTGCCGCCAAGGTCGATGACGTTGACATCCTTGTCGAACGTCTCGCCGGGGTTGGTCGGGTCCTGGCGCTGCACCAGCTTGTTGAAGAACTGGTTGCGGCTGCCAAGGTCATACTTGAGGCCCAGCTGCTCGAGGCTGCGGCGATCCACCACGATGATCTTGGCCTGGATGGAGACCTGTGCGGTCCGCGTGTCCATGCCGCGCACGAAATCGGCGACGCTGCTGATCCGGCTCTTGGTGTCGGTGATGACGAGGGCATTGGCGCTCGTCGCAGCCACCACCTTGCCCCGCTTGGTGAGCACGCTCTCGACCACCTTCACCAGCGAATCGGCCTGCTTGTAGTCGAGCTGGACGAGGCGGGTCTCCAGCGGCTCGAGCGAATCGAGCGCCGCCAGCGTGGCGGGCTGGTCCACCCGGATGATCCCGCCCGGCATCTCCTGGGCGGTGAGGCCCTGGGTGGCGAGCACGGCGGCAAACGCCTCGGGCCACGGCTGGTTGCGGATCTCGGCCGAGACTTCGCCCTTGATGTCCTTGCCCAGGACGATGTTGCGGCCGCTGAAGGCGGCAAAGCCGGCCACCACGTCCGCGATGCTGGCGCGATCCCAGCTCACGGTGATCCGCGGCTCGTCGTCAAACACCGGCTTGGCCTCGGCCTGCGGCGACTGCAGCGTCACTTCGCTCGAGACCGGCACCACGCGCACCGGGCTATCCACCATCGGCTCGGGCGTGGCGAGGGCGGCCGGCGTCAGGGACGACCAGCTCAGGAAGGTGCGCGGCGCGTCGAAGACGACGCGGATGGCGTCACCGTCCCGCTGGACCGTGTAATCCTTGAGCGCGTCAAGGTCGAGCACGATGCGCACGACGTTGGGCGCGTACTGGCTGTAGCGAATGTTGCGGACGCCGGCGCGGTTGACGCCGTCGTAAGCCGCTTCCGGCGCCGAGAGCGAGGCGCCCGAGACGTCGAGCACCAGGCGCGCCGGATTCTGCAGCACAAAGTCTTTCACGTCCACCGAGCCGCGGATGCCGATGACAACCTCGGCACGGCCGGCGGCGGGCTGGAGCGTCACGGCGGTGACCTCGCCGCCCTGGGGCGCAGTGGCCCGGGCGGTCGGCGTCAGGGACACCGCCAGCGCCAGCGCGAGCAGGGACCGAATCAGGACCTTCATGGCGTCATATCCTCCTGCTTGCGCAGCGAGAGAGTCTCCTGCCGTTCAAACCCGAAATCCTCGATCTGGAACGTCACATCCTTGGTCTGGATCCTGGCGACCTGCATGCGGCCCAGGCGCTCGCCTTCCCGCAGCATGTAGCGCTTGCCGGAATCCTTCTCGCGGAGCACGGCCACGCTGCTGGTCACCCCGCCGTTGCGGCTCTCGTAGATGGCGACGAGCTGCAGGTTGTCGATCGAAGGCCCGGTGGCCTTGAGCGACACCAGCGAGGCAAAAGGATCGCGCGTGCCGCCGGCGTACTCGAAGGTCTCGCGCTGCACGGCGTTCTCCACCGGCGGCGCCGCGATGGCGCCGGAGGTAGCGGTGGCCGTGTCCGTGGCCGCCGGCATGGCGGCGGCAGCTGTAGTGCCCCGCGCCTTCCGGATGCTGTCGCGCACGGCGCTGATGTTGACCGCGCTTCCGGCAGCATCGTCCTGTGCGGCTCCGCCGCAGCCCACGAGCACCAGGGCCGCCAGCAGGCTCGTCATCAGAGTCTTAGGTCCCACTGGTCGTTCCCTCCATGCTGCCGGATTTCACGAAAGTCCGGATCTGGAACTTTGCTTCGAGCAGGGCGCCGGTTGAGTCGCCCAGTGCCTTGGCGGATGCGTTGTCCGCCGCGTCCACCTGCACATCCTGCGGCACGATGATCCGCTGCAGGCTGGCCACGTCGCTCAGGAACTCACCGATCTGGTCGTAGTGCCCGACGACCGAGATCTGGTACTTGTAGGTATCGAACGGCACCGGCCCGTCCTCGACCGGCAGCGGCACCACCTGGGCGAGCGTCACGCCGCGGATCTTGGCGCGGGTGGACATGTCATCCAGGAGGTTGGGCACCTCATTGCGCTCCGGCACCAGCCGCCGCAGGAGGGCCAGGCTCGCCCGGTGCGCTTCCAGCTTCTTGCGCACATCTTCGGCGGTGCCGCGGGCCAGCTCGCGCTTGGCACTGTCGATCTGGGCCTCGAGCGTCGTGAGCGTGTCCTGCATCGCCACCGCTTGCGCCTTCTGGGCGCTCACACCCGGGAAGCCCAGGCTCGAGATGACGCTGCCGGTGTAACCCATGTAGCCCACGATCACGGCCAGCAGGCCGATCAGGATGGGCGTGGATTTCTGGTTTCCGCTGGCCATGACTTACCTCACCGACTCGCTGAGGGGCACCGTGCGGATGTAGGCCGAGTCCGCCCGGCGGAATTCCGCCTTGATCACGAAGGCCGTGACCGGCCGTTCCTTCTCGACCACCGTCTGCGCCGACACGGGGGTCACGTTCTGGATCCAGGGCGACGCCTCGAGCTGGCGCAGGAAGCGGGTGTAGGCCTGGATGTCCACCGTACGTCCTTCCACCCGGAAGCCGAGCGGCTGATTCACCGCGGCTGAGTCGGCGGTGGAATCCGCCTTGGCCGGCTTGGCGCCTGCCTTGGGCGCCGGCGCGGGCACAGCGCCTGCCTGAGCCGACTGGTCCATGGTCACCAGGGTGAGCCAGGTGTAGGCCGGCAGGGCGCGCGACACTTCGTCCAGCACATGGGGCCAGACATAGCGATCGCCATCCACGGTGCGGATGGTGCTGATCTGCGCCAGCAGCGAGTCACGGATGAGCTCCTGCTTGTGCTTCTGGGCCAGGAAAGTCTTGAAGCGCTGGTGCTCGCTCCGCGCCTGCTCGAGCTGCGGCTCGACGGCGTGCAGCTTTCGCTGGGTCATGAACCAGGTGGCACCCAGGAAGCCGATGGCGATGACCCACGCGGCCACCGCACCCAGCAGCAGCGGATCCTTGACCTTGCCACCCAGGCTGGCGAACCGCTCGCCCACCGCCTTGAGCGGATTGGCGCCGGCGCTCTTGTGCTTCCGGCCGGGCCGGAGATTGACGTTGATCATCAGGTACCGGGTCCTGTAAGCGGGTTCAGGCGGCTTGCCTGAGGGCAAGACCGATTGGCAACATCAGCA
>DASSTP010000026.1:0-7483 GCA_035707845.1 Gemmatimonadales bacterium | reverse complement strand
CCTCATCCTTGTCTCTTGGAGGCAGGGATGCATTCTCACAATAGATTGGATGCGGCGGCAGCTCGTTCATCCTGTGGGCCCGAGCCCGTCGCTCAGCCGGGGCGCCGCCGTGTCCGCACTCTGAGCCCGGACAGTTGCCAGGGCGCGTCGCGGAGGGCCCCTCCCGCGCAGCCCGCAGCCTGCAAGGTCGGGCCTCGGTCGCGGCGCGCTTCTGTCCGGGAGACCGCCATGCCCTGCTGCATCGGAATCGACGTCGCCAAGGCCACCCTCGACGTGGCCAGTGAGCCGGCCCCCGCCCTCGGCGCGCGGCCGACGGTCACGAATGACGACGCGGGGCACGCCGCCCTCGTCGCCGCCCTCACCCCGCTCGCCCCGACGCTCATTGTCCTCGAAGCCACCGGCGGGTATGAGCGCGCCCTCACCGTGGCACTGGCGGCAGCCGGCCTGCCCGTCGTGGTGGTCAATCCGCGGCACGTCCGCGACTTCGCCAAGGCCACCGGCCAGCTGGCCAAGACCGACCGCCTCGATGCGGCGCTGCTGGCCCGCTTCGCCGCCCAGGTGCAGCCGGCCTATCGGCCGGTGCCCGATGCCACCACCGAGGCGCTCCGTGACTTGCTCGCCCGGCGCCGGCAGCTGGTCACCATGTTGACCCAGGAGCGCAATCGCCTGGCGCAGGCGCGCGACCACGGGATCCGGCGCGATCTCCAGCAGCATATTCGCTGGCTCGAGCGCCGGGTCCACACCAGTGACGACGACCTGCGGCAGGCGATCGAGGCCAGTCCCGCGTGGCGGGTGCGCGACCAGTTGCTGCAGAGCGTGCCCGGCATCGGGCCCGTCACCGCCCAGACGCTGCTCGCCAGTCTGCCCGAGCTCGGCACGCTCCGGCGCAAGCAGATCGCCGCGCTCGTCGGGGTCGCGCCCCTGAATCGCGACAGCGGCCAGTGGCGCGGCCGCCGCCAGGTGTGGGGCGGGCGGGCCCCGGTGCGCGCCGCGCTCTACATGGCGGCCTTCGCCGGGGTACGCCACAATGTGGTGCTGCGCACCTTCTACCAGCGCCTGCGAGCCGCGGGGAAGCCGGCGAAGGTCGCCCTGGTCGCCACCATGCACAAACTGCTCACGATTCTCAACGCCATGCTCGCGCACCAGACGCCGTGGTCGCCCGCGGCCGCTTGACACGGCGGCGCGAATACAGTTGCTGAGCGAAGCGAAGGATCTACTGGCCCATGGTCGGAGCGGGTTGAGCAGATCCTTCGGTCCCCTCGCTTTGCTCGGGTCCCTCAGGATGAGGACTCTTACGACCTACGACTTATGACTTAAGACTCGCTGCGCCGTGTCGCGAAGCGCCGCCGCGGCCAGGTCCGGATCATCGGTGCGCGGCACCGTCACCACCCGCGGCACGCCGCTCAGCCGCTTGAGCGCGTCGGCGTTGGTGCCGGTGGACGGGTCGGCGGCGGGTGGCGGAGTCAGGATAGTGTCTACCACAGGCACCGCCGCCAGCTCCAGCGCTCCCAGCGTGAGCAGCGCATGGTTGAGCGTGCCCAGCCGGTCACTACCCACCAGGATCGCACGGGCCTCGAGGCCCTGGGCCACGTCCACCAGGCACCACTCCCACGTAAAGGGCGACAGCAGCCCGCTCGCGCCCTCCAGTAGCAGGATGTCGCAGCGTTCGGCGTGCCGCTCCACCGCCAGCAGCACTTCGTCGAAATCAAGGGTGACGCCCCGGCGCTCGGCGGCAAGCGCCGGCGCCAGGTCGTCCGGGAAGCGGTAGAGTGCTTCCACCGGCGCCTCCTGTCCCGTGGCGCGCGCGAGGATGACGCCGTCTTCCCCCTCGCGCGCGTCATCCCGGCATCCCGTCTCGATCAGCTTCACTGCGCGCACCGATGCGCCGGCCCCGCGGAGCGCGCGTGCGAGAGCCGCCGTCACCCAGGTCTTCCCGACATCCGAGTCGGTGCCGGTGACCACCACGATGTTGCTGCGGCGCGTCTCACTCATGATGTGACGCCGGCCAGCTCTTCGCAGCTCTCTGCCACCGCGCCCACCAGCATGTCCAGCTCTGGCTGGGTAATCGTGAGTTGCGGCACCAGCATGACCACATCCTCCACAGCGAGCACGAAGACACCGCGCGTCCGGGCCAGCTGGCACACCTCGCGCGCGCGCGCAAGCGCCGGCCGCGCGTTGCCGTCCGATTCGAGCTGGATACCTGCCACCAGGCCATACTGCCTGATTTCCGCCACGCCAGGCAGGACCCGCAACTTCTCGAGTGCAGTCTCGAGATGCTCCACTCGCCCAGGCAACCGCTCGAGCAGCCCGGTCCGGTCAAACACATCCAGCGTGGCGAGCGCCGCGCTTGCGGCAAGCTGGTTGCCGCTGAAGGTGTAGCCGTGGGCAAAGAGTCGCCCCTCATCCCGGCGGTCCACGAAGCGATCGTGGATGCGCTCGGTGGCAAGCGTGACGCCCATCGGCAGGTAGCCGCCGGTCAGTCCGTTTGAGAGGCACAGCAGGTCCGGCGCAATCCCCTCCTTGTCAGAAGCGAACATGGCGCCCGAGCGGCCGAAGCCGACCGCGGTCTCGTCCGCTATGAGGAAAGTGCCGGCCCGGCTGGCCGCCTCGCGCACCGCGGCCACGAATCCGGCGGGCTGGACCCGCGCGCCGGCCGCGACCTGCACGCCCGGTTCCAGGACCGCGGCGGCCAGGCGATGCCCTTCGCGCTCGAGCAGCTCGAGGAACTGCGCCGGCGAGCCGGCCTGGATAAGCGTGCTGTCCGCGTGGGGCATCATGGTGTGTGACGCGCCCATGAGCGCCAGGAAATCGGTGCGTGCGTGGTTTTCCGTGTCGTTGCTCTGTCGCCAGAATTCCGCCGCCATCTGCAGGGCCGAGCGAACCGCGGTGGACCCATCGTCGGTGAAGAAGACCCGGCTGAGCCCGCCGGGCGCGCGCTCGGCGAGACGGTGGGCCAGCGTCACCGCCGGGACGTTGGCGTGGCCATGAAAGGTGGAGTGCGCAATGCGGATGAGCTGCTCCCGGATGGCCTCATCGATTTCCGGGCGCGAATGTCCCAGCAGGTTGCACCAGCGGGAGCTCACGCCATCGATGTAGCGGCGTCCGTTGATGTCCACGAGATAATGACCGTCGCCCGACACGATCAGCAGCGGGTCTGACTCGCGATACGTGCCCTGCTGGGTGAAGGGGTGCCAGCAATGGGCATCGTCCCACTGGACGAGCGCTTCTCTCGGCGGCTCGGCGGCTGGACGGCTCGGCGGCAGAAATTCTTCCGCGCGCGGCTGCTCCTCGAGCTGGCCGGAGAGCTGGTGCTCGGTGCCCTTGCGAGGCCCCTCGCGTTCCTCCCGCCGGACATTGCCCTCATGCCCGCTCTGTCCATCTGTCCGTCTGTCCATCTTCCCGCCTTCCCGTCTTCCCATCTTCCCGCCTTCCCGTCTTCCCGTCTTCCCGTCTTCCCGTCTGACACTATACCCGCCCCGGGTCCCCGACAAGCACGCTCTTGCGTTGCCGTCCCGCGCGGTGCGACCTTGAGCGCGGTCCCGGGGGCGTAGCTCAGCTGGTAGAGCATGCGGCTTTTAACCGCCAGGTCGTGGGTTCGAGTCCCACCGCCCCCACTCAGGGCGAGCAGGGCGAGCAGGGCGAGCAGAGGGTCGCTGCTCGCTCACTGCTGGCAGCTGGCCCCGTCCGCCCCACCTGCTCGCCTTGCTCGCCCTGCTCGCCCTGCCAGCGGACAAGGCTAGATTACTTCCATGCCTACAACCAAACCTGCTCGCCCTGCTCGCCCCGCCGACCTGTGACGGTCATCTGGCTGGACGGCGAATGGCACGACGAGCATACGGCCACCGTGTCCGTCTTCGATCATGGGCTGCTCTACGGCGATGGCGTTTTCGAGGGGATGCGCGCCTATGGCGGCCGTATCTTCCGGATGGAACAGCATCTCGACCGGCTGTACGACTCCGCCCGCGCGGTATGGATGGACATCCCCATGTCGAAGGCCGACCTGGGCGCCATCACGCTGGAGGCGGTGAAGCGGGCCGCGCTCGACGACGCCTACCTGCGCCATATCGTGACGCGCGGCCGGGGCGACCTCGGACTGGACCCGCGAAAGTGCAAGCAGCCCACGGTGCTGCTGATCGTGGACCGGATCCGGCTCTGGCCCGAGGAGACTTACGCCAAGGGGCTCAGGGTCATCACCGCCGGCACCCCGATGCCGCATCGCGAGGCACTGTCGCCCCGGGTGAAATCGCTCAACTACCTGAGTCACATCCTGGCCAAGGTGGAAGCGATCCAGGCCGGTGCCGATGAAGCGATCATGCTCGACCCCGCCGGCTACGTCACCGAGGGCTCAGGCCAGAACCTGTTTCTGGTCAAGCATGGCGTGCTGCGCACGCCGCCATCCTGGGCCGGCATCCTCCGCGGCGTGACGCGGGATGCCGTGCTGGAGCTTGCCGCCAAGGCTGGACTCACGGTCCGGGAGGAGCCGCTCAACCGCTATGATGTCTACACGGCCGAGGAAGCATTCTTCACCGGCACCGCGTCGGAGATCGCGCCGATCCGGGAGTTCGATGGGCGCAGGATTGGTGAAGGACGCATGGGCCCGGTGACGGCCGACTTGCGCAAGCGCTTCCAGCAACTGGTGCGCGCCTGACTCGTGCGTCCCACGCTCGCGGTCCTGGCCGACGCCCCTGAGTCGGGCGTGGTACTTCCACGCGTCGCCGCCGAAATCGGCACCGCGCACGCCACCCGCCTCTACCGCGTGCTGCTCGCACGGGCGATCGCGGCGGCGCGGGGCGCCGGCTTTCACTGGACCGTCTGGTTCCGGCCCGCGGACGCCGCGCCGATGCTGCGACGCTGGCTCGGCGCCGACACCGATCTTCGGCCCCAGGCGTCCGGTACGCTTGGCGCGCGTGCCGCCGCGGCCGTGGCCGGCTCGAACCTGCCCGCCGGTTGGCTGGTGCTGCTCCGGCCCGTCTCCGGAATCGATGCCGCGCTCCTGCGTCACGCCGCACTGTTGCTCGCTGACGTGCAGATCGTGCTCGGTGCCGCCGCTGATGGCGGCGTATATCTTGTGGGTGCACGCACGGCGCCGCCCCCGATACTGCGACAGCTGGACGACGCCGGCCCGGGCGCGTTGGCGTGGCTCCGGACCGCGCTGGACGACGCCGGCTTTTCCGTTGCGGAACTGCCGGTCCGCCGCACCATTACGTCGGCGGCTGATGCGCGGGCGGCGAGATTATTGGCGTGACGGACGGGCGAGGGTGATTGTCACAGGTCGCAAGTCGCAGGTCGCGAATCCTGTGACATGTGACCTGCGACCCGGGACAGAGAGGACGCCAATTCGCACATGCCTTGGAGAGTAGTAAACCTCGGTTCCGACCGATGGCACGTGACCGTGGCCGCGGAACGACGGGCCAGTTCCGCGCTCTGGGGCCTGGTCTTTTCGTTCCGCGCGGCGACGCCCGATGGCAGGCGGTCGGCCGTCTGGGTAGCCTATCCGTTCGAGTCGGCATCCAAGGCAGCGCTGTTCTCGCGGGCCGACTCCGTACCAGACGATGAACTCTCGGCGCTGCTCGCGGAGCAGCTTGCCGCACATCAGGCAGAGTGACATGACGCAGCATTTTTCCCTACAGCAGCTTCGCCAGGTGGCCGACACCCTGGCCCAGCTGCGCGGCAGTGTCCTGCAGGACGCCGTCATGCGGTCCGACCTCCGTCAGCTCAAGATCGAACTGGCCGATGGCGCCGTGGTGCTGGTTGCGGTGGGCGCCGATGAGGCCGGCCAGCCACGCCTGGAGGTGGATGTCATCCAGGCGGCCCGCCCCCAGGGATCCCAGCTCGAAGTGCATTTCGACTCGGCCTGAAGCTTGCTCACTCCGGCCGACATGGACGCGAACGCCCCATTCCAGGAGCGGCTCCGGTTTGCGGAGTTTGTGCTCGACCGGCTGCCCAACGGCCGCTGCCGGGCCCGTGTAGTCCTGACCTGGAAAGACACGGAACGATACGAAGGCCAGTGTGAAGGGCTGGCCTCCCAGAACGGCGAACTGCGCTGCGCGGCGGACGCGACAGTGCAGGCGCTTGAGGCCGCCGTCAACAAGGCCGTCACCTTCGAGCTGCTGGGCGTCAAGGCCGTTCGGGCGTTTGACGCTACGGTCGTGATTGTCTCCCTGACTGTCACCACCGACGGGAGGGCGCAGCGGGTCGTCGGGTCCTACCTGACGGATGACGACTTTGCCCGCGGCTCGGCCCTCGCCGTTCTCCACGCCACAAACCGGATCCTGGGCAACCGTTTTTTCATGCGCTGACGCGCAACCGATTCAGGGCCTGATGCATCTCAGAGGCAGCCCGGCATCCGGCCGGCCTGCCGACAATTGCACCGCGATTTGCGAAAAGTCGCGGGCCTTTCAGGTCCGAAGAAGCACCGAAACCATCTGAGCGGCCGCCGCCACCCGGCGGATCGTGAGGAGCCGGCGATGAACCGAGTCCCCTTCATTGCACTTTTGCTCGTGGCGGCCTGCGCGCCTGCTGCGGGAACCATGAGCGAGGCCGGACCCGCACCTGCAGTTACCGACGGGCCTGCCACCGCCACCCAGGAACAGGCATCGGCCGGCGCAGGACAGCCAGCGCCCCGCAGCGACGAGCGGCCGGCCAGCGCCGAGGTCGATGCGGACGTCGCTGTTGCCGCCGACTCGGCCGCCGACGCCGAGGCGCTGGAGCAACTGGCCACGGCGCGTCCGGCTGGAAGCGACGATGATGGCTCCGGCGGCACCGCGTCCGTCACGTGGGATATCGACGTCACCTCGTTCAACAATCATGACCGGGTGCAGTACTATCTCGACTTCTTCACCGGGCCCGGCCGCCCGCGCATGGAGATCTGGCTGGAGCGGCTGCCGAAGTACGAGGACATGATCCGCAGCGCCCTGGCGGCGCAGGAGCTGCCCGAGGACCTGGTGTACCTGGCGCTGATCGAGAGCGGGTTTTCCAATCGGGCGGTGAGCCGGGCACGTGCCGTGGGCATGTGGCAGTTCATGGCGCCCACCGGCCGGGGCTACGGCCTTCGCATCGATTCCTGGGTGGATGACCGGCGTGATCCGGTCAAGGCCACATTGGCCGCGGCGCGATATCTCAAGGACCTGCGCGACCGGTTCGGCTCACCGTACCTGGCCGCGGCGGCGTATAACGCGGGTGCCGGTCGCGTGGGGCGCGGACTGGCCCGGCTGGACGATGGCGAGGATGATGATTCGCTCTACTCTGACGCCACCTTCTTCAAGCTGTATAACACCAGCCTGCTGCGCCGGGAGACCAAGGACTACGTCCCCAAGCTTATCGCCGCCGCCCTCATCGCCAAGGAGCCGTCAAAGTACGGCTTCAGCATCGACAGCACCGCCGAGCCGTTCCGCGCCGACTCCGTCCTGGTACCAGACATGACGGGGCTCGACGTGATCGCGCAGCTTTCCGACACCACCATGGCGGCGATCCGCGACCTGAA
>DASSTP010000025.1:0-4081 GCA_035707845.1 Gemmatimonadales bacterium | reverse complement strand
GTCCAGATCTTCCCGCCGCCCATGTCGATGAACCCGGACAGCGTGTTCACCCGGGAGATGCTGCCGGTCTTGGCTTGCACCCGGTCCGCCAGCGGCGTGCCCTGGAACCGCCGGAGCAGCGACCCCTTCTTCCCGCTCTGCGGCAACCCCGCCAGGAAGGTCTGGGCGTGCGGATGCTTCCGGATGAAGCGAAGGATCTGGGTGAACGCGAGCGGGCTCACCAGGTTGTTGGCCGCGAGTCCGGAGCCGTCCGAGATGGAAAAGGTCGTCGAGTCCACGCCTACCGAATCGATCAGGAACCGGCGCTCCACCTTGAGCCCTTCTTCCCAGCTTCCTGACGCCCCGAACTGCTTGCCCACCTGCTTCAGCAGCATCTCGGCGTAGAAGTTCTGGCTGGTGTTGAGGATGGGGAACACCCAATCCTTGAGCGGCCGACTCTCCACCTCGGCGAGCGGCATGGTCTTCCGCACCAGCGCGTAGGTGGTGGAGTCGGTGGTGGACGTCGTGGTGCCGGTGACGCCGATGCCGTTCTGCTGCAGCACGCTCTTCAGCGCGTTGGCGGCGAAGAGGTTGGGATCCGGAACTGCGAAATACTCGGTGCCACCCCGGCTGTCGAGCGCCACGCTGCCTTCGGCCCATGCGTCCATGGTGCCGAAGGTGCGCCACATCCGGTCGGGAACGTCGGTCTCGCCGCCGGCCGGCGCCGTCGTGGTGCGGTTCTCGAAGCGCAGCGCGGTGTAAGGCGGGGAGACCGTGATCTGTGCCGGCGCTCCCACGCTGGGTCCCGGCTTCCAGTCCACGTCCACGCTGTTGTCGTTCATCGCGAGGCCCGTCACCGGGGCCGCGTACCACCAGAAAGTGTCGAACAGGTTCCAGAACGGGTGAATCATGGTGGGCTCGAAGTAGCTGCCATCGCCCACGATGCGGCCGTCAATGGTCCGGATACCGGCGGCCTGCAGCTGGGTCACCAGCTTGCGCACCTGCCACGCCGGGTCCCGGTCACATGCGCCCGGCGTCAGCGTGTCCACCGCGTAGCAGCGCACCCCCACCGCCGGGTCGCCCCGCCCATAGAGAATGAGGTCGCCGTGCAGCACGCCATCGATCACGGGGCCGGTGGCGTAGAGACTCGTCTTCACCGTGAAATCAGGCGGCAGCAGCGCCGACGCCACGGCGGTCACCACGATCTTGGTGTTGCTCGCCGGCACGAACATCGTGCGCGCGTTGTGGTCGTAGACCAGCTTGCCCTTGTCGTCCACCAGCGCCACGCCCCAGAACGAATTGTCGAACGGCGGCTGCGCAATGAGGGCGTCGATGCGGGATTTCCAGCTCTGGGCATGGGCTGGCAGGACGGGCAGGGCGAGCAGGGCGAGCAGGAGGACAGGGCGAGCAAGGCGAGCAGGGCGAGCAAGGCGAGCAAGGCGAGCAGGTTGGTTGACCTGCGACCACCTGTTCGCCCTGCTCGCCCTGTCAATCATACGCCACCCGCGGATCCACTTTCGCATAGACCAGGTCCGTGATGAGGTTCACCAGTACGAACACGAAGCTCAGGAAGAGAATGCTCCCTTGAATGGCAGGGAGGTCGCGCTTCTCGATGGCCGTGAGCACGTAGCGGCCCACGCCCGGCCACGAGAAGATCGTCTCCGTGAGGATGGAGCCGGTAAGATAGCTGCCGAAGTCCAGGCCGATCACCGTCACCACCGGCAGCAGCGCATTCCTGAGCCCGTGCGACAGCACCACCGGAATTTCGCTCAGCCCCTTGGCTCGGGCTGTGCGCACGAAGTCACTCCGCAGCACCTCCTGCATGGCGGCCCGCGTCATCCGGGCCAGGAAGGCCACCGAGCGCATGCCGAGCGTCACCGCGGGCAGCACCAGGAAGGCGAGCCCGCCGTAGCCCGAGGCGGGGAGCCAGTGCAGTCCCACGGCAAAGACGAGAATGAGCAGGAGACCGACCCAGTAGACCGGGAAGGACACTCCCGCGTACGCCAGCAGGGCAAATAATCGGTCGCCCAGGCCGCCCGCCTTCCACGCGCCGAACACCCCGATCGAAATTCCCAGTACGATGGCAAAGAGCATCGCCGCGCCCGCCAGCGTGAGCGTGGCGGGGAAGCGCTGCATCAGGTCCTTGATGATGGGGCGGTTGGTGATGTAGGAGCGGCCCAGGTCGCCCTTGGCCACCTGAACCACATAGCGGCCGAACTGCACCGGCACCGGATCGTTCAGGTGGAGTTCGGCACGGAGCCGGGCCATGGTGGCGCTGTCGGCGCGCTCGCCCACCATGGCCTGCACCGGATCGCCCGGTGCCACGTAGAGAAGGAGGAAGGTGACGACCAGCACGCCGAACAGCGTCGGCACCAGCAGCAGCAGGCGAACAAGCAGAAATCGTCCCACTACGGCGTGATCTCGGCGTCAACCCATCGCTGGCCGGTGAAGACCGCGGGCGGCTCCCAGCCGCTCAATCCCTCCTGCGTCACCCACATGTCCTCGGGGAACCACAGAAAGATCCACGGCGCCAGGTCGAAGATGCGCTGGTCGGCCTCTCGGGCGAGGCGGGTCTTGTCGCCCTCGTCGAGCGTGGTGCGCAGGGCCATCGTGAGGCTGTCCACGATCGGATCGTCCAGGAAGGCGTAGTTGCCGCCGGGGCCCTTGTTGGCGCTGTTGAAGAGCGGATAGGTGAAATTTTCCGGGTCGGGATAGTCGGCGTACCAGTCGCCCAGGTAGAGGTCGGTCTCGCCCGCGCGCACGGCGGCGCGGACGCTGGTGGCATCCCGCTCCACGATTTCCACCTTCACGCCAATGGCGGCGAGCTCCTGCTGGATGCTCTGGGCCACGCGGGCAAACTCGGTGCGCTGCGAGCGCCAGAGCTTGAGCGAGAAGCCGTTGCCGTAGCCGGCCGCCCTGAGCAGCGCGCGCGCCGAATCCGGATTGTAGGGGTAGGGCGTGCGGCCCTCGTCATAGCCGTCAATGCCGGGCGGGATGGCACCCGCGGCATGCACTCCTCGTCCGGCCAGTATGGTCTTGAGGATTGTCTCCACGTCCACCGCCATGTTGAGCGCCTTCCGCACCCGCACATCCTTCAGCGGTCCACGGGTGGTGTTGATGGAGACGTACCAGTTGCGGATGGCGGGGCGGCGCTTGATGCGGTCGGCGGCGGAACTGGTCCAGCGCGCGGTTTCGCTGTAGGGAACTTCGAGGACGCTCAGGTTGCCGGTCTCGAAGTCGGCCGCCTGCGTGGCGGTTTCCGGGATGATGCGAATCGTGAGGGTATCGGACCTGGCCTTCTCGCCCCAGTAGCCGTCGTTCCGTGCCAGCACCAGCAGGTTGTCGTGGCTCCAGCTGAGCAGCTTCCATGGGCCGCTGCCCACGGGATGCTGGGAGAAATCAGCCGGCGTGGGCGTCGGCACCACCGCGGCCACCGGCATGGCCAGGAACTTGGGGAAGATGTTGAGGGGATGATCGAGCGTGAAAATGACGGTGCTGTCATCCGGCACCTGCAGCCCTGCCAGCGTGCTCGCCTTGCCATCGGCGTAGGCCCGGGCGCCCGAGATCGGCTCCAGCGGCCACTGCCGTCCGCGGCTTCCCGGCGCCAGCGCCCGCAGGATGGACGCTTCCACGTCCCTTGCCGTGAGCGGCCGGCCATCGCTGAAGGTCACGCCGCTCCGCATGTGGAAGGTGTAGTGCAGTCCGGTCGAATCGGCTTCCCAGCGGGTGGCGAGCCCCGGCACCAGGCGGCCATCCACGTCGTACTGGACCAGGTTGTCGAAGATGGTCGTGACGACTTCGCCGGACTGGACGTCTGTGGAGAGGGCCGGATCCAGCGTCACCGGATCCGCCGAGAGGTAATAACGCAGCGTGGTATTGCCGCCGCCGTGGTCGCCGCAGGCGGCGATTCCGGCCAGCGTAACCAGCCCCAGAAGGTGCAGTGGACGCATAGTCGTTCAGATTCCCGGCGGTGCGGCGAGGGGGGTGGGGCGTCAAAAAGTTGACACCACGACGTAAGTTGCTCAAAATACCGTGCTTACAGAATGTCGTCAACGACGGTTTGCGCGGTTCCGCGCTGGCCTCGGGGAGGCGCGTGCGTTCG
>DASSTP010000024.1:0-4687 GCA_035707845.1 Gemmatimonadales bacterium | reverse complement strand
GATCAAGCCCAGGATGGGGATCCCTGTCCAGCCGCGGCCGGTGCCGGCCCCGATTCGCCGCGGCTTTGTCTTCGAGAACGTGAGCTTCCGCTATGCGGGACAGGAGCGGTGGGCGGTGCAGGGGCTGTCGTTTACCCTGGCGCCGGGCGAGCGGCTGGCACTGGTGGGTGAGAACGGCGCCGGCAAGACTACCCTCGCCAAGCTGCTGGTGCGGCTCTACGACCCGACCGAAGGCCGCATCCTGCTCGATGGCGTGGATCTGAGGGAGTATGACGTCGAGAGTCTCCGGCGGAACGCCGGCGTCATCTTCCAGGACTTCGTGCGCTACGACTTCATGCTGGGCGAGAACGTGGCGGTGGGCGACATCAACCGGGTCGACGACCAGGGGCTGATCCGGGAAGCCGCCCGCCGCAGCCTGGCCGATACAGTGGCCGAGCGGGTGGGAGGGTACGAACGGATGCTGGGCCGGCGCTTCGAGGGCGGCGCCGATCTTTCGGGTGGTGAGTGGCAGAAGGTGGCGCTGGCCCGGGCCTACATGCGCGACGCGCAGTTGCTGGTGCTGGATGAACCGACGGCCGCGCTCGACGCGCGGGCGGAATATGAGGTCTTCCTCCGATTTTCCGAGCTGACCAAGGGCAAGATGGCGGTGCTCATCTCCCACCGCTTTTCCACCGTGCGCATGGCCGACCGGATCCTGGTGCTCCAGGCGGGCCGCCTGATCGAGCAAGGCACCCACGATGCGCTGGTGGCCGCAGGCGGGGTGTATGCGGACCTGTTTCAGTTGCAGGCGGCAGGATACAGGTAGTCGGGAAGACGGGAGGACGGGAAGGCGGGAGGCATCAACACTTCCCGTCCTCCCGTCTTCCCGTCTTCCCGCCCTATTTGACATCTCCCCATTCCCACCGCACTATCAAAATCCCTCTATCCGCAGGAGGTACCGGCCATGAAGGTCTATGGCACCGATGCCATCCGGAACGTGGCGTTCGTGGGACATGGCGCCAGCGGCAAGACCACGCTTGTGGACGCCCTGGCCTTCGTCTCCGGCTCGAGCCGCCGCCACGGCGCCATCAAAGACGGCACCACCCTCACCGACTACTCCCCCGACGAGATCGAACGCCAGCATTCCATCAGCCTGGGCCTCGGCTTCGCCGAGTGGATGGATACCAAGATCAACATGATCGACACCCCCGGTTACCTCGACTACTTCGGCGAGGCCGTGGGCGGGCTCCACGCGGCGGACGCCGCGGTGGTGGTCCTCTCCGGCAGCGCCGGCGTGGAAGTGGGCACCGAGAAGGTCTGGGAAGTGTGCGACCGGCTGCACATGCCCCGCATTCTGTTCGTCTCCGCCATGGACAAGGAGCACGCCGACTTCGAGAGCGTGTTCGAGGATATCCGCGACCACCTCTCGCCCAAGGTGGTGCCGGTGGAAGTGCCGGTGGGCGACGGGCACGACTTTCACGCGATCGTCAACCTCTTCACCGGCAAGTGCCACGAGTACCGGAAGGGCACCAGGTCCGGCGAGTATGACGAGATCGACATCCCCGCCGAAGTGGCCGAGAAGGTGAGCCGCTACACCGAACAACTCACCGAGGCCGTGGCTGCCACCGACGATGCCCTGATCGAGCGCTATCTCTCGGGCGAGACGATCCCGCGCGAGGAGGTTTCGTCGGTCATGAAGCGCGCGATGATGGCGGGCGAGATCGTGCCGCTCTTCTGCGGCAGCGGCGAGCTGACCTACGGGATGCGGACGCTGCTCACCGAGATCGTTGAATTGCTGCCCTCTCCACAAGATGGACAGATGGACAGATGGACGGATGGACAGAGCGCGCCGCTGCTGGGGCACGTCTTCAAGACCGTGTCCGAGCCGCATGTGGGCGACGTGACCTTCTTCCGGCTGTACAAGGGTGACGTGAAGAACGGCGACGAGGTGTGGAACGCCGAGCACGATGTGGCCGAAAAGCTCAACCACCTGTCCCTGCAGCAAGGACGCGACCGCATCGAAGTGGAGCGACTCTGCGCCGGCGACATCGGCACCGTGGCCAAGCTCCGTGATACCCACACCAACGACACCTTCTGCCGGCGAGACCACCCGGTGCGGCTGCCGCCCACGCCATTCCCCGAGGCCACCACCACGGCGGCCGTCGCCGTCAAGACGCGGGGGGACGAGGACAAGCTCGCGGCCGGCCTTCACAAGCTGCACGAGGAAGATCCCACCTTCCATTTCGAGTACAACTCGGAGCTGGGGCAGACACTCATGCACGGCATGGGCGAACGCCACCTTGAAACCATCCTCGGTCGGCTGGAGCGGAAGTTTGGTGTTCATGCCGAGCTGGTGCGGCCCCGGGTGGCATACCGTGAGACCATCAAGGGTCGGGGCGAGGGCCAGGGCAAGCACAAGAAGCAGAGCGGCGGGCGCGGCCAGTATGGCGACTGCTGGATCCGGCTGGCACCCAAGCCGCGCGGCGTGGGCTACGAGTTCGTGGACAAGATCGTGGGCGGCGTCATTCCCAACCGTTACATCCCCGCGGTGGATCGCGGGGTGCAGGAATCGGCGAAGCGTGGCGTGGTGGCAGGATATCCCATGGTGGATTTCAGCTGCGAGTGCTACGACGGCTCATACCACGACGTGGACTCCAACGAAATGTCGTTCAAGATGGCGGGGATCCTGGCCTTCCGGACCGTAGCACCCAAGTGCCATCCGGTGCTGCTGGAGCCCCTGGTGGACCTGAGCGTCTGGACGCCGGATGATGTCCTGGGCGACGTCATGGGCGATCTCTCGGCCCGGCGCGGCCAGATCCTCGGCACCGAACAGGACGGCCGGCTCACCAAGGTGCGCGCCATCGTGCCGGAATCCGAACTCTACCGTTACTCCACCACGCTGCACTCGATCACGCACGGCCGCGGCACCCATCACCAGGCGTTCCACGGCTACGCCGAGGCGCCGCCGGATGTCACGGCGAAGGTGGCGGAGGAAAACGAGAAGGAGGTCGCCGTCCCGGCCTGATGCCGTACGGTGTCCTGGCCGACGTGGTGGTGGTGCTCCACTTCGGGTTCGTGCTGTTCGTGATCTGTGGCGGCCTGCTGGCCCTGCGCTGGCGGCAAGCACCCTGGTTTCACCTGCCTGCCGCCGTGTGGGGCGCCCTGATCGAGTTTGCCGGCTGGATCTGCCCGCTCACGCCGCTGGAGAAATGGCTCCGGCACCAGGGCGGCCTGGCCGGCTACCACGGCGGCTTCGTCGAGCACTACTTCCTGCCGGTGCTGTATCCCCACGGCCTCACGCGCGGTATCCAGCTGATCCTCGGCGCCATCGTCGTGGGGCTGAATGTGGGGGTGTACTGGGTGGTGTGGAGGAGGAGAGCAAAGAGCTATGAGCTATGAGCTATGAGCTACGAGCTACGAGCTACGTCTGATATCTGCACCCGGCTCACAGCTCACAGCTCACAGCTCACAGCTCACAGCTCACAGCTCACAGCTCACAGCTCACAGCTCTCAGCTCACAGCTCTCAGCTCACAGCTCACAGCTCACAGCTCACAGCTCACAGCTCACAGCTCACAGCTCACAGCTCACAGCTCACAGCTCTTAGCCAACTCCTCTTCAAACCGCTTCAACAGCACAACGGCGTGCAGTCGCGTGAACCCGGTGCGCGCCGCCTCGGCGAAGGCGTCGGCCTCGGTGCGGCCGAGCGCCCTGGCTGCCAGCGCGGCGACAGCCGCACACTCGGCGGCCAGCAGGGCGCTGTCATGCGCCTCCGCCACCTTGCGTGCGGTGAGGGCCAGATCGAGGGCGGCTTCAGTCTCACCGCGGCGCCGCAGGATCATGGCCTGGACCCGGTCTGCCTCGGCCTGGCCCAGCGCATCCTCCGCAACCGATGCGAGGTGCCGAGCCCGGCTCACCGCCTGTTCGGCGACGCGCAGGTCGCCGCGTTCCAGCTCCACTTCGGCGCGCCCGCTCATGGCGAGCGCCAGCAGTGGAGCGTCGCTCGCCGCCTCGGCATGACGCACCGCTTCCTGCGCCGCCGCGTCAGCCTCTCGAAGCTCGCCCAGCCATCGCCAGCTCAGGGCCAGGTTGTGCCAGGTTTCCGCCAGGCCGCGCCGATCACCCAGCCGCTGGTATTCCGCCAGCGCGCTGCGGTAGAGACTCTGGGCCTTATGGGGCCGGCCCTGTAGCGTGGCCACCGACGCCAGGTTGTTCGATGCCCGGGCGCCCTGGGTGTGGTCATGCAGCTCCTGCGCGAGTGCCAGCGCTTCAGCAAAGTGGCGCTCCGCGTCGGCGATCATCCCGCGTTCCCACGCGATGGCGCCCAGCAGGTTGATGGTCCGCATCCGCCCATCACGATCGCCCTGCATCCGGAAGAGCTCGAATGCCGCGTGGGCATGGTGCCAGCCGGCGTCCAGTTCGCCGCGCCGGGTCTGGCGCGTGGCCTCGCCGAGCAGCTGGGCGGGATTGCCGGGAGTGCGATCTTGGCTCACGTGCCGCCTCAATACGCGATAGCGAATCGGCTGAAGCCCGGAACTTCGCCCTCGACTTCATCCACATCGGCCGTCAGGAGTGTGGGGAGCTTGACGTACACGCCCCCGATGGTCTCCTGCCGCCAGATCGACAGCCGGGTCTCGATGTCATCGTCCTCGCTGTCTTCCACGCCGTCGTCATTGAAATCATGATCCGACTTGTCATAGCGGATGCGCA
>DASSTP010000023.1:0-2710 GCA_035707845.1 Gemmatimonadales bacterium | reverse complement strand
CCGCCGAGAGGAAGAACTGCAGCTTGTCCCGCATGATGGGACCGCTGAAGGTGCCGCCGTACTGGTAAACATTGAAGTCACTGAAGGTGGGATCGTCACGCTGGCCGGAGAGACTCTTGCCCCGGTAGTAGCCGAAGAGCGAGCCGTGATACTCGTTGGTGCCGCTCTTGGTCACCGCGTTGACCAGGCCGCCGACGAAGTTGCCCTGGCGCACATCGAAGGGCGCCACCTGGACCTGGAATTCCTGGATTGCTTCCAGCGAGATCACGGTGGCGTTGGCCTGGCCGCCCGGCGTCCCGCTGCCGGCGAGGCCGAACAGGTCGTTGTTGACCCCGCCGTCCACCTGGATGTTGTTGAACCGGTTGTTCTGGCCGGCCACCGAGTTGCCGTTGACCTGCGGTGCCGTCTGGATCAGGTCGGTGAAATTCCGGCCCTGCAGCGGCATCCGCTGGATGGTGGTGTCGGAGACCACCGTCGAGGCGCCGGTGCGGGACACATCGGCAAGGATCGACGGCTGGGTGATGACGGTGATGTCCTCGAGCTGGACCGTGGTGCGCTGCAGTGCCACATCATGCGAGAGCCGCTGGCCCAGCGTCAGGCGCAGCCCTTCCACCTTGATCGGCTGGAAGCCGATGGCGCGCACTTCCAGCGTGTAGGGACCGCCGGCCGAGGCGTTGTCAATGGTGTAGCGACCGTCTGAGCGAGTGGTGACCACGTGCGACTCGCCCGTGGCGGGCTTGGTCAGCGTCACGTCGGCCCCTGCGACCGGCTCCGCTGTGCCACCCGAAACCGCAACCACCCCGGTAATCGCCGCCGAGGTGACGCCCTGCGCCCGTGCCTGGCTCGCGAGCCCGGCGGTGAGCGCGAGCGCCAGCACTGCGGCGCTCAGCCTACCCGACCATGCTTTCATACCGACACACCTCTCCGAAGAGGAAAATGTTGACGCGCGCCCAAAGTTACCGCCGCGCGGAAGCCGGTCAAGCACGGTGGTCGCCCGTGACAGGATCGTGACGGGTGCCGCCGAAACGACGCCAGAGCAGGTAGGCCGGAATGCCTGCAAGGATGATCGCGAACGTAATGCCGGTGTCCACCGGCTCGGTCCAGAGCGCGTTCAGCACCATGGCGAGCGACGCCAGGAGGAAGAGCGCCGGCACCACCGGATAGCCCCACGCACGGTAGGGGCGCTCCAGGTCGGGCCGCTTCTTCCTGAGCACATACACGGCGGCGACCGCCAGCGCATAGAACGGCCAGATGCCAAGGATGAATTTCTCCGCAAGCTGCTGGAAATTGTTGAGCAGCACGTAGATCACGCCGAGCGCGGTGGCCAGCCAGATGGCGGTGGAGGGGCTCTCGTACTTGGGTGAGACTCGCGCGATGCGCTGGAAGAAAAGCCCCCGGTCGGCCATCGCGAAGAAGATGCGCGGGCCCGTCATCATCGAGGCGTTGAGCGTCCCGAAGCAGGAGATCATGACGATGGCCGCCACGATCGACGCCCCGGCCGCGCCCATGAGCGGAATTCGCTCGGCGGCCGTGGAGGCGATCAGCGCGCTCCCTGCCATCTCCGGCAGCGGGACCAGGTAGATGTAGGCCGCGTTGATGAGAAAGTAGACGGCCACGATGGCCGCCGTCCCGATGATGAGCGCCATGGGCAGGGTGCGCCCGGGGTTCTTGACCTCACCACCCATGAAGGAAAGATCGGCCCAGCCATCGTAGGACCACATGATGGTGATGAGCGCCGTACCCAGGAGGGAGAAGTTGACGCCGTTGGGCCAGGCCGGGGTGAAATGCCCCCCGCTTCCCTGCCCCACGGCAAAGGCCAGCACCGCCAGCGCGGCCAGCGCCAGGTACTTGACCACCGTCGTCAGGTTGGTGACGATGGCCGCGGTGTTGACGCCCACCCAGTTGAAGACGCCCACCAGGATGATGCTCGCCGCCGCCACCCAGCGTACCTGCATCGGCGTGAGCGCCACGAAGTGACCCAGGTATTCGGCGAAGATCGTGGCGATGGCGCCAAGGGCGGAGGCGCGGATGACACACAGCTCGGACCAGCCGAAGAGGAATGCCGGCAGCGGGCCGAAGGCCTCGAGGATATACG
Organism: Gemmatimonadales bacterium; assembly: GCA_035707845.1. Classification (GTDB taxonomy): domain Bacteria; phylum Gemmatimonadota; class Gemmatimonadetes; order Gemmatimonadales; family GWC2-71-9; genus CAMLHP01. The sequence continues at coordinate 615 of DASSTP010000023.1, read as the reverse complement.
CAAAGACGCCGCCCGAGCGCGGCAGGGCGGCGGCCAGTTCAGCGTAGGTCAGGGCACCGAAGAGTGCGATGCACCCGCCGATGACCCAGGCGAGCAGCACCGGCCCCGGGTCGCCAAGCTGGCCGGCCACGGTGGCGGGAACCCGGAAGATCCCGCTTCCGATGGTGGAGCCGATCAGGACGCCAACAGCGCTCCAGAGGCCGAGGTGTCGGGGAAGTCGCTCACCCCAGGCGTCGCGTTCTTGGGTCATTACCACCACGGAAGGTTCGAGGGGAGTTCCGCCTCAAAATCAGCCCCTTCCCGATGCTTGACAAGGGGGGAGTCGCTCCCGTTCTTTCGCTCGCCGCAGGGCCCCCCGCTGGGCCGCGTGTCCTCTCTGGAGAATGTGATGTCACAAAGCCAGCCCGATCCTGCCCGGACGCTCCGCCGCCTTGCCTGGGCGGCCGCGATCCTCGCGATCGGACTCGTTGTCCTTGGTGGAGTTGTCCGCATTACCGGTTCCGGCATGGGCTGTGGAGACCACTGGCCCCGGTGCGACGGCCAGTGGTTCCCACCACTCGACCTCGAGACCACCATCGAAATTGGCCACCGCTGGGTTGCCGCCCTGCTGAGCGG
>DASSTP010000022.1:0-5388 GCA_035707845.1 Gemmatimonadales bacterium | reverse complement strand
AGAGCTGAGAGCTGAGAGCTGCGAGCTGAGAGCTGCGAGCTGCGAGCTGCGAGCCTTGAGCTGCGAGCTATGAGCGGCGTATCCAGCGGCTCACAGCTCGTAGCTCGCAGCTCATAGCTTATTCCGCCGGAATCGGATCAGTGCACAGCCGCACGGCGGTGTTCCAGTTCTCATTGATGCCGTCGGGGTTGTTGCCAAAGGCCCACACGTGACGGGCCCAACCCTGGAACCGGTCCACCCAGACAAACGAGCCACCGAGGATGTCCGCCGGCTGATGGTTCTGGTCGGCGGTGGTGCCGGGCACGAAGTACTCGACGCCAACCAGCCGCGCCGCCGCGAGCCGATCCTCGGGCGCCAGCTCGGCGTCGTTCTCTGCCGGCGCGTAGACCAGGAACTCCGGCTCGGTGACACTGACGACACCATCGCCCACAATGTCCCGGTTGCCTGCCGTCACGTGGTATCCCATGCCCCGGGCCACCGAGGCGTCCACCCCGACGGTTGTTTCATCGATGCACCCGAACAGGGCGGTATATCCGGCCTCGGCCGCCTTGGCCGGATTGTGAAGGGGCGCGAGCCATTGCCGCAGCGCCGCGTACTGTGCCTGCGCCTCGGGCGACGTGCCGACGCCCATGAACATGGCGCCATGGGCGGCGGCCGCTGAGGACGCTTCCGTGGGTGTTTCACCCGTGCAGGCAATGCCGAGCGCGGCGGCAGTGCCGGCGGTGACGAGTGCCATGATGAGGGAAGTCGTGCGCATGACGGTCTCCAGGCTGTGGGTTGGCGACTCCGCTTGTGCGGGATCACGGTGATTGAGTGACAGAGACAGAAGCCGAAGGCGCAGCCAGGTGAGCTCATCGGGCGGTCTCATCCGGCTTTCCATGGCAGGAAGCAGGACGGCCATCGGCAAGGGAGGCTGGGCCGCATGACGGATCGGTTGCGACGGGTGCAGGAGCTGTTCTTCCGTCTCGCGCCACTACCTCGCACGCTGCGACGGGAGGCCCTGGCGCGGCTGGCCCGGCGCGACGCGGACATGGCGGACGAACTGGCGTCGCTTCTGGCCGCACACGACGTGGAAGGACCGGTGGACCGGTTGCTGGCCGTGCTGGCGCCCGATGGCGGCCGCCTCGACTCGGCGAGTGACCTGACCGGCATGCAGCTGGGCGCGTTTACGGTGCTGGAGCCGATCGGCAGGGGTGGAATGGGAGTGGTGTACCGGGGCCGCGATACTGCTGGTGGCAACGACGTGGCGATCAAGCTCCTGGCGGCCCCGTCGTTCAAGGGCTCACGCGCGGAGGCGCGACTCCTGGCGGAAGCGCGCGCCGTGGCGGCCGTGGACCATCCGGCGGTCTGCGGCTTGGTCGAGATAGGCGAACTTCCCGATGGCCGCACCTTTCTCGTCCTTCCCTACTATGAGGGAGAGACCCTCAAGGCGAGGCTCGCGCGCGGTGCCCTGCCAGCCGCCGAAGCGGCGCGGATCGCGGCCGACGTGGCGCGCGGTCTTGCGGCCGCCCACCGACGCGGCATCATTCACCGTGATATCAAGCCAGCCAACCTGATGCTCGGCCGTGACGGACAGGTGCGGATCCTCGATTTCGGGGTCGCGAAACTGGCCGACCTGCAGCTCACGCGCACGGGCGAAAAGCCCGGCACCATTCACTACATGTCGCCGGAGCAGGCGCTCGGCGCACCCGTCGATGCGCGCACCGACCTCTGGGCGCTTGGCGTGGTCCTGTTCGAGATGCTGGCAGGCAGGCGGCCGTTCGAGGGCAATGACCTTGCCGCCGTGGCATTGGCGGTGTCCCACCAGCCGGTTCCTGATCTCGCGGGCCTGGTACCCGGGATTTCACCGCGGCTTGCTGCCATCGTGGAGCGGCTGTTGCAGAGAGAGCCGGCTGCGCGATTCGGGAGCGCGGACGAGGTGGCGGGGGAAATGGAGGCTGTGAGCCATGAGCTGCGAGCTGCGAGCGGTGAGCCATGAGCTGTGAGTTGAGAGGGAAAGGCCGTGAGCTACGTGCTCGGAGGCGAGTGATGGGCGGGCTGCTGGCATTCTGCTGCGTGTTCCTGGCGCGTGATGCCCAGGCGCAGTCGGGGTCGCTCGACCTCCGTCGTACGCCGATACCGCCGCCAGGCGGCCACAGAATCGTGCCGGGTGAGGTTCCCGTTCAAATGCCCCCACCCTGTGCCGATACCACGATCATCTATGCATACACTGATACGCTCACCGACCTGCACCGGCCCATCCTGATCGGGTTCTCCTACGCCGCCCGGGTGCCGGACGGCTTGTGGCATGCCGATTTCGTCGTTGGCACGACCGGAGCGCCTGTCCCCAGCTCGATTGCGGTCACAAGAAATGGAAAGCCGAGCGATGACGAGCGCTTCCGCGACATGATCGAGGCGCTGCGGTACCAGCCCGCCTCACTGAACGGGTGTGCGGTGCGATTCAAGGGTGGGTTGGATCTGAGCGCCGGAGGCGGCTGACATCGGGGACGAGGCCCCACGCCCTACTCCCCAAGCCCTGCACGCCACTCGTCCACCTTCCGCGCCGGCGGCCGGCAGCTCGTGCCCACGCAGAGGTAGCCCGCAGCGCCTCCTCTGGAGTGCGCCAGCATGGCTGAGAGTTCTGCGGGCGCACCTGCAACCGTGTCGGCGCTCGTGAGACGCCGGACAATCCGTCTCGGTCTCCACGCGCGCCAGGCCTCCCGCTCCATCGCGGCCGCTACACCGTCATCCTCTGCTCCCACAATCACCATGTGCGCCACGGGCGACAGCATCCAGTCGGCGGCCAGCAGTAACGTGGCCCCGTGTATGCTCGCCTCGGCGAGTCCGCCGCCGAAGGCCTCGACCAGCCGCCGGCCCCGCTCCTCCCACGTTGCCTTGCCGGTCAGGTGATGGAGACGACAGGCGATGATCCCGGCCACGCCGTTGGCCGAGGGCGTCGGCGCGTCCTGCGCAGGCTTGCCCCGTGCTGCTAGGAGTCCCGTGGCATCGGGATTGGCCACGGTGTCGAAGAGTGCGCCATCCGCCGGATCTTCATGCTCCCGCCATGCCCGCTCGGCCAGTGCCTCGGCCCAGGTGAGCCAGGCGGCGTCACCCGTGAACTCGAACGCGGTGAGCGCCGCATCGGCGGTCTGCACCGCGTCCTCGAGCCAGCCCTCTTCCTGTGTTGGCGAGTGTGAGACCGCATCGGGCGTACGGGCCTCGTCCCGCATCAGCCGCAATGTCGCCAGGGCGTGCTCCCGCGCCGCCGCGTCATCCAGCGCGATACCGGCCAGGAGCATTGCCGAGGCCAGCATGGCGTTCCATGCGGTGTAGCGAGTGGGATCCATGGCGGGCGCAGTGCGTTTGCGCCTGGCGGCGAGGAGCTTGTCACGCGCAGCGGCGATGTGGCCACGCACCTGGGCTTCGGTCATCTGCAGCCGGCGCGCGATGCTGTCGGGAGACTCGGCCACGAAGAGCACATTGCGGCTGGGATCGTGGTGCATCTCGCCGGCAGTGCCGATATCCCAGTGTGCCGCAGCCACCTCGAACTCCGCGGCGGAAAGCACGGCCTCGGCTTCGCCCCGGCTCCAGGTGAAGAAGTCACCGTCGTCGTCCAGCCCCACATCGGCATCCTGGCTGGCGCCGTAGCCGCCGCCCTCCTGGGCCAGGGTCTCGCGCACCCACGCGACTATACCGCGGGCCACGTCGGCGTAGCGCTCATCGCCCAGGGCGAGATATGCCTCGGTGTAAATCCGCAGCAGCTCGGAGTTGTCGTATGACATCTTCTCGAAGTGGGGCACGATCCAGCGTGCGTCCACGCTGTAGCGATGGAAGCCGCCGCCCAGCTGATCATGGATCCCTCCCAGCGCCATACCATCGAGGGTGCGTTCCACGACATCGCGCAACTGCGAGTCCCTGGTCTCGTGCCAGCGCGCAAGCAGGAAGCGGAGCGCGGCCGGGTGGGGGAACTTGGGCTGCCGGCCAAAGCCGCCGAACTCGGGATCGAAGAGCCGCAGCATGGACGCGGCACTCTCGATGAGACGCGAGGGACTCACCGGCCCCGCGGCGGATTCGTCGAGGTGCTCAGTGACCAGGCGGGTGAGCGTCGCGGCCTGGGCATGCACCTGGTCCCGCCGGGTGCGCCAGGCGTCGAGCACGCTTTCGAGCACCGTCCGGAAGCCGGGACGGCCATGCATGTTGGCGGGAGGAAAGTAGGTGCCGCCGAAGAACACCTGGCCATCGGGTATCAGCAGGGCGGTCAGGGGCCAGCCCCCCTGGCCGCTCATGGCCTGCACGGCGCGCTGGTAGCGCGCATCCACGTCGGGCCGCTCGTCGCGATCCACCTTGATGCAGACGAAATGCTCGTTCAGGAACGGCGCGAGCGCCTCCGACTCGTACGACTCTCGATCCATCACATGGCACCAGTGGCACCAGGCCGCACCGATGTCGAGCAGCACCGGGCAGTCACGCCGGCGGGCTTCCAGAAACGCCTCGTCGCCCCAGGGATACCAGTGCACCGGCTGATGAGCGGCGGCTGCGAGGTAGGCTGAGGCGGAGTTGGTGAGGTGGTTGGAGGACATGGGGAAGGATAGTGGGACAGTGGGACAGTTGGACAGTTGGACAGTCACGGACGCGGGACAGGTGACACGGGACGCGCGTCGACCGTTGGCTGTCGACCACTGTCCAACTGTCCATCTGTCCAACTGTCCATCTGTCCAACTGTCCATCTATCTTCATCCATGCCCCACCCCGATCCCGATCTCGACGCCGCCCGGCGTGACGCCATTCACGCCCTGTGCGTGGCACAGGCACAGGATCGCATCTCGGTAGAACTTTTCGAGCAACGGCTGCTGCTGTTGCGCGAGGCGCCGACTGCCGCCGCCATGAAGCAGATTCTCGGTGATCTCGATGCCTCCGGCGATTACGCGCTGCAGCGCCTCGACACGCCGCTGCCCGGGCCACTGGAGACGACCGCAGTCGCACCGCTGGAGCGCATGCGCCTCTCCGCCGTGTTCTCCGGGACCAGGCGGTCGGGGCCGTGGACCGTGCCGCTGCGCATCGAAGCCAAAATCATCTTTGGCGACATGACGCTGGACTTCCGCGACGCATGGTTCGAGGTGGACACCCTCGACATCGAAGTGGACGCATTCTGCGGCAAGCTGAGGCTGATCGTCCCGCCCGGCACGCAGATCGAGAATGAAATCGAGGAGACGTTGTCCGGCTCGAATCACAAGCGCGGTCGAGAGATCGCGGAGCCCAATGGACTGCTGGTGCGGTTGTCCGGCCAGATGTTCATGGGAAAAATCCTGATCAGCGAGCGCCCGCCGACGAGTGAAGCGAAGGGGCTGGTGGCAGGGATTCGGAGGCGGCTGGGGCACTGAAGGCGGGAAGGCGGGAAGGCGGGAAGGC
>DASSTP010000021.1:0-9939 GCA_035707845.1 Gemmatimonadales bacterium | reverse complement strand
GCAATGCGGCCGCCCTCGTCCTCGTACGGCATGATCCGCAGGGTCGGCAGGTCCGGCTTGAGGAGCATGTCGCTCTCCTCGATCCGGACGAACCCCTCGATGGAGGACCCGTCGAACATGATTTCCCCTTCCAGCGCCTTCTCGAACCGGCTCCTCGGCACTTCCACGTTCTTGTTGATGCCGAGGATATCGGTGAACTGGAGCCGGAGAAAATCGACCTGGAACCGGGTGATCAGCGCGAGCACGTCGGCCTTGGTGGCACCGGCGAGGTCGGCGGGGAAATCCTTGAGGGTGGGACGGAGATCGGTCATGGTCGCCTGGAATCGGGAGCGGGTAATCTCGGGCGGGATCGGGGAGGGGGCAAGTTAGGGGTTAGGGGTTCGGGATCAGGGGTTAGGGCGAAAGGGCTGATACTCGGCTCACAACCCTGATCCCGAATCCCTAACCCCTAACCCCTAGTTACATTCCCCCCATGCCAGAACCAATGGTCACCTGCCCCGGTTGCGGCCAGCCGGCCCAGGGAAAGTTCTGCAGTGCCTGCGGCACGGCGCTGGGCCCGCGCACCTGCGCCGCCTGCGGCGCCGAGGTATCGGCGCAGGCCCGCTTCTGCCACCGGTGCGGCGCGCCGGTGGCCGGCGCCCGGATGCTGGCGCCGACGCCTTCGGCGGGCCGCTCGGAACGTACCGCATGGATGGTGGCGGGCGGGGTGGTGATTGCGCTGCTCGCCATCATCGTCTGGAAGATGCTCAGCGGCCCCACCGGCGCCCGTGCGCCCGACATGGCCAACGCCGGCAATGCCAACAGCGCGCAGGTCACCCAGGACCCGGGCGGCGGGCTTCCCACCGGACAGGCGCCCGACATCAGCCAGATGACGCCGGCCGAGCGGTTCCTGAGGCTCAACAACCGGGTGATGCAGGCGGCCGCGCAGGGCGACAGCAGCACGGTGATCAACTTCACGCCCATGGCACTGGGCGCCTACTCCCAGCTCGATAGCGTGACCCAGGACGAGCGCTATCACGCCGCCATCCTCAACGCCCAGGTGGGACGTCTCACCGAGGCGCTGGCGCTCACCGACACGATGCTGCGGGTGACGCCCGGCTACCTGCTGGCCTACGCCGTCCGCGGAGATGTCGCGCAGTTCCAGAACGACAGCACTGCGCTACGCCGGGCCTACGCCGATTTCCTCAAGGCCTGGCCCGCCGAGAGCACCGCTCGGCGGGAAGAGTATGTGGATCACAAGAACGTGATAGAAGACTTTCGACGTCAAGCGCTCAGCGCTCAGCGCTAAGCGCTCAGCGCATTACCCAAGCCCAGCCCATGCCTACCATCCACGTAGCCCACAGCCCCGATTCCGACGACGCGTTCATGTTCTACGCGCTGGCGGAAGGGAAACTCGATACCGGCAACATCCAGTACGTCCATGAACTCTCCGACATCGAGTCACTCAACCGCCGGGCCCTGAAGGGCGAACTCGAAGTCTCGGCGGTGTCCATCCACGCCTACGCCCATCTCTGGCACACGTACGCCCTGCTGGCGTCGGGCTCGTCCATGGGTGACGGCTACGGCCCGCGCCTCGTGGCCAGGTCACCCGCGCCTGCCGACCCACGCGCCGCCCTCAAGGGCAGGACCGTCGCCGTGCCCGGCACGTTGACGACGGCGTTCCTGGCGCTCCAGCTCTACCAGCCCGACGTCGAGTTTGTGGTGGTGCCGTTCGACCAGATCGAGGACGCGGTGCACCGCGGCGAGGTGGAGGTCGGCCTCCTGATCCATGAGGGCCAGCTCACCTTCGCCGATGACGGGCTGCACCTGTGGGAAGACCTGGGCGCGTGGTGGCTGCGGGAAACCGGCCTCCCCCTCCCGCTGGGCGGCAACGTGGTGCGACGGGACCTGGGTGAGGCGGTGACCCAGCAGATTGCCCGGGACCTCCGCGCCAGCATCGAGTACGGCCTGGCGCACCGGGCGCCGGCCCTGAGCCATGCCATGCAGTTCAACCGCGGCATCGGCGATGAACGGACCGACACCTTCGTGGGGATGTACGTCAACGAGTGGACCGTGGACTATGGCGAGCGGGGCCGGGAAGCCGTGCGGCTTCTCCTCGACCGGGCCTTCGAGGCAGGGCTCATTCCGGAACGTGTCCAGGTGGACTTCGTCGGCTGATCCGGCCGACCCTCGACTCAACGTCGGCGGTTCCCTAGTTTTGGGAACCGATTCCCCCTCGCCGTGGAGTCTTCGTGGTCCTCGCCGATGGTCCCGTTGCCGTCCTCGTAGTTGACGACGAGGATTCCATCCGAAGTGCCCTGAAACGGTTCCTCACCGGGAGGGGCTATGAAGTGCTCACGGCCGCCACCGGTGAGGAGGCCATGGGCGCGCTGCAGCGCCGCAAGATCACCTGCGTCCTGCTCGACGTGAAGCTGCCCGACGGCAGCGGCCTGGACCTGGTGCCCCGGATGCTCCAGGCCGAGCCCAACGCCGCCATCCTCATGCTCACCGCGGTCAACGATGCCACGGCCGCCGCCCTCTGCATGCAGCGGGGGGCCTACGATTACCTCACCAAGCCGATCGACCTCGAGGTGCTGGGCCGGGCCATCCAGCGCGCCCTGGTGCGGCGGTCGGCCCGGATGGAAGACCAGGAGCTCAATCGCTGGCTCAAGGAAGAGGTAGCGGTGCGGGCCGCCGAAGTGCGGGCCGAGCGGGCCAACCTGGAGCGGATCTCGGTCGCCACCCTCGAGGCGCTGGTCAATGCCCTCGAAGCCAAGGATCCCTACCTGCGCGGCCATTCCGCGCGGGTGGCGGACATGGCGGCCTCGATTGCGGCGGAAATGGGCTATGACGATGAAGCCATCGAACGGGTCCGCACGGCGGGGCGGCTGCACGACATCGGCAAGATCGGCATCCGCGAGGAAATCCTGAACAAGCAGGGCCCCCTCACCGATGAGGAGTACGACCACGTCAAGCAGCACGTGGTGGTGGGCTCCCAGATCCTCAGCCCGCTGGTGCACCTGCAGGACGTGATCGTGTTTGTCCGCAGTCACCATGAACGCTACGACGGCTATGGCTACCCCGACCGGCTGTCGGGTGACGCGATCCCCTTCGGTGCCCGGATTATTGGCGCTGTCGAGATTTACGACGCCCTCACCACCTCACGCCCCTATCAGGAGCGCATGCCGCCCGACATGGCGGTCGAGCGCCTCCGCGACCTCGTCGGCACGGTAATTGATCCGGCGGTCCACAAGGCGCTGGAAACGGTAGTTCACCACCGGCCCACGCTCACATTCCTCGACGAAGAAAAGAGCTGACCGCCACTCCCCCGGGGCGAAGGCCGAAGGCCCGGACATGAGCCGTCTTGTGCTGATCATTGATGACGATGTCATCGAGCGGGAACTGTTGCAGCGCTGCCTCGCCGTTGCGGGCTATCGCGTCCTCACCGCCCCTGGCGGCGAGGAGGGGATGGCCCTGGCCCGCGAGCACCGCCCCGACCTGATCGTCCTGGACGTGGTGATGCCCGGGATGAACGGCTTCCAGACCTGCAGGGGGCTTCGCGCCCTGCCGGAAACGGCAGACACACCGGTGCTCATGCTGACCTCCAAGGACCAGGCCGCCGATCGGTTCTGGGCCGATGAGGTCGGGGTCAGCGCCTATCTCACCAAGCCGGTTGACGTGACCGACCTGCTCGCCACCGCCCGCGGCCTGCTGTCACCGCAATGACGTTCCTTCAGTTCATTCTCTACGCCGCCCTCGCGATGGCCGCCATCGGCGCCATCGCGATCCTCATCTGGTTCGGCTACACCGCGTACCTCAACCGGCTCGAGCGCCGGCTGGCGGCACGCAAGGGACCCTATAGAGACCTGGTGGCCGGCCTCGCGTCGCGCGAGCGTGAGCTGCTCGAGCCCGTCATCCACCAGCGGGGCTCGCTGCGTGACCTCGAAGCGCTCGAAGCGGTGCTCGAGGAGCAGGCGCGTGACGTCGAAGACCGGCCGGCGTGGCTGCTCGACGCCTATGACCGGCTGGGCCTGATCGACAAGTACATCGAGCGGCTGCAGCACGCGCGCAAGTGGCGGGAACGCGCCTTCGCGGCGGAGCTGCTCGGGCGAGTCGGCAATGCGTCGGCGGTGCCCGCCCTCCTCGACACGGTGCAGAACACCCGCACCGAGGACGCCGACGTGCGCGAGATCGCGCTTCGGGCGCTTGCCCGGATCGCCGATCCCCGCGCGGTGGCACCGCTGGTCGAGGCGCTGCGCAACGCCGAAGTGTGGCTGGCACCGCGCATGGCCGACATCCTTACGCGCCACGGCGAGCACGTGGTGCAGCCGATGATCAATTTCCTGGAGGAAGGGGGCCGGCACCACGCGCGCGCCTGGGCCGCCAACATCCTGGGCGACGTGCACGCCCACCGCGCCTTCCCGGTGCTGGTCCGCTCGCTGGGTGATCTCGAGGATGAAGTCCGCGCCAAGTCGGCGTATGCACTGGGCCGCCTGGGCGACCGGCGCGCCACGCCCTATCTCCTGGAACACCTCCTGACCGATCCCGCACCGTTCGTGCGGGCCCGCATCGCCGGCGCACTGGGCCAGTTCGACGACCCCGAAGTGATCGAGCGGCTGGTGCGCTCGCTGGGCGACCCCGCCTGGTGGGTGCGCATGCGGAGCGTGGAGGCGCTGGAGCAGATCGGCGACCAGGCCGAAGGGCCGCTGCTGGTGGCGCTCGACGATCCCGATCCCGAGCTGCGCATCCGCTCGGCGGTGGCGCTCGAGCGGCTGGGCGTGCCCGCGCGCACCGTGCGCATGATCGAGGAAGACGAGCGGCCCGAGGAAGCGCGCGAGATCCTCACCAAGTTTGCGGCCGCCGGCGCCCGGGAACTGCTGGCCGAGCTGCTGCTGCATCCCTCGAGCGCGGTGCGGCTCGCCGTGGTGGCGGCCATCCGCCGCACCGGTCGCCGTGACCTGGCCCGCGAGCTGATTCAGGCCGCCAGCGATCACGATCCCACCGTGCGCGCTGCTGCCTTCGACACGCTGCGCTCGCTGGGACAGCGCGAGGCGGTGCCCGCGGCACTCGCCGGCATGGCCGATTCCGATGAGGCCGTGCGCACGGAGGCCGTGCACCTGCTCGGCGATCTCGGTGGTCCCGCGATCACCATGGACCTGAGGAACATGGCCTCGGATCCGGAGGTGGCGGTGCGTGCCGCGGTGGCGCGTGCACTGGGACTGGTCGGTGCCAGCGACGCATCGGCCGAGATTTCCCGGCTGCTCACCGACCCGGCAGCCTCGGTGCGGCATGCCGCCGCCGAGGCCGCGGCCACCGCCAACCTCACCGCACTGGTGCCCGAGCTGGTGGAGCGGCTCAGCGACTCGGAAGACCGGGTGCGCGCCGCCGCGGCCGAAGCGCTTGGGCGCCTGGGTGACGAGAGCGTGGTGGCGCCACTGGTGCGCACCTTCTCCGGCGCGTCTCCGGAGCTGCGCCAGGCCATCACCTCTACGGTGGCGACGCTGGCTCCAGACCGCCTCGGTGAGCTCCACAGCGCACTCATCGAGGAGAAGGCGAGTCCGGAAACGCGCCTCGGGTTCGTGCGCGCGCTCGCTGACACGCCGTCGCCCGCCGCCGATGCAGCGCTGAGCCAGTTTGCACGCGACCCGGAACCGGCGCTCCGCGCCTCCGCGATCGCAATTCTCGGTCGTCACCGCAGTCCCGACGCAGCCGCACTCGCCAGCGAGGGGCTGGACGATCCCGACGAAACGGTGCGCGCCGGTGCCCTCACCGCCGCCATCCGCCTGGGTGAGACGTCGCGCGGCGATCGCATCGTGGCCATGCTGGCACACGATCCCGCCGACGCGGTGCGCGAGCGCGCGGCACTTGCCGCCGGCATCCTCGGCCTCGAGCCGGCACGGCCCGAACTGGCGAGGGCGTGCAGTGGTGCCACGCCGGTGCCGGTGCGGGCGGCGGCGGTGCTGGCACTCGGCGCGCTGGGCGATGACACCGTCGCCGGCCGAGTCGCGGCCATGCCGGACGACGACGCCGTGCGCGAGCTGCTCCAGGCGCGCCTGCGCGACGACGCGGAGTATCGGCTGCTGGGCATGCGGCTGCGGCAGTCGCACAGTCTCGAGCTGCGGGCGCTGGCGTCGCTCACCCGGACGCAGATGGAACAGGAACTGGCGGAAGGGATGCGCAGCGTGCTCGATCCGGCCGAGCGCCGGCGGGTAGTGGCGGGGCTCAGCGCCTTCCAGGGCGACCGGAGCCGCAGCACCCTGCTGCAGGCGGTGCGCGGTGATCCCAGCCCTGACGTGCGGGCCGCGGCGCTCGAAGCCGTGGCCGGGATGCTCGACGCCGAGGAGCTCGGCGTCATTGCGCGCCGTGCGCTGGGAGACCCCAACCTCACCGTCCGCCGCACCGCAGTCACGCTCTTCGAGCACCTCCCCGTGGGAGAGGCGCTGCCGGCGCTGCTCGCCACGGTCCGCGCGGATGACGATCCCTCCGTGCTCCGCCATGTCGCGGCGCGGGCGCAGGAAGGATGGGACTCCTTCATGGACCTGGCGCTCGGCTCGGGCGCGAGCGGACGGGAAGCGGTGGTGGTGACGCAGGTGGCGCGCTACATCAACCACCCGGCGCTGCAGCGGCTGATGGGTCCGCTGGCGCGCAGCGCGGAGCCAGCGGTGCGTGAGGGGCTGGCGCGCCTGCTGGCCGCACGCACCGAGCTGGCGACGGAGGAGCTGGTCCAGCGCCTCATCACCGACCCGGTGACCCCGGTGCGGCTTGCCGCGGCCCATGCGGCGGCGGCGTCAGGTTTCGAGGTGCCGCTCGCCGCCCTGGCCGATGATCCCGACGCCGACGTCCGGCGCGAGCTGGCCATGCTGCTGCGCACCGTGCCCGGCCAGGGCACGCTGGCCCGGCTGCTGGCGGACAGCGAGCCCCGGGTGCGCGCGGCGGCGGCCGTCACCGCCATCAGCCGGGGCGAACTCACCGCACTGCCGGATGACGTGGCCCCGGCGGAAGCCGCGGGTGCCGTGATGGACGCCAATCACCTCGCGGAATTGCGTGAGTCGGCGCGCACCTCGCCCGACGAGCGGCACCGCCTCGCGGCGGCGCTGCTGCTGTCGCTGGTGCGCGACCAGGTGGCGCGTGAAGTGGAAGAGTCCGATCCGGTGCCGGCCATCCGCGCGGCCGTCCGCGCCATGCGGGAGCGGTGCCGGTGAGGGAAGTCGCCATCAATGTCTTTCTGTTCCTTGCGCTGTTCCTGCAGCCGTTCTTCCTCGCGTACTTCCTGCTCTACAACACCTACCAGGCGCTGCTGATCGCGCTGGCGGCACGGGTGGTGCGCCGGCGGGTGGCTGGGCATTTCGTCGAAGACCTCGATCTCATCGACCAGAGCCACTATACCAAGCCGCTCACGATGATCGTCCCCGCCTTCAACGAGGACGTGACCATCGTGGACAGCATCATGAGCCTGATCCACTGCGACTACCCGCGCTTCGAGGTGGTCATCGTCAACGACGGCTCCAGCGACACGACGCTGGACCGCCTCAGGACGGCGCTCAAGCTGCGGCGCACCGACCTGCCCTACCGCGACGCGATCGGCACGGCGCCGGTGCACGCGCTCTACGAGGCGACCATCCCGCTGCCCGAGCAGGTGATGCACGTCATCGTGATCGACAAGGCCAACGGCGGGAAGGCGGATGCGCTCAACGCCGGAATCAACGCGTCCACGGCGCCCTATTTCGTCTCGCTCGATGCCGACTCGATCCTCGACCCGCGGGCGCTCAAGGAACTGATGCGGGTGGTGCAGGAGGATCCGCGCGTGGCCGCGGTGGGTGGCCAGGTGGCGATCGCCAACGGCTGCACCATCGAGCACAGCCGGGTGGTGCGGGTGGGGCTTCCCAAGGACGACCTCGCCCGGTTCCAGATGGTGGAATACCTCCGCTCGTTCACCACCGGCCGCACCGGACTCGACCGGATCGACAGCGTGCTGATCCTCTCCGGAGTGTTTGCCGTCTTCGAGAAGGAAATGGTGATCCGCGCGGGCGGCTACCTGACGCCGTATGTGAACAGCAAGGTGGTGCGGGAATACATCGGCGAGCAGCGCACCACGGTCTGCGAGGACATGGAGATCATCGTCCGGCTGCATCGCTTCCTCAAGGACAAGCTGCGGGACAAGCGCATTGCCTTCCTGCCCCACCCGGTGGCATGGACCGAAGTGCCGGAAACCCTGGCCTCGCTCCGCAAGCAGCGCGGCCGCTGGCATCGCGGGCTCCGCGAGTCGCTGCTCTATCACCGCGAGATGCTGTTCCGGAAGAAGTTCGGCCGGATCGGCTGGTTTGCCCTGCCGGCCTTCTGGTTCTTCGAGTACTGGGGCCCGATCATCGAGTTCTCGGGCTACGTGTTCATCGTGCTCTTCCTGATCGCCGAACAGCTGCTCGGCTTTCACATCCTCAACCGCAGCTACGCCTGGGCGTTCTTCCTGGCGTCGCTCGGCTACGGCATCCTGGTGAACATCTTCGCGGTGCTGGTGGGAGCGTGGAAGTTCCGCGTCGGCCTGGCCGACCGGCTGCAGCGCGGGCTGCTGCCGTTCGAGCGCCGGCGCGACGTGTTCATCCTGCTGGCCTATGCGGTGATGGAAAACCTCGGGTTTCGCCAGCTCACGGTGTACTGGCGGCTGCGCGGGCTGTGGGATGCCTGGCGCGGCAAGACCGGCTGGGAAAAGTTCGAGCGGGTGGGCTTCCGTCCGCGCGAGGCGCCCGAGCATGGATAGCCTGCGCGTGCTGATCGTGGACGATGATCCGGCCATCATCCGGCTGCTCGACGCAGTCCTGCAGAATGCCGGCGTCTCCAGCGTGACCCATGTGACCAGCGCCGAGCGGGCGCTGGCGCAGGCAGGAGCGGCGGACGTGGTGCTGCTCGACCACCAGCTGCCCGACTTCGAGGGCGTAGACCTGCTGCGCTCGTTCCGGGACCGGCCTGAACCGCCCAGCGTGGTGATGATCACGGCACACGGCAACGAAGCACTCGCCGCCGAGTCGCTGCGGCGTGGCGCCGACGATTACCTGGTAAAGGACGGCACCCTCCCCAACCTCCTGCCCAAGGTGCTTGAGCGGGTGCGGCGCGAGCGCGCCCTCAAGCAGGCGCTCCAGGTGGCGGAAGCCGAGCTGGTGCAGGCGGAGCGCCGGGCGGCCATGGGTGAAATGACGGTCACGCTGCACCACGAGATCAATAATCCGCTCATGGCGGCGTCGGCCGAAGTGGACCTGCTGCTCTCGGCGCCGGAGGCGCTCTCACCGGTGCAGCGCGAAGGGCTGACGGAGGTGCGCGTGGCGCTGGGCCGGATCCGCGACATCGTCAAGCGGATCGGCTCACTCAGCGAGGCGCGGAGCGCCACGTATGTGGGCACGACCCGCATGATCGAGCTGAGCGGCACCGCTACACCGCCGCCGGCGGTACCGGCTGTGGCACGAGGCGCCGCCCTGCTCTGCATGCCGGACGAAGCGCTGGCGCGGGTGGTGACACTGCTGCTGCGCCAGGCAGGCTGGAGCGTCCGGCGCTGTCATGCGACGTCGGAGCTGCCCGCCATGGCCTCCACCGGCGAGAACGCGCTGGTGATTTTCGCGTCGACGCACGAGGCACCCAACGCCGGCCTCCCGCCAGCCAGCCAGCGCAGCTATCGCGTCATGGCCCTCGCCGGCGAGGGTGTGAGCCAGGACGCAACGGGGGCGGACCTGGTCGTGCGGGTGCCGTTCGATCCGGCGGCGCTGGGGCGGGAACTGGCGGAGATGTAGGGAGGTCCGGGATGCCCGGGGAGAATCCCGATCGCGGTCCGACTTGGTAGGGGCGGCCCGCGGGATTCCCGGGCGATATTCCGATGATCAACGTGCATGGTAGGGGCGGCCCGCGGTCCGCCCCTACCTGGTGCAGACGGTCACCGGGACACCGCGCCGGTATTGACGCCCACGCCCTCCTTCT
>DASSTP010000020.1:0-15898 GCA_035707845.1 Gemmatimonadales bacterium | reverse complement strand
TTCCCGGCGGTGCGGCGAGGGGGGTGGGGCGTCAAAAAGTTGACACCACGACGTAAGTTGCTCAAAATACCGTGCTTACAGAATGTCGTCAACGACGGTTTGCGCGGTTCCGCGCTGGCCTCGGGGAGGCGCGTGCGTTCGTTTTTTCGTCACTGTCAGGCGCCGCCGGCCGCCAGCCGGGCGTTATGGATCCTGATGTTGCTCTCGCTGGTCCTGCTCGGGACCGGGCGGGAGGCGCGCGCGCAGCAGGGCGGGGACCTCGTGGTCCGGAAGCTCTCCTTCGACGGAAACCATGCCATCTCGGATGACGTGCTTGCCGCCAGCATTGTCACCACCAAGTCGGCCACCCTGGCCACCAGCCCGCTCTTTCGCTGGATGGGACTGGGCGAGAAGCGCTATTTCGACCAGGTCGACTTCGAGCGCGATGTCTTCCGGATCGCGGTGCTCTACCGGAAGAGCGGTTATCCCGATGTGGCGGTAGACACGCTGGTGCGGCGCACGCCCGGGGACATCTACCTCACCTTCAAGATCACCGAGGGCGAGCCGGTCCGGGTGCAGTCGTTCCAGGTCAACGGGCTCGACTCGTTGCCGGAGGAGGTCCGCGGCGAGGTGACGGTCGACTTGCCCATGCAGGCGGGCGACGTCTTCAGCCGCATCGTCATGCAGGCGGCGGCTGACACCATCCGGTCCCGCCTCGAGAACCGTGGCTATCCCTCCGCCGATGTGCTGGTGAGCTACATCCTGCGCACCACGGAGCGGCAGGCGTCGGTGACGCTCGATGCGATACCGGGGCAGCACGCGGTAGTGGGCAGCGTCAACGTGACCGGCACCGAGCGCACCACCGCCAGGACCGTGGTCTCGCTGCTCACCGCGCGTCCCGGCGAAGAGTACGCGCGGGACGATCTCTTCGAGAGCCAGCGCAACCTCTACAACAGCGACCTCTTCCGTCTCGCGTCGGTCAACCTCGACACCACCCGGTTTGTCCCCGGCTCCGACTCGGTGCCGCTCCTGGTGCAGGTGGCGGAAGCGCTGCCACGGCGGGCCCGCGCCTCGGTGGGCTACGGCACCACCGACTGCCTGCGCGGCACCGCCGGCATCACCTTCCGGAATTTCCTGGGCGAGGGACGGCTGCTCGATCTCTCCACGCGCGTCGCCAAGATCGGCGTCGGCTCGCCGGCGGACTGGGGGCTCGACCGGACCATCTGCCACCCGGTGGCGGATGACACTATCGGCTCCAGCAAGCTCACCTACAACGTTACCGCCACCCTGCGGCGTCCCGCCTTCCTCTCGCCCAACAACACCGCCGTCATCTCGGCCTACGTCGAACGGCGCAGCGAGTTCAAGGTGTACCGGCGCCAGGAATTCGGGGCCAGCGTGGGCATCAACCGGGAGACGCCGGTGCACCGGCTCCCGCTGTCGCTCACCTACAATCTCTCGCTCGGCCGCACCGAGGCATCGCCCTTCGTCTTCTGCGCCTTCTTCAACGCCTGCAATCCGGGTGATGTCAGTTTCCTGAGCCAGCGCCGCCGGCTTGCCACCGTCAGCGCCACCGGGGCCATACCCCGTTCCAACAACCCGATCGACCCGTCGCGGGGCTTCGTGGCCAGCGGGGAGGTCACGGTCGCGTCGCGCTACATCGGCTCCGACCCGGTGCAGCAGTTTACCCGCGTGGTGGGCGACTTTGCCGCCTACCACCCGATCGGCCGCAGCATGGTGTTCAGCTGGCACGTGCACGGCGGCGCCATCTTCTCGCCGGTGGAACTGGAACGCTCGCTGGCCCACTTTGTCCCGCCGGAAGAGCGCTTCTTTGCCGGCGGTCCCAGCGACATCCGCGGCTTCCCCCGCAACCTGCTCGGGCCCGTGGTGTACGTCACCACCCGCAGCCATCTCGAGGCGATGGCGGATTCCGGCCTCCCGCTCGACCGCGACTCGGTGCAGATCTTCCCGACCGGCGGCAACACGATGGCCGTGGCCAATGTGGAACTGCGGATGCCGTCGCCCATCTTCGGCGAGCGGATGCGGCTCGCCGCGTTCGTGGATGCCGGCACCATGTGGGAGCGGGGCCTCACGTCCTCGCGCATCGTGGTGACGCCAGGCGTCGGCATCCGGATCGCCACGCCGCTGGGGCCGGCCCGGCTCGACTTCGCCTACAATCCGCGCGGGCTCGCGCCGGGCCAGTTCTTCATCGTCGAGCCCGACAACTCGCTCACCCTCGACGCGACCCGCACGCCGTACAAGCCCTCCGGCTACGGCTACGCGGTGCACTTCGCCGTCGGGCAGCCATTCTGAGATGCGCCGGCGAGTTGCGCGGTTCGTCTTCGTCTTTTTCCTGGGCACCCTCGCCACGGTGCTCGGCGTGCTCGCGTCGCTCATCCTCACGCCGCCCGGCCGGGACCTGCTCGCGCGCGCGGTCTCGGATCAGTTGAACCGGGTGGTGAACGGCAGCATCACGGTGCGGAGCATCTCCGGGTCGTTTCTCTATGACCTGACCCTGCAGGACATGGAAGTCCGGGACACCCAGGGCGTCCTGCTGGCGCGGGTGCCGCGCGCGCGGGTGGGCTACTCGATCACCCGGCTCTTCGCGGGTGACATCGTGCTCACCCGCCTGGCGCTGGACCAGCCGGAGATCCACATCATCCAGCACCACAACGGGGTGATGAACTACGCGGACATCCTGCGGCTGGGCCAGGGCAAGAAGGGTGGCCCGTCACCGCTGGTGGAATTTCACGACGTGCAGGTCAACGACGGGACGCTGACGATTGCCTTTCCCTGGCGGCCGGACACCAGCTGGACCGGCGCCCAGCTCGACAGCGCGGTCGCCGACCAGCGGAGCCATCCGGGACGGATCCTGAATTCCACGCGGGAAGGGTATCGCCGCGTCATCGAGCTGAATGACCTGACGACGGTGCTCTCCCGGCTCCAGATCTCCACCCCCGACCGGAAGCCCTTCACCCTCGACCTCGATTCGCTGGCCGCGAAGGTGAACGATCCGGGCGTCACCGTCACCGACCTGCGCGGCCGCGTGGTCATCCGGGGCGACAGCGCCGTGTTCAGTCTCGAGCGTGGCGCGCTGCCCAGCACCGACGTGGCGGGCGGCGGTGCGGTCACCTGGCCTCACGATACGCTGCTCTTTGATTTCCAGCTGGAAGCGCCCAGGGTGAGCCTCAACGACCTGCTCTGGGTCTCGCCCGATTTCCCGCCCTTCACCGGCAGCGGCACCATGGCGGCCAAGTCGGAGACGGGCCTCCGCACGGCGTACGACCTGCGCCAGCTCGACCTCCGGCATGGCAACCAGCGGGTGACGGGTCACCTGGTGGCGCTGCAGGACAAGGTCCGCGGCGTGGGCTTCCGCGACATGGACCTGATGCTCAGCAATTTCAACCTCGATTACGCCCGCGCCTACGCCGATTCGCTCCCGTTCTACGGCACCGTGTCCGGTTCGCTCGCGGGTGAAGGCTGGCTCGACCGGATGCGCATCGCGGCCGACTGGGATTACGTCGACACCAGGGTGCCCGGCAATCCCGTCAACGCCATCGTCGCCGACGGTGTGGTGGGCTTCGACAAGCGCACGGGGCTCTACTTCGACAACCTGCGCCTGCGCGATTCCGACATCGACCTCGCCACGGCAAGGCGGCTCGCGCCCGCCGTGGTGGTGCCGGGCCGCCTCAATGCCGTGGGAACACTGAACGGCCCGATGCGCAACGTGACCTTCACCGGAACGGCGCGGCACCATGACGGCACCCGGCCGGTGAGCCGGTTCGAGGGCCGGGTGCACCTCGACACCCGCGGCGACGTGCTCGGCGTGGGGCTCGACGTCCAGCTGTCGCCGCTGTCCTTCGAGGGCATCCGCCGCGGATTTCCCTCGCTCCTGAGCAAGGGCGAGGTGAGCGGCCACCTGGCGATGGACGGCACGCTGGAGCACATGAACGTGAATGCGGACGTCGCCGGGGACATCGGTGCGCTGACGGCGCAGGGCATCGTGACGATGCGCCCGCCGCGCTGGGGCGCCGATGGCCTCATGGTGCGTTTCCGCCGGCTTGACCTCTCGGCGCTGCGGGGCAGCGGGCCGGCCACGTCGCTCAATGGCGAGGCCATTGCGACCGGCACCATCGATACCTTGCGCGCCCCCGAGGGCTCCCTGCAGCTGGCCCTGCAGCGGAGCCGCATCCGCGAGTGGAATCTCGATACGCTGTTCACCACGCTCGCGGTGCGCGACAGCGTGATCGGCGTGGACACGCTCTACACCGAGTGGCAGGGCGCGCGCGCCGGGGGCTCGGGGACGCTGGGCTGGGCGGCGCCTCGCACCGGCACCATGTCGTTCCATCTCGCCGCTGACAGTCTCGTGGCCTTCGACTCGCTGCTGCTGGCCATGACGAAGCAGACGCGCGATTCGGCGAAGACATTCCAGCTGCCGCTTGCCGGCAGTGCCACCGCTGCCGTCACCCTCAGCGGGCATCTCGATTCGCTCAACATGCTGGGCTCCTTCGATGCACGCGGGCTCGCCTTCCAGGGGTACCGCGCGCCGAGACTCACCGGCACCTTCGGCTCGGACGGGGGCGACCACGGCGCGCTTCGCGTGGCGGTCCAGGCCGACACCTTCACCGTCCAGGCCGACTCGCTGGCGTCGTCCGTCTGGACTTTCCACGAGCTCACCGCGTCGGCGGAGGGCTACCGTGATTCGCTGGCGTGGGCGGTGGGCAGCGGGATCGGCAACGGTCCCAGGGTGGACGGCGCAGGATGGTGGTCACGCCGGCAGGAACGGACGGTACTGGGCCTCGATTCGCTGCATGCCGACCTGGTCACTCGACCCTGGCGCCTGCTCGCGCCGGCCACGGTGGTGCTGAGCGACAGCGCGCCGCTCGTCGATTCGCTCGAGCTGGCGGCAGTGGACCGGAGCGGCTCGGTGCGTCTCGCCGGGCGGCTGCCCTTCGACGGCCCCGGCAATCTCTCCGTGGACGCCTACGGCGTCGAGCTCAAGGGGCTCTACGCGCTGGCCGGCAAGGACACCACCGGCGTCAAGGGCGCGCTGGGCGCCAACATCCAGCTCGCCGGCACGGCGCGCGAGCCCGACGCCACCGGCGGCTTCACGCTTTCGGGACTCGAGTTCGGCGAGTCGAAGCTTCCCTATGTCGAGGGGATCTTCAACTATGGCGAGCGGCGGCTCGACGCCAACCTGCAGCTCTGGCGCACCGGCACGCCCATCATGCACCTCAATGCCCACCTGCCGATCTACCTGGGGCTGGGCGACAGCGTCACCAATCGCCGCCTCGACGGCCCGGTGACCGTGCGCGCCGTGGGCGACAGCGTGAACCTCGCCATCATCGAGGCCTTCCTGCCCGCGGTGAAGCGCGTGCACGGCCTCATGACTGCCAACATCGCCGTCGCGGGCACCTGGAAGTCGCCGGCGCTGCAGGGTTTCGTGAGCCTGCGCGACGGCGGCATGTACCTCCCGGCGCTCAACGTCACGTGGGACTCGATCAGCGGCCGAGCCGATTTTGCCGGCGATTCCGCCATCGTCGAGAACGTGCGCATCGCGAGCGGCGACGGTGGCGTCATGTCGGTCAACGGCAGCGTGCGCCTGCAGGAGCTGTCCCAGCCGGTGCTCAACCTCGACGTGCTGGCCCGGCGCTTCCGCGCCATCGACTCGCGCAACTTCCTGGCGCTCACTGCCTCGGGCCGCCTCCAGCTGGACGGGCCCTTCTATGGCGCCACCCTCACCGGCGCCGGCGTCGCCGATGCGGGCGTGCTCTATTTTGCCGACCTGGTCAACAAGCAGGTGGTGGATCTCGAGGATCCCTCCAACCTCGACCTGCTGGACACGCTCGCGCTCCGCCGCCGCAACCTGGGCGAGGGCTTCCAGAGCCGCTTCCTGGACGAGCTCAGGATCCAGGACTTCAACCTGCGGATGGGAAGCGACTTCTGGCTGCGGTCGAGCGAGGCCAACATCAAGCTTGCGGGCGAAGTGCGCACCAACAAGGTGCGCAAAGAGTACCGCCTCGACGGTTCGCTCGAAGCGGGGCCCGGCAACTACACGCTCAAGATCGGTCCCGTCTCGCGCGACTTTACCGTGCAGCGCGGCAACGTGACATACTTCGGTACCCCGGACCTCAACGCCGCGCTCGACATTACCGCCGAACACACGGTGCGGGCGGCGAGCGGGCAGGACGTCCCGGTGATTGCCCACATCGGCGGCACCCTGCGCCGGCCCGACCTCGACCTGCGGTCCGATCCCACGGTGCAGCCGCCGCTGTCGGAAGTGGACCTGGTGAGCTACCTGATTCTCGGCGTGCCGGCCAGCCAGGCCCAGCTGGGCAACCAGACCCTCGTGAACAACACTGCCTCGATGCTGACCAGTGCCATCTCCAGCGACGTCGAGCGCGCGCTGGTCAATGACATGGGACTGCCGGTGGACCTGATCGAGATCCGTCCCGTGCTCGCGGGCGGCACCCGCGAGCTGAGCGCGCTGCAACTGGGCGCCGGCTGGCAGATCGGGGACCGCACCTTCCTGCGCCTGAACGCCGGCTACTGCTCGGCCGACGCGCTCGCGGGCTTCGGCGTGAGCCTCGATTACCGGCTCACCCGCGACTGGCGCCTGCAGACCTCGTTCGAGCCGACCTATCGCAGCTGCCGCAGCCTGGGCCGGTTCAGCCCCAACACCGCCTACCAGGTCGGCTTTGACGGCCTGTGGGAGCGGGAGTTCTGATGGCGCGGGCACTGGTCATCACCAACCCCGCGGCGTCGCGCACCCGCGCCCGCACCGTGGCCGCCATCATGGCCGCATTCCGCATGGGCGGCTGGCAGGCCGACGCACTGGAAACCTGCGGCACCGGTGACGCGCGCCGGCTGGCCGGGCAGGGCGTAGTGGCGGGCGTGGATGTCGTCGCCGTCTTCGGCGGCGACGGCACCACCATGCAGGCGGCTGCAGCGCTGGTCGGCACCGACACGGCGCTCGGCGTCATTCCCGGCGGCACCGGCAATCTTCTTGCGGGCAACCTCCGGATTCCCATGTCGCCGGTCCGCGCGACCCAGGCCATCGTGCGCGGCCACGAGCGGCGCATCGACCTCGGGCGCATGCAGCGGGGCGCGGAGACCCAGTACTTCGCGGTGGCATGCGGAGCCGGCTATGATGCCCGCGTCATGGCGGCCACCGGCACGGCGCAGAAGCGCAGGTGGAAGTTCGCCGCCTACGTGGCCACCACCATCCGGCTGCTGGACCAGCTGCGGCCGGCCCACCATGTGATCACGGTGGACGGCCAGACCCACGAGACCGACGCGGCGATGCTCATCGTCGCCAACTGCGCCGAGGTGATTCCACCGCTGGTGCGCTTCAAGTCGGGCATCCGGCCCGATGACGGCATGCTGGACCTGATCGCGGTCCGTGCCTCCAACTTCAGTGAGAGCGTGCGCGCGGTGTGGCACCTGGTGAGCGAAGCCCCCACCCGCGGCCGGGACGAGTTCGTGGCCTACGGCCGGGGCGCGGAAATCACGGTGGTGAGCACGCCGGCGGAGCCGGTGCAGCTCGACGGCGAGCCGCATGGCGAAACGCCCTTCACAGCGAGCGTAGTGCCTGGAGCGTTGAAGGTGATGATCGGGAATGGCCGGAGATCGCGATTTGGACACGAGACTCGGGACGCGAGCCACGCGTCCCGCGTCCCGGGTCCCGAGTCCACGTAACGGAGCCTCATTCATGGCAGACTCAGTACTTCTCATTGACGACGACGTTGACGTCCTGCGCGCCATCGGTGCGTACTTCGAGCGGCTGGGTTACGAAGTCACGCGCGAACTGAGCGGTGAGGCGGGACTCGCCACCTTCGACCGCCTGCGGCCGGAAGTGGTGATCCTCGACCTCGGCCTCCCCGGCATGGACGGCATGGAGGTGCTGGAGCACATGCGCCAGCGCGGCGCCGCCGTCATCCTGCTCACCGGCCAGAGCGATCTCGAGACGGCGGTGCGCGCCATGCAGCTCGGTGCGGAGAACTTCCTCACCAAGCCGGTGGACATGGCCCACCTGGCCGCCGCCACCGAGCGCGTCGCCGACAAGGTGCGCCTCAAGCGCGTCAACGAGACGCTGGTGATGCACGAGGCCCCCGCCGGCCGCGGCCTCGACTCCCTCGGCGGTTCGGGCCAGATGCAGGAGCTGGCGCACCAGGTGGGACTCCTGGCCCAGAGCGACCGGACCACCGTGCTCCTCACCGGCGAGAGCGGCACCGGCAAGGGCTGGGTGGCGCGCATGATCCATGATCTCGGCCCGCGGGCGCGCGAGCCGTTCGTCGAGGTGAACTGCGCCGGCCTCAACGCCACTTTCCTCGACAGCGAGCTCTTCGGCCACGAGAAGGGCGCCTTCACCGACGCCAAGGACCGCAAGCAGGGCCTCTTCGAGATCGCCGACCGCGGCACCATCTTTCTCGATGAAATCGGCGATCTCGCGCCCGAGCTCCAGCCCAAGCTGTTGAAGGTGCTGGAGACCAAGACCTTCCGGCGCCTGGGCGGGACCCGCGAACTGACCGTGGATGTGCGGCTCATTGCCGCCACCAACCGCGACCTGCACGACTTGGTGGAGCAGGGGCGCTTCCGCGAGGACCTCTACTACCGGCTGAGCGTCATGCCGCTCCGGCTGCCCGCCGTGCGCGACCGGGCCCGCGAGGACCGCCTCGCGCTCATCACGCGCATCCTCGCCGATCTCCGCCGGCAGCTGCCGGGCGGGCCCGAGGGACTCACCACCGAGGCAGTCGAGCGGCTGCTGCAGTACAACTGGCCCGGCAACGTGCGCGAGATGCGCAACGTGCTGGAGCGCGCGCTCATCCTGGGACGGGGCACCTCGATGCTCAGCGTGGAGCACCTGCCCGGCGAATTCCGCGCCCGCCCCGGCCCCGGCGACCGGCGCCATACGCCGCTCAGTCTCGAGGACCTGGAGCGGCAGCACATCGATCGCACGCTCAAGCACCACGCCGGCAACCGGACCCGCGCCGCGATGGAGCTCGGCATTTCACGCGCCACGCTGATCAACAAGATCAAGCGCTACAGCATCAGCGGCTGAGGCACACCATGCCCGACGACAACCAGCAGCAGAACGCCCCCGCGGAGCGCGATGCCATGCGCTGCCGCGCCTGCGGCAATGAGGAGCGCGCCTCCGAGGGGTATCCCTGCGAACGGTGCGGCACCTTCATCTGCCTGATCTGCACCTTCCGCGGCGTCACCCTCTGCGCCGACTGCCAGCGCCTGGGAAACAGCGCGTGACGAACGCCGTCGCCGTGACCTCGGCGCTCGCGCCGGTGATGGCCGAGCCGTCGGTGCGGGCCGAACAGGTGACGCAGCTGCTGATGGGCGAGACGGCGGACGTCACCGGCCGCCAGGGCGAGTGGCTGTCCATCCGGCGCCACCTCGATGGCTACCAGGGCTGGATGAACGCCGGGTACACGCGCGAGCTCGGATCAGCCGAGGCCTCGTCCTGGCGTGGCGCCGCGGGCGCGCTGAGCGACGGCGCCCAGTTGACGGTCGGACGCGATCTCGTGGTGGCCCCGCTGGGCGCCCGGCTCGAGCTGGACGACGGACTCGTGACGCTGCCCGATGGCAGGGCTGGGCGCGTGCTCACCGGCACCATCCGCCCGGCGACTGAGATTGTCGCCGCCGCCCGGGCCACGCCGGCCGAAGTGTGGGCGCTGGAGCACTTCCGCGGCACCCCATACCAGTGGGGCGGCCTGTCACCGCTGGGCGTCGACTGCTCGGGGCTGGTACAGACCACGTTCTTCATGCGCGGCCTCACCGTCCCGCGCGACGCGTCGCAGCAGGCGCAGTTTGGCGACAGTGTGGCCATCGAGCACGCGCACTCCGGCGACCTGCTCTTCTTCCGCAGCGAGTCCGGGGCTGACCGCATCACCCACGTCGCCTTTCTCGCCGAGGACGACACGCTGGTCCACTCGACGATCGCCTGCGGCGGCGTGGTGCATGAATCATTTGCGCCCGGGTCGCGGGCGGACGCCGCACTGCGGCCCCGGCTGGTGTCCGTGCGGAGGTTCGGCCGGTGACGGCTCGGCGCCTGGTGCTCTTCGATATTGATGCGACCCTGCTGCTCACTGCCGGCGCTGGCCGCCGGGCAATCACCGCGGCACTGGCGGAAGAAGTGGCCGACATCAGCGGATTCCAGCAGGTGCATTTCGACGGCAAGACCGATCCCCAGATCATCGCCGAGCTGCTGCACGTTGCCGGTCACGCGCCGCCCCATGACCAGGAACGGGTCGAGGCACTCTGCCGGCGCTACGTCTCCCTGCTGGAAACCGAACTGCAGCACCCGGAGCCGGGCACGGTACTCATGCCCGGCATTCGCGAGCTGCTCGCCCGGGTGACCGACGACGCGTCGCTCGTCCCGGGACTGCTCACCGGCAACCTGGTGGACGGGGCTGTGCTCAAGCTGCGCTCCGCCGGCCTGGACCCCTCCAGTTTCAAGGTGGGTGCCTACGGCAGCGACAGCGCCCATCGTCCCGACCTCCCGGCCATCGCCGCCGGGCGGGCGCGGAAATTCTTCGGCGGCCGCACGCCGGCCGGCCATGAAGTGGTGATCGTGGGCGACACGCCGTCGGATGTTTCCTGCGGCGAAGCCATCGGCGCGCGCGCCATTGCCGTGGCCACCGGCCGCTGGTCCCGCGCCGACCTGCTCGCGTGCGGACCGTACGCCGCGTTCGAGAATCTCTCCGATACCGACGCCGTCCTGCGCGCCATCGTGGAGTAAGCGTGGCAACCGAACTCGAACTCAAGGCCGTCGTGGGCGATGCGGATGCGCTGCGCCGGCGTCTCCATGCAGCCGGCGCCGAGCTCTCCTTCAGCGGCCTCATGCACGACCGCCGCTATGACCGTGACGGCGCGCTGGCCTCGCGCGACGAAGTGCTCAGGGTGCGCACCTTCGCTGCCGGTGACGCGCCGCTGCGCATCGTGCTGGGGTGGAAGGGGCCGGTGAGCCGGTCTGCCGGCGGCTACAAGCAGCGCGAGGAGCATGAATGCCAGTGCACCGGTGCGTCACCCGCGGACATCCTCGAGCGTATCGGCTTCTCGGTGGTGCATGCGATTGACCGCTGGGTGGACCAGTTCGCGCTGGCCAATACCATGATCCGCATCGAGACCTACCCCAGGATGGACACGCTGGTCGAGGTGGACGGCGCACCGCCCGCCATCGAGGCAGCCGTCGCGCTCACCGGCATCCCGCGCGATGAGTTCACCGCCGAGTCACTGGACGCGTTTGTGCAGCGGTTCGAGCGGCGCAGCGGCGAGCGCGCGGTGCTCAGCAGCGACGGTGTCGCGCCGGAGGCGCTGCCATGGTCCGGGTGAGCGAAGCCGTCATTCCCGAGCTCGGGCCGCTGCTGGGGCGGCTGGCCGAGCCGGCGAGCGCCACGCGCGGGGTCGTGCCACTCGACGACATTCGCATCCAGCTGGTGTCGGACCTGTTCGAGCTGGCCGGCGCCGCGCGCTCCTTCGCCGAATCGGGCGACCTCGCCTCCGCCGCACAGTCGCTCAACCGCCACGGGTGGCTCGCCGCGTGGGAGCGAGCCGTGGACGCGGCGGCAACGCGCGTGGCCGACCGCATCGACGCCCGGGTCCGTTCGGCCGCGGCTGAATCCCGGCTGCCCGCGCGCAAGCTGCGCCGGGTGCTGCTCACGCCGGAGGAGCGGAAGGGGATCGTGGTGCGGCTGGGAAGCGGTGGGGCGCTGCTGGTCGATGCCCTCGACGAGATGGAGCAGTCGGTGCGCGCCATGGCGCGCCGAGGCCAGGCCGGTGCTCACTGGCGCGACGCGCTGGCGGCTGTCGCCCGGCGGCTCGAAGCCGCGTGGTCGAGTCTCGAGCGAGCTGCCGCTGATGAGGAGGCAGCATGGAGCGAAGACATCGGCGACGTGCGCGCGTGGCGCCGGCCCCGCTGGCCGCTCTGGCTCATCACCATCGTGATCCTCGCTGCCTGTGGCTGGCTGGCACTGGTCTTCGGCGGATTTGTTGATTCGCCGCGATGGTTCCTGCCGGTGGCGCAATCGTGGTGGAACATCGCGTGAGCGTCCTCGGCGTGGGGATCGACCTCGTGGAACTGGCCCGGGTGCGGAAGATTCTCTCCCGGCGGCGGGAGCAGGCCATGGCCAAGTTCCTGAGTGAGTCGGAGCGCGCGTACGTCGAGAGCCGCACCGATCCGGTGCCCCATATCGCCGCGCGGATCGCCGCCAAGGAGGCGGTATACAAGGCGCTGCAGGCACTGCCGGGCTGCCGCGGGGTGGGGTGGCGTGAGATCGAGGTCTGGCGGGATGAGGCGGGCAAGCCCTCCGTGGTGCTCAACGGCCTCGCCGCCTGGGCCGTGGCCGCGCACGGTCCAATACAGGTGCACCTGTCCCTGACCCACACCCACCTGACGGCGTGTGCGGTGGCGGTGCTTGAGAGACGGGAAGGCGGGAAGACGGGAGGGCGGGAAGAAATCAATCCTCCAGATCTTCCCGTCTTCCCGTCTTCCCGCCTTTCCGACTAGTAATTCCTACCATCCCGCTCTACTTTATTTCGTCTCTGACGAAATTATCTGATAATGATTCTCATTCATGCGCTCCTGGCTGTCTCGCTCCTCGCCCCCGGTGACTCCATCCCCGCCCAGGCGCAGGCGCCGGTGGTGCGGCGGATCGCTTCGATGGCGGCGCTGGCCGCGCAGGAATACGCCGTCGGCGTCGAGAACGGCCGCATCGTCGCGGCCGGCGAGGTGGATGAAGCGCGACTGTTCCTCGAAGAAGCGAAGCGCGCCACCGCCAGGCTCGAGGAGCCGGAGCGCAGCCGGGTTGCCGCGAGTCTCGACAGTCTCCTCTCGCTGGTCAACGCCACGGCCAGCCCCGCGTTGCTGGCCCGTCGCGCGCGCAGCATGTCGGACGCGATCGGCGAACGCTTCGGCATCACCATGGATGAGATTCCGGTGGCCGCGCCGCTGCTCTCGCAGGGCAAGGAGATTTACGCTGCTGCCTGCGCCTCGTGTCATGGCACCATGGGGCTGGGCGACGGCGCGGCCGGCAAGGATCTCGACCCGCCTCCCGCCAACCTCACGGACGCGGTCGCCCTCCGCGACGCTTCACCGCTCGATTTCTATCGTCGCGTGACCATCGGTGTGGCTGGCACCGCCATGCCCGCATTCGAGACTGCACTTACCGCCGACGACCGCTGGGCGGTGGCCGTGTACGCCACGCTGCTGCGCCTGCCCCAGCCACAGGGCGCCGTTCCTGATTCGCTCGCCAATTTTCCGTTCACCGCCAGTCAGTCGGACGCGAAGCTCCTCGCCGACCTGGGCGTCGCGGGTGAGCCCACCCAGGCGGACCTGAGCCGGCTCGCCGCCGTCCGCGCCGCCGGCACCACCGGCCAGAGCGCGCAGATGGCCTCGCTCGTATTCGCGGAAGTGCGGAGCCGGATCGATTCCAGCGTGGCGCTCGCGGCGGCCGGGCACCTGGACGACGCCGAGGCCCGCGCGCTTGACGCCTACATCACGTTCGAGCAGGTGGAACGGACCGTCCGCGCCAAGGACCCGGGGCTCGCCGCCGAGCTGGAGGCGGCGTTCGCCGACCTCCGCGCGCGCGCCGGCTCGGGTGGTGCGGACGTCGCCAGCGTCAAGGCGGCGCTCGATGCCCGGCTCGAACGGGCCGAGCGGGTCTTCGCTGACCGCAGCTCGCCGGCGGCGCTGTTCACCCAGTCGTTCCTGTTGATGCTGCGCGAGGGGCTCGAGGCCATACTGGTGGTGGGTGCGCTGCTCACCTTCCTCACCCGCGCCGGCGCGGGGCATCGCCGGAAGGAAATCCACTGGGGCGTGGCGGCCGCCATCGGCGCCAGCATCCTCACCGCCATCGGACTCGAGACCATCTTCCGGCTCTCGCCGTCGCACCAGGAGGCGCTGGAAGGCGGGACCATGCTGGTGGCGGTGGCGGTCCTCTTCTACGTGAGCTACTGGCTGCTGTCCAAGATGGAAGTCACCAAGTGGACCAGCTTCGTGAAGAGCCGGGTGCAGAGCGCGGTCACCAGCGGCTCGGCGCTCGCGCTCGCATCGGCGGCGTTCCTCGCCGTGTATCGCGAGGGCTTCGAGACCATCCTCTTCTACAAGGCGCTGTTTGCCTCCGGCGGCATCGGCGACGCCGCGCCGCTGGCGCTCGGCATCGTGGCCGGCACCGCCGCGCTCGTCGCCGTCTACATCGCCATCAACCGCTTTGGCATTCGCCTGCCGCTCAAGCCGTTCTTCGGCTTTACCAGCGTCTTCCTCTACCTGATGGCGTTCATTTTCGCGGGGAAGGGCATCGCCGAGCTGCAGGCCGGGCGGGTCCTGCCCATCACGTACGTGCCTGGCGCACCACACTTCTCGCCGCTTGGCATCTATCCGACGGTGGAGACGATGATCGCCCAGGGCGTGCTGCTGGGCCTCGCGCTGATCGCGCTGTGCTGGATCTTCCTGGTGCTGCCGGCCCGCGAGCGCCGTGAACGTGCGCAGGCCCTGCCGGTCCCGGTGGAAGGCGAACAGGCATCGAGCGACCTGATTCGCTCGCTCGAACGGGTCGACACCGATCTCGCCGAGGCGCGGGCGGAGCTGGAGAGGTTGCGGGAGAGGCTGGGGGTAGAGAAGCGGTAGGGCGTGAGGCTTGGGGCTTGGGGCATGGGTTCACGTCTTCGCTTGGCCGCCACTCGCAGTTCGATAGCGGATCAGGCCGAACAGAAGGCGGCCGGTCTGCTCTGCTTGGTCTTCCAGCGCGTGGAGGGCGGCTTGCGCGAGAAGTTCGAGTTCTGCCGCAATGGCGATCTGGGTGAGCAGTTCTTGTAGCGATCCGCGCGCAATCCGCATGAAGCGTACGAATTCTCGAGTCGTGCCTCGGCCGGCGCCTTCGGCAAT
Organism: Gemmatimonadales bacterium; assembly: GCA_035707845.1. GTDB lineage: Bacteria > Gemmatimonadota > Gemmatimonadetes > Gemmatimonadales > GWC2-71-9 > CAMLHP01. Next base: position 1,029 of record DASSTP010000020.1, on the reverse strand, counting down.
ATTCGACGCAACCGAGACCGCCGCCCGCCGCATCTGGTCACCTAACGAGTAGCGCTCGTGCTTTGGCAGCTCGCTCGTCACCCGATACGTGGCGACCGCCAGTTGTCGCGCGCTCTTCCATGCATCCAGCTGGCGGTAGTCTCCCATGGCGAAGAAGCTATGCCGCCACTCGGTTTGTCAGGCACCCAAATAACGCGCGCCGAAGCAATCCCACGCCCCCAGCCTCACGCCTCACGCCCCAAGCCCCAAGCCCCATGCCCCACGCCCCATGCCCCACGCCCCAAAAACCAAAAGCCCGCCATCGCTGGCGAGCTTTCGGTATGAGGAGTGGTAGATCGCCCCCTGAGTATACGGAGACGGACCGAAGTGTCCGCTCCACCCTTCTTCGACCTACCACTTTTTCCTGGGGTCCTGCTGTCGCTTCTTTATAAAGCAACGGGTGTGCCACTCTGGTCACAGGTCGTAAGTCGTATGTCGTATAATGACTTACGAGGATTCTTCAGAACCCCGGCTCGTTCCAGAAAGTGTAAAGAAAATGAACGGAAATTCACGAACCGCGCCAAGTCATTGCCACTGAATGACTTGACGCAGTGTCAATCAATTTGACGGCGTCTGGTTGTTGACGGCGCTCAGCCAGGGGCCCGGAGCAGGGCTCTCACCCCGCCGCCACTTGGCCGCAAGGGCCAATCCCAGCAGCACGAGCGCGACGCTGACTACCTGTGCAATCGTAAACGGCCCGAAGAACCGGTCATCCTTGGCCCGGAAGATCTCCACGAAGAACCGCTCGGCCCCGGCCCAGACCAGATAGGCCCCGAAGAGCCACCCGGCGGGATGGGCCAGCTTCCGCCATCGCCAGAGAAATGCGAACGCCACCAGCATGATCGCCACTTCATAGAGCTGGGTCGGATGGACGGCGAGCACCGTGGTGGGGTCGGTACCGGGCGGGCTCGCGATGCCGAGGTGGGCGAGGTTGCCGGCAGTGGATGGCGGATAACCTTGCGGAAACTTGACCGCCCACGGGAGTGAGGT
>DASSTP010000019.1:0-8616 GCA_035707845.1 Gemmatimonadales bacterium | reverse complement strand
GACGCTCTGCAGGGTGAGTCCCCAGATGCCCAGCATGACGAACCCGAGGTGGCTCACGGAGCTGTAGGCCACCAGCCGCTTGAAGTCGGGCTGGACCATGGCCACGAGCGCACCATAGATGATGCCGATGACCGCGAGCAGTACGATGAGCGCGGAGACAGTCGGGCTCAGCGCCACCGAGGGAAAGAACGGCACGGCGAACCGGATGAAGCCATAGGTGCCGATCTTGAGCATGACGCTCGCCAGCATCACGCTGCCGGCGGTCGGCGCCTCGGTGTGCGCGTCGGGCAGCCAGGTGTGCAGCGGGAAGATGGGAACCTTGATGGCAAAGGCCAGCGCGAACGCCCCGAAAAGCCACGGTGCCGCGTCACCCGCCGCCGAGATGTGGCTGAGTACGTCGCCATAGGCAAACGAGAGCTTGCCGGTGACCGCCGCCACCTTCCACACCAGCACCACGATCGCCACCAGCATCAGCAGCGAGCCGAGGAAAGTGTAGACGAAGAACTTGATCGCGGCGTACAGGCGCCGGTTGCCGCCCCAGATACCGATCAGGAAGTACATCGGGATCAGCATCAGCTCGAAGAACACGTAGAAGACGAACAGGTCCAGCGCGATGAAGCAGCCGATCATGGCGGTGACCATGGCCAGCAGCAGGCTGTAGAACGCCCGCTCGCGCTGGGTGATGTAGCGATAGCTGCCGAGCACCGACACCGGGCCCAGCAGCGTCGTCAGCAGCACCATGACGAGACTGGTGCCGTCCATACCCACGCTGTAGTTGATGCCCCATTGCGGCATCCAGGCAAGCGTGGAGCGGTACTGCATGCCGGCGGCCGGGTCGAAGTGCCACCAGAGCCCGAGCGACAGCACGAATTCGAGCGTGGCGACGACCATCGCGAGGTGCCTGGCCACGCGTTCGGGGGCGAGCAGGATGAGTGGAATGCCGACGAGCGGCAGCACCACCAGCACATGCAGGATCCAGCTGCCGTAGCTGATCGAGTCAAGGAACGCCGTCATGCTCAGCCCGCCATGACGCGCAGGATCCAGAGCGCGCCCACAAGGAAGACAATCACGTAGAAGCCGATCTGTCCGTTCTGCAGGAGACTTCCCGCCCGACCCAGTACGCTGCGGGAGAACCAGGCGGAGCCGTTGACCAGCGCGCCATCGATCAGCCCCTTGTCCGTGGCCTTCCAGAGCAGCGCCCTCGACACCCACACGAAGGGCCGCACAATGACACGGTCGTAGAGCTCATCGACCCAGTACTTGTTGAGCAGCACCCGGGCAAAGCCCCGCTCGGGCGGCGCCGTTTCGGGAGTCGGCACTGGGCGCGCCAGCGTGCCGCGGAACCCGATGATGAGCCCAATGATCCCCACCAGCACCGCGATGGCCACCAGGAGGTATTCGGTGGAACCCTCCGGCAGGTGCAGCGACTTGCCGAACGCCGTCTCGGCGGCGGGCTTGAGCACCGGCTCCAGCCATCGGTCGAGCCACTGGTGACCGCCCACGAGATGAGGCAGGTTCACCGCCCCGCCGATCACCGACAGCACCCCCAGCACAATGAGCGGGATGGTCATGCTCGGCGGGGAATCGTGCAGGTGCTTCTGCTCCTCAGCGCCGGTGCGATTGGCGCCAAGGAACGTCATGGCCATGAGCCGGGCCATGTATATGGCGGTGAGCAGCGCCGCGAGCAGGCCAAATCCGTAGAAGACGTAGAAGACCGGCTGCTCGGCGCCACGCGCGAAGGCCAGTGCCAGGATCTCGTCCTTCGAGAAGAAGCCGGCAAAGGGCGGGATGCCCGCAATGGCCAGTGTGGCCAGCAGCATCATCCACCAGGTGATGGGCAGCATCTTCCGCAGCCCGCCCATGTTCCGCATGTCCTGCGCGTCGGCGTGCGAATGGGTGGCGTGGTAGGCGGCATGCATGGCATGGATGACCGCGCCGGCGCCAAGGAAGAGCAGCGCCTTGAAGAAGGCGTGGGTCACCAGGTGGAAGATGCCGGCCACGTAGGCGCCGGTGCCGACGCCCACGAACATGTACCCGAGCTGCGATACGGTGGAGTAGGCCAGCACCTTCTTGATGTCATATTGGCGGAGACCGATCGTGGCCGCGAAGAGCGCCGTGAGCGCGCCGACGCCCGCGACCACCGTGCTGGCCACCGGGCTCATCGCAAAGATCACGTTGCTCCGCACCACCAGGTAGACGCCAGCCGTCACCATCGTCGCCGCGTGGATAAGCGCTGAGACCGGCGTCGGGCCGGCCATGGCGTCGGGCAGCCAGGTGTAGAGCGGGATCTGCGCCGACTTGCCAGCGCAACCGAGGAACATGAACAGCGCGATCGCCGTGATGAGGCCCGAGCCCGCCAGGCCGGGGTTCGCGGTGGCCCACGCCGTGACGCCGGTGAAGTCCAGCGTGCCGGCCGCGTTCCAGAGCAGGAACATGGCGATGAGGAAGCCGAAGTCGCCGATGCGATTCACGATGAAGGCCTTCTTGCCGGCATCGGCGTTGGCCTTGTCATTGAACCAGAAGCCGATCAGGAGGTAGGAGGCGAGCCCTACCCCTTCCCAGCCAATGAACAGCACCGGATAACTCGAGCCCAGCACCAGCACCAGCATGAAGACGACGAACAGGTTGAGGTACGCGAAATAGCGGGCGTACCCCTCGTCGCTTCGCATGTAGCCGACGCTGAACAGGTGGATGAAGCTGCCAACGCCCGTCACCACCAGGAGCATCACCGCCGACAGCTGGTCGTACTGCAGCGCCAGATCGATACGGAAGTTGTCCACCGGCAGCCAGGTCCAGAGCCGGTGCACGATGGGCGCCTCGGCGTCCATTCCCTGCAGTTGGACGAAGGCAGCCACAGCCACCGCAAAGGCCGCAAACAGCACGGCCGGGCCCACGAAGGAGACGATGGCCTTGGCCCGGGAGCGGCGCACCGACAGCCAGCCGTTGACCAGGAAGCCGGCCAGCGGCAGGGCGATCGTCAGCCAGAGCAGGCCGATTGCGCCACCCGGAGTCGCCGATTCGCCGGCCTGGGCCAGAAGGGAGAGCGTCATCAGCCCTTGAGCAGGTTGGTGTTCTGGAGGTCCACCGATTGCCGATGGCGGAAGATGGCAAGGATGATCGCAAGGCCCACGGCCGCCTCGGCGGCCGCCACGGTCATCACGAAGAAGACCATGATCTGCCCGCCCACACCGTGCAGCTGGGCCAGGGCAATGAAGGCAAGGTTCACGGCGTTGAGCATGATCTCGACGCACATGAACACGATGATGGCGTTCCGGCGCAGCAGGACGCCGGCCACGCCGATGCTAAACAGGATGGCGCTGAGCGCCAGCGACGGCCCGATGAAAGTCGGCTGGGGCATCAGATCCTCCGCTTGGCCAGCACCACGGCGCCCACCAGCGCCGCGAGCAGCAGGAGCGAGGTGATCTCGAACGGGATCAGGTAGGTCCGGAACATCGGCTCCGCCAGCGCGCCCACGACGCCCTGCTGGCTTACCGCCACCTCCACCGCGGACTTGGCCGGCAGGGTAACGGTCATGCCGGCGGGCAGCCGGGCCAGTTCCGTCACGATGCGCTCAGGCGTGTACCGCCAGAGGGCGATCAGCTCCACCAGCAGCAGGCCGCCGATGGCCACAGCGGCCCCGGTGCCGCCCGGCCCGCGCAAGTCACGACCCACGGTGTCGAGGTTGAGCAGCATGACCACGAAGAGGAACAGCACCAGCACTGCGCCCACGTAGACCAGGATCTGCAGGATCCCGAGCAGCTCGGCGTGCAGGAAGATGAACAGTGCCGCGAGCGAAAACATCGTGGACATGAGCCACATGGCCGAGGCCACCGCGCTGCGCTGCACCACGCAGAGCGCGGCCCCGATCACCGCCGCCACGCCAAAGAAGTAGAAGATGAACGTGGCCATCACTCGCCCGCCGGGTCGGAGGGATCCCACAGGGTCGAAACGGCATGCGTCTGCGCGTGCAGTCGCTCGAGATCGTACACATGCCGGGACCGGCTGTATTCCGAGTTCTCGTAGTGCTGGCCCACGTGGATCGCTTCCTCGGGACAGACTTCCTGGCAGTAGCCGCAGAAGATGCAGCGGAATTCATCGATTTCGTAAATGAGCGGATAGCGATTGCCCTGCTCGTCCTCGCCCGGCACCAGCTTGATGCAGTTGGAGGGGCAGATCTGCGGGCAGAGGCCGCAAGCCACGCACTTGGAACGTCCCTGCTCATCGGTGAGCATCCGGTGCGTGCCCCGCCAGCGCGGCGAGAGCGCCCAGGTGCCGCGATCGTCGCGGGTCGCCTTCTCCTCCGGGTACTGCATCGTCACCTTGGTCTCGAACATGTGCTTGAAGGTGAGGCGCAGCCCCTTGAGGGTGGCCCGGATGTAGCTGACCTGGGTCTCCGGGCGCTTCAGGACCTTGACACCAATTGCCATCAGCCAGCCACCGGCGCGTTCCCGCGCCCGACGAGAGTTGCATTGGCCGCCGCCCTGGCCGCCTGGATGCGGAAGCGGCGGGATTCGGAACCGGAAATGAGCGCGCCGCGGTCGAGCAGGCGGAACACCCAGACAGCGATGACCAGGTTCATCACGGTCAGTAGTCCCATCCGGGCCAGTTCGCTCGACACCCCCACCACGGCGTCAAGCACCCAGAGGGCAATGGCGGTGACCATGATGTAGCCGAGCGCCAGGGGAAGCATCACCTTCCAGCCCAGCGCCATCAGCTGGTCATAGCGGAACCGCGGCAGGGTCCAGCGGATCCACATGATGAAGAAGATCCAGAAGAAGGTCTTCAGGAAGAAGAAGAGGCCGCTCGCCAGCACCGCCAGCCAGGTCCCGGACTCATCCCAGTGGGTGAAGGGAATGTCCCAGCCCCCGAAGAAGAGGGTCGCGACCATCGCGCTCACGGTGACCACATTGGCATACTCCGCGATGAAGAACATCGAGAACTTCATCGCGCTGTATTCGGTGTGGTACCCGGCGATCAGCTCCGACTCCGCTTCCGGCAGGTCGAACGGCAACCGGTTGGTCTCGGCGAAGCCTGCGACCAGGAAGAGGAAGAATGAGAGGAAAAGCGGCAGCACATACCACAGCGTGTGCTGGCCCGCGATGATCTCCGAGAACGACACGTTCCCGCTCAGCAGCAGCACCGGGATGAGGCTCATCCCCATGGCCACTTCGTAGCTGATCATCTGGGCGCTGGCCCGGAGCCCACCCAGCAGGCTGTATTTGCTGTTGGAGGCCCAGCCCGCTAATGCGATGCCGTAGATGCCCATCGAGCTGATGGAGATGACAAAGAGGAAGCCAATCGGCAGGTCGGCCACCACCATCGGCATGGCGCCGTGGTGCACGAACTGGCCCAGCGGGCCCAGGGTGAAGTCGAAGTCGAGGTTGAGCGGCGCAGCAAAAGGAATGACCGCGCTCAGCATCAGCGCCGGGATGAAGGAGAGCGCCGGCGCCAGGACGAAGAGGCCCCGGGTCGAGCGCGCGGGCATGGTCTCTTCCTTGAGGATGTTCTTGAGACCATCGGCCGCCGGCTGCAGCAGGCCGGCCCACCCCACCCGGTTTGGTCCCCGGCGGTTCTGCATCCACGCCGACACCTTGCGTTCCATCAGCGTCAGCATGGCGACGCCCACCATGACAACCGTGAAGACGAAGATGAGCTTGATGATGGAGAGCAGCAGGAAGCCCTTCATTTCCGGCGTCATGCGCTCACCTCCGCCCCGCTCTTCACCACCTGGCCACTCCAGCCGAGCGCATCGTGGGTGAGGCCATCGAGCGACGCGACCCCGCGCGCGACCAGCGCGAACGCCTCGGCAGCAGACGCGGGTGAATCGGCGTCCGGCCCCTGGCCTGCCAGGATCTCGCCCGCGGCCCACCACGCTGGCCGCGCCATGGCCGGCGGCGCCTTGGCCTGCTGGAAGCGCTGGGCGCGCTGGTCACGGTTGATGTAGACGCCGCTTTCCTCGACCATCGTTGTGACCGGCAGGACGACATTGGCCCGCTCGTGCCAGCCGGCGATCAGCGTGGACAGGGCGATGACCTTCCCAGCCGATGACGCCACAGCATTTGCCTCCCCCTCCGAGAGGTCGGCATCGAGCACGATGACGACGGCCGCCGACCGGACTGCCTCGACCGCAGCGTCCCAGTCGGCGGCGTAGCCCAGCAGCCGCGCGCCGTCGATATTGGGCACGCGCTCCCGCCGGAGGGCGAGGTCTGGTATGCCGGCCAACGGGGCCTCGTCGCCCAGCGGCACCTTGACGGCTGCGATGACATCGAATCCGTCCACCAGCTTCCGGACCAGCCCCAGAGATTCCACCGAGGCTCGCCCGGACGCGAGGATCACCGCGCGGCCGCTTGCACCCTGCAGGATCGTCCCGGCCGCGTCCAGCGCGTGGTCCCAGTCGGCCGCGGCCGCCGCGCCGGTCCCGTTCCGGACCAGCGGCGCCTCCACCCGGTCGCCCCGGTTCATCCAGCGATAGTCGAGCCGGCCGTGATCGCACATGAAGTGGCGGTTCACGTCCATGTTGGGCCGCGGCTTGAGCCGCACCACGGCGTCGTCGCGCATGTCGATGGTGATGTTGCAGCCCTGGGAGCAGCCGGGACAGATGCTCCCGGTCTTGTCGAGGTCCCAGACCCGCGCCTTGTGCAGGAAGTCCTTGGAGAGGAGCGACCCCACCGGGCAGAGATCCACCACGTTGCCCGACCACGGGTGATCGAGTCGCTCGTTCTCCGCGATGCCGATGAAGGCGCGGTCGCCGCGCTCGCTCACGTTGAGCGTGGGCTCCTGCGCCACGTCGCCCATGAAGCGGACGCACCGGGTGCAGAGAATGCACCGGTTGGGCACGTAGATGATGTCGGGCCCGAAGTCCTCGACCGGGTTGTAGCGCTTGGCAAAGTCCGGCGTGTAGCGCGTGGCCGCGCGGCCTTCCTGGAAGGTGTAGTCCTGTAGCTCGCACTCGCCCGACTGGTCGCAGATGGGACAGTCGAGCGGATGATTGATGAGCAGGAATTCCAGCACGCCCTTCCGCTGCTCCAGCGCCTTTTCACTCTGGACGTGCACCACCTGGCCCTCGGCCACTGTCGTGACGCACGCCGGCATCAGCTTGGGCGCCTTCTCCACCTCCACCAGGCACATGCGGCAGACGGCAGGCGCCGGGAGCGACGGGTGGTAGCAGTAATGCGGCACCAACACGCCGGCCTGCTTGGCGGCCTCGATGATGGTCGTACCCTTGGGCACGGACACGGCGATGCCGTCGATCGTGACGGTCACCATTTCCTGGCTCATGTCACCTCACGCAGGCCCGAGCGCGAGCGCCGGCTCGCGTTCGCGGCGGATGTAAGCTTCAAATTCGCTGCGGAACTTCTGGATCCCGCTCACGATCGGTACCGCGCAGGAATCGCTGAGTACGCAGATGGTGGTGCCGGTCATGTTCTTCGACAGGTCCAGCAGCAGCTCATAATCGGATGGCTTGCCCTCGCCCGCGAGGATGCGGCCGAGGATGCGGGTGGTCCACCCGGTCCCCTCGCGGCACTGGGTGCACTGGGCACAGCTTTCGTGGGCGTAGAACCGGGCCAGCCGCCAGATCTGGTAGACCATGTCGGTGGAGTCGTCCATCACGATCATGCCGCCGGAACCCAGCATCGAGCCGGCCGCCACCACGCCCTCGTAATCGGTGATGCATCCTTCCGCCTCTTCCGCGGTGAGGATCGGCACCGAGGAGCCGCCCGGAATCACGGCCTTGAGCGTGCGGCCCTCGCGCATGCCGCCGCACATGTCGTATATGAGATCCTTCATGGGCGTACCCATGGTGATCTCGTAGTTTCCCGGCCGCTGCACGTGGCCGCATACCGACATCAGCTTGGTGCCAGTGCTCTTGGGATTCCCCAGGCACAGGCCCTTGTACCAGTCGGCGCCACGGTTGAGGATGTGCGGCACCGCCGCCAGCGTTTCGACGTTGTTGACAGTCGTGGGCAGGCCGAACGCACCGGCCTGCGCCGGGAATGGCGGCTTGATGCGGGGGTTACCGCGCTTGCCCTCGAGCGAGTTGAGCATGGCGGTCTCTTCGCCGCAGATATAGGCACCGGCACCGCGGTGCAGGGTGATATCGATCCGCTTGCCGCTGCCGCACGCGTTGGCGCCGAGGATGCCCTTGGCATACGCCTCCTCGACCGCCCTGGTCATCACGGCCCACGGCTCGGTGAACTCACCGCGGATGTAGATGTAGCAGCGCTCGGCCTGGATAGCGTACGCGCCGATGGCGCAGCCTTCGATCAGCGCATGCGGGGTCCACCGCATAATCTCGCGGTCCTTGAAGGTGCCGGGCTCCGATTCGTCGGCGTTGCACACCAGGAAGTGGGGCTTGCCGTCGTCCTTGGGCATGAAGCTCCACTTCATGCCGGTGGGGAAGCCGGCGCCGCCGCGGCCGCGGAGCCCCGAGGCCTTCACTTCCTCGATGATGGCGTTCCGCTCCATGCCCAGCGCCTTGCGCAGCGCTTCGTAACCGCCGCGCTTGACCCAGCCCTGGTAGCTCCGCGCGTCGGGGTCGCCGAAGTACTGCGAGAGGACCACCGTTTCCTTCGGGTGGCTCGGGTGAGGATATCCCATTACCGGTACCTCTCGAGC
>DASSTP010000018.1:0-4066 GCA_035707845.1 Gemmatimonadales bacterium | reverse complement strand
ATGCCGAGCCTGGCCGAACTGGTCGCTGACCTCGCCGCCCGACCCGGCGTCACCGCGGTGCTGGTTGCCAGCCCGGACGGCCTTCCCATCAGGAGCGCGGGCAACTCCCTCGACGCCGAAGCGCTCGCTGCGCTGACCGTGACCATCGCACGCGCCTCCGCCCGGCTGGGCGACGCGGGACGCATGGGTGCCGCGGCGCGCTACGTGGTCGAATGTGCCAGCGGGCTCGCGATCGGCGGCGTGATCCGTGACGGCAACTGGCTGCTGGTGCTCACCGAACCCTCGGCGGATATCGGCCAGCTCCTGTTTGAACTTCGCCAGGAAGGCCCTGCCCTTGCTGCACAGCTGTAGCGCTCTCACCGGTCAGCCCGGCGCAGGTCGGTCCCTTCCATGAGGTGGGCCGTCCTCCTTGCCGGCGGCTCCGGCACCCGCTTCTGGCCTCTCAGTTCGCCCTCCAATCCCAAGCAGCTGCTTCCGCTGACCGGACCAGGCTCGACGGCGGAGGACACGGTCGCGCGGCTGGACGGCCTGATCCCCGCCGAACGGATCCTGCTGGTGACCGGTGCCGCGCTCGCCGGGCCGCTGCAGAGCCGGCTCGGCCTCGCCGAAGGCAATGTGCTGGTGGAACCCAGGGCCGCCTCCACGGGGCCGGCCCTGATCTGGGCCTCCCACGAAGCGCTCAAGCGAGATCCGGACGCCGAAGTGCTGTCACTCCACGCCGACTGGGCCATCGGCGATCCGGCTGCGTTTCGCCGGACCGCCTCGCAGGCGCTGGAGGCCGCGGCACTGCATGACCGGCTGGTGACGGTGGGGATGATTCCCTCACGTCCGGAAACCGGCTACGGCTACATCGTCCCGGGAAAGCCGCTGGACGCGACCTCCCGCTCCGTGGCACGGTTCCAGGAAAAGCCGGACGCTGCCACCGCGCTGGACCTCATGGCGGCAGGCGCGCTCTGGAACAGCGGCCTCTTCGCGTGGACGGCGCATCGGCTGCTGGATGAAGTGCGGCGCCACACGCCCGAGGTGGCGTCGGCACTCTCCCGCCTGGACGCTGGTGATGTCGCAGGATTCTTCCACAAGGTCACCCCGATCTCGATCGATGTTGGCGTGCTGGAACGGAGCAATCGCGTCGCCGTGGTGAGTGGCGCGTTTGCCTGGGACGACATCGGCACGTGGGAGGCGCTGGCGCGGGTACGCCCCAAGGATCCCGCCGGCAACGTCATCGTCGGCCCTGCCGTGGCGCATGAATCCCATGACTGCATCATCTGGTCGTCAGGGGAGCCGATCGTGGTGAGTAACATGCAGGAGCTGGTCGTCGTTCACGCCAATGGCCGCATGCTGGTCATGCCGCGGCAGGATTCGGCGGACCTCAAGAAGGTACTCGACGCACTGCCTCCCGCGATCCGGGATCTTCCCTGATGCAACTGGTCCTGCTCGAGCCGGACGATCCAGAGGGACGGTGGGCGCCCTTCGCCGACGTGCGCCCGGTAGCAGAGCTGCGGGCCGGGGCGTGGCGCGTGCGGGAGCGGTGGGAGAAGGCGCTTGGCATCCCGGCCGCGTTCATCGCCGGCGAACGGGTGCGCGGCTTTCTGGATGTCGATGCCCCGAGCGTCGTCGCCCCGGAGCCGCTCACGGGTCCGGTCATCGTCGCCGCATCCGATTTCGCGCCGGCCACCACGCCGGTCACGCTTCCTCCCGCCGTGCAGCGCCTGGTGGCGGGCGGCCGTACCGTGGCCCGCGTGGTGCGAGAGGGCCCTGCCCTTGCCACGCTCGATGGTGACGGCACCGCCGCCGAAATCGAAGGACTGTGGCTCTCCGGAACTGACGCGCTGCTGGCCGCCCTGGAGCGATTTCTTCCGGAGGACTGCCGCTCGGTGGCCGGCACCGAGCTGCCAGCGGGCGTGCTGGTCATCGGCGACCCCTCGGAGGTGAGAGTCCTGAATGCCACTGTTGAACCCGGCGTCGTCTTTGACGTCCGGCAGGGTGCCGTGGCCATCGGGAATGGTGCCGAGGTGCGGAGCGGTACCCGGCTCGAGGGTCCCTGCTGGATTGGCGAACATGCCCGGGTGGTGGGCGGCTTCATCCGGCAGAGCGTGATCGGGCCGCACGCGGTGGTGCGTGGCGAGGTCTCCAACAGCATCTTCATCGGCTACTGCAACAAGGCCCATGACGGCTTCGTCGGCCACAGCATCCTGGGGCATTGGGTGAACCTGGGCGCGCTCACCACGACCTCCAACCTCAAGAACACCTACGGCTCGGTGCGGCTGGAGACGCCCGAAGGACCGCGCGACACCGGCCGGCAATTCGTGGGCAGTTTCATCGGCGACCACGCGAAGACCGCGATCGGCACCATGCTGGCCACCGGCACGATCATCGGCGCCGGGGCGAGCGTGTTCGGCGACGGTCGGCCGCCCCGGTGGATTCCAGCTTTTGCCTGGGGACATTCCGGCACCGAACGCATGTCGGCGCAGGGATTCCTGGAGATCGCGCGCCGGGTGATGCCGCGTCGGCAGGTGGCAGTCACGCCGCAGCACGAGGCCTGGCTCTCCACGCTTCACAGCAGGCTGGCATGACGGCGCTGCATGTGCTGGGATCCGGCTCGCGTGGTAACTGCTTCCTGCTCGAAGCGGATGGCCGTGTGCTGCTGCTCGACGCTGGCTTCAGCGCTCGTGAGCTGACCCGCCGGGCCGAGCGGGCCGGGGTCTGCCTCGCGGCCGCGGTCGGGATCGCGCTCACGCACGAGCATGGCGATCACGCCTGCGGCGCGTGGCGACTGGCTCGGCTGCACGGCATCCCCATCGCCGCGTCCGAGGGTACGTGGGGGTCGCTGCGCCAGCGAGACGGGGTGCAGCATCGGCCGCTGCGCGGGAGCGCACCGATCCAGGTGGGCCCCTTCCAGGTCGAGTGTGCGGGAAGCAGCCATGATGCCGCCGAGCCGGTGGCGATCGCGGTCACCTGCCCCGATGGGACGCGAGTGGGGCTGGCCCATGACCTTGGCCGCCCCACGGCGGCGGTGCGGCTACTGCTCAGGGATTGTCATGCGGTGGTGGTTGAGGCCAACCACGACGAAGTCCTGCTCCGGGCCAGCGGCTACCCGGCGTCGGTCCAGCAGCGCATTGCTGGTTCGGGCGGGCACCTGTCCAATGGCGCCGCGCTCGAGTTACTCACCGAAGTGCTCCACCAGGAATTGGAACTCGTCGTCCTGGCGCATCTCAGTGCGCGGTGCAACACCGCAGATTGTGCGCGAGCGGCAATCGAGCCGGGGCTTCGGAGAGAGGGTTTTCTGGGGCGACTCGTGGTAGCAGGGCAGACCGCCAGCGCGGGGCCGCTTCACATCGCACGTGGAGCGCGGCCGGTCGCGGTTACGTAAGCTGCAACGGCAACCGCGGACACGAAAACACGAAAGCACGAAACGGTCATCGGTTCTCAGTCGTCAGTTGCAAATCTCCGACGACTGACGACCGATGACTGATGAGCGTTTCGTGCTTTCGTGTTTTTCGTGTGAGACTAGCGCGATCCCATCAGGCATCGGGATCCGGCGGGACCGACACGCCAGCCGGCCGAGGTGTCGCGGGACCCACCCGCTTGAGGGAAATCGGCTTCTGCAGGTCACCACCGGAGATGGTGAGCCGGGTCTTGCTCACGTCCAGCTTGTAGGTCTCCCACTCCCCGCCGATCGCCACCATGATGGAGTCATCCTTGAGGCGCCAGCGGGAGGTTTCCTTCCCCCACGTGGCGCTGGAGTCGGCGCGGATGATCACTTCGCGTGGTCCGCCGCGCGTGTCCGTCCTGGCGTCCACCTTCCAGGTGCCCTCGACCGCAGCTTCCTGTCCCAGCAGTGGCACGGGCAGGAGGACAGCGATGAGGACAAGCAGCGAGCGGACAGCGCGGGACATGCGGGTCTCCTTGGAAATGCGAACGACTGGCGGAACAGAAGCTATTGCGGAGGGTCCGAGGAGCAAGGGTTGTGCCGGTCCGTTGCTGCGCTCGGGACGAGCCGATCCCTCGCTGCGCTCGGGATACTGGATCGGCGATGAACTTAGGGGGCTGCCGTTGGCAGCCCCCT
>DASSTP010000017.1:0-11525 GCA_035707845.1 Gemmatimonadales bacterium | reverse complement strand
CACCGGCGGCGTGTCGAGCACGGCCAGTGCAGCGGCATCCAGGCGGATGTTGTCCCAGAGCGGGTCGCGGATGACGTCGGGGTCGGGACGGCTCATGCGCTAAGCGCCAAGCGCTAAGCGCTTGGCGTCACTCCCCCGGTCCCGCACCCTGCACCGCGCCCGGCACATCCTTGAACTGCTTGAAATTGTCCCGGAACATGCCGGCCAGCTTCCTGGCCTGCGCATCGTACGCGGCACCGTCACTCCACGTGCCCCGCGGGTCGAGCACGTTGCTCGGCACGTCGGGCACGGTGGTGGGCACTTCGATGCCGAATACCGGATCCTCCCGGTAGCTCACGCTGTCCAGCGCACCGCTCAGCGCCGCCCGCACCATGGCGCGCGTGTAGCTCAGCTTCATGCGGCTGCCGGTGCCGTAGGGGCCGCCAGTCCAGCCGGTGTTCACCAGCCAGACCCGCACGTTGTGCTTCGCGATCTTCTCGCCGAGCATGTTGGCGTAGACGCTCGGCGGCAGCGGAAGAAACGGTGCCCCGAAGCAGGCCGAGAAAGTGGCCGTGGGTTCGGTGACGCCGCGCTCGGTCCCCGCGACCTTGGCGGTGTAGCCCGACAGGAAGTGATACATCGCCTGCTCCGGGGTGAGCCGCGCGATCGGCGGCATGACGCCGTAGGCATCGGCGGTGAGCAGGACGATGTTCCGCGGAATGCCGCCCCGGCCGCCCGGCGCGTGGTTGGCGATGTAATGAATGGGATAGCAGGCGCGGGTGTTCTCGGTGAGCGCATCAGAGTCGTAGTCAATGGAGCGCGTCACCGGATGCAGCGTCACGTTCTCGAGCACGGTGCCGAACCGGCGGGTGGCACCCCAGATCTCGGGCTCGGTCTCGGCCCGGAGCTTGATGACCTTGGCGTAGCAGCCGCCTTCGAAATTGAAGACGCCGGTGTCGCTCCAGCCGTGCTCGTCGTCGCCGATCAGCTGACGCTCCGGATTGGCGGACAGGGTGGTCTTGCCGGTCCCCGACAGGCCAAAGAACACCGCGGTGTCGCCATCCTTGCCGATGTTGGCCGAGCAGTGCATCCCGAGGATGCCCGCCTTGGGCATGAGATAGTTGAGGATGGTGAAGATCGACTTCTTCATTTCGCCGGCGTAGCGGGTGCCGGCGATGATCACCAGCTGCCTGGCGAAGTTGATGGCAATCACGGTGGAGGTGCGGCAGCCGTGCGTCTCCGGGCTCGCCTGGAACTCGGGCGCGTGGAGCACCGTGAACCGGGGCTCGAAGCCCGCCAGTTCGGCGCGATCGGGCCGAATGAACATGTTGCGGACGAAGAGCGCATGCCACGCGCTGGGCGTGTAGAAGCGCACCGGCAGCCGGCTGGCCGGCTCCGCGCCGCCGTAGAGATCCTGCACGAAGAGCTCGGCGTCGCTGAGGTAGGCCTTCACGTCGGCGTGCAGCCGGTCGAAGTCCTCCGGCTTCATCTTCGCATTCTTGTCCCACCAGATATCCGCGCTGGTGGACGGCTCGTCCACCAGGAACTTGTCCTTGGCCGAGCGGCCGGTGTGCGGCGCGGTCTCGGCGGTGAAGGCACCGCAATCGCTCAGCCGGCCCTCATGGCGACGCAGCGCGTGCTCCACCAGTTCCGGCTCGATCAGGTTGGCGTGAATGGTCTGGGCCGAAATGCCATGCCGCGCATGGGAGGTGGCTTCAGGACGGACTGCGGTGCGCTCGGTGGACATAAGCTCCTTCACGTTCGTTGACGGGCGGGAGCGTGACGGGGCTGGCGGCCGCGCTCCAGCGCGTCCACCGCGGCAATCACGCTCATGTTGACGATGTCATCCACGCCGGAGTCGCGCTCCAGCACGTGGATGGGGGCGGCCAGCCCCACCAGGATGGGGCCAATCGCGTGGGCGCCCCCGAGGCGGCCCAGCAGCTTGTAGCAGATGTTGGCCGCGTCCAGATCGGGAAAAATCAGCACGTTGGCCGGTCCCTGCAACCGGCTGAAGGGATAACGCTTTTGCAGCAGCGATTCCAGCACCGCCGTGTCGGCCTGCATCTCCCCATCCAGCTTGAGGTTGGGCCGCATCCGGTGGAGCCGCTCCACGGCATCAGCCACCTTCTGCTGGCTGGGATGCCGGACCGAGCCGAAATTGCTGAACGACAGCATGGCCACCCTGGGTTCGATGCCCAGTGAACTGACATACTCCGCTGCCGCGATGGCGATCTGGGCCAGCCGCCCGGCGTCCGGGTCGATGTTGACAGTGCAATCGGCAAAGAAATAGACCTCGCCGGCGGGGCTCACCATCATGTAGATGCCGGCCAGCGCGGCGTCGGGCGACGAGCCAACCGCCTCGATGGCGGGCCGGATGGCCCGCGGGTAGTGCTGGTTCTCGCCTACCACCACGGCATCCGCGTCGCCTTCGGCCACCATCATGGCGCCGAAGTATTCCGGCTGGCGGAGCCGGTGCTCCGCTTCCTGCTGGGTGACGCCCCGCCGCCGCCGCCGCATCCAGAACTGCTCGGCGTACTCCGGCAGCCGGTCCGACTCCGCGGGATCGACGATGGGGAGATCGTCGAGTGAGACCTTGGCGTCGTGCGCCGCCGCCTCGATGAGTGCCCGCTCGCCGACCAGCACCGGATTGGCAATGCCATCGTCCGCCAGGATGCGTGCGGCGCGGATCACGCGCGGATCGTCTGCGTCGGTCATGGCCACGCGCTGGGGATTGGCGGCGGCGCGGTTCATCAGCCCGCGCATCACGGCGCGGCCATGGCCGAGCCGCGTCTCCAGGTGGGCCCTGTACTCGTCGAGATCCAGCAGCTCGGTGGCGGCGCCCGAATGAATCGCGGCCCAGGCGACCGCCGGCGCCACCCAGAGCAGCACCCGCGGATCGAACGGCTTGGGGATCAGGTAGTCCCGGCCGAAGCGGAGGGAGGGAAGATTGTAGGCCCTGAGCACCACCTCGGGCACGTCGTCACGCGCCAGCGCGGCAAGTGCGCGTGTCGCCGCCATCTTCATCTCTTCATTGATGGCGCGTGCCCGCACATCGAGGGCACCACGGAAGATGAACGGGAATCCCAGGACATTGTTGACCTGGTTGGGATAGTCGGTGCGACCGGTGGCAATCACCGCATCGGGGCGCACCTCGCGCACCACGTCCGGCATGATCTCCGGCGTCGGGTTGGCCAGCGCAAAGACAATGGGATCGGGCGCCATCCGCTTGATCAGGTCAGCGGAGACGGCACCGGCGGCGGAGAGCCCCACGAACACGTCGGCGCCCTCGAACGCTTCCTGTACCGTGGCAGGCGCATCGGCGTTGGCAAAGCGGGCCTTGTAGGGATCCACCTTTTCCCGGCCGGGCCGGATCACGCCGTGCTGGTCGCACATCACGACGTTCTTCCGCTCCACGCCCAGGCGCACGTAGTGCTCAGCGGTCGCAATGGCGGCGGCGCCGGCGCCCACGAAGACCACGCGCACGTCGCCGATATTCCGGCCGGTGACCTCCAGCGCATTGAGGAGCGCCGCCCCCGAGATGATGGCGGTGCCATGCTGGTCGTCGTGAAAGACGGGAATGGAGAGCGTCTCACGCAGCCGCTCCTCGACCAGGAAGCAATCGGGCGACTTGATATCCTCGAGATTGATGCCGCCCACCGCCGGCTCCAGCATCTGGCAGAAGCGGACGATCTCCTCGGGGTCGGGCGCGTTGATCTCGAGGTCAAACACATCGAGGTCGGCGAAGGTCTTGAACAGCACGCCCTTGCCTTCCATGACCGGCTTGCCGGCCATGGGGCCAATGTTGCCGAGCCCCAGCACGGCGGTCCCGTTCGACACCACGGCCACCAGGTTGCCCTTGGCGGTGTAGCGATAGACATCCTCGGGCCGGTCGCGGATGGCGAGGCAGGGCTCGGCCACGCCGGGCGTGTAGGCAAGGGAGAGATCGCGCTGGTTCTGGGTCGGCTTGGTGGCAACGACCTGGATTTTTCCCGGCCGCCCTTCCTCATGGTAGCGAAGGGCGTCGGCTCGGCGGTCGGGCGATGGCGGCGGGTTCAGGGCATCCTCATGGTTCGACGGTCACGTTCATGGGCCAGTGATACATGATCTGCACGGTATTCCGGTCCCGCTCGCTCGGCAGCGGAACCGTCGGATTGGAAAACATGATGTCCAGCGGATTGGACGAATGCTTCAGGATGCCGAGCGCGTGTCCCAGCTCATGAATGGCCACGATGTTCAAGCAGGCCTGTGTTTCCGGCAGGTCTGCCAGGAAACGCGGCGCGATGTAGATGTGCAGCGGCGGCGTGAGGACGCGGGTGTCGGGGTCGAGTGCGATGTCCGTCGCTCCCTGACAGGCATCCGCCGAGGCGAGCAGGATGCCGCCACCGCCGGGCGGGAAGCCGATGGTGGCAATCACGTCGGCATCGGCCGAGTCCTGGACTCTCTCTCCGGTGAATTCATGATAGAGGAACTGGCGCTGCCAGACCGCAATGGCCGAGTCCACGTGCAGCGGGAGATCGATCGTGTCCTTGGCCCAGAACTTCAGCGGCATGCGCTCCTCGGGCCAGTGGAAGGAGATCGTGTCGCCCGGGCCAAGGATCTGGCGGAATTCGTAGAGATCGCCCCGCGTGGGCGATCCGATATCGGCGCAGGCCGCGACCAGCAGCAGGCCCGCCGCCGCGGTCGCCATGAGGACAGGAGTTTTCACCGCGACCCCCGCGTGACGCCGATGGAAAGCGAGATGCGATTCACGCCCTGCTCCAGCCCGAAACCCTGGGCGCGCAGCTCGTCGGTGACAAACCGGTGATAGTCGTAGCGGAGCGAAATGACGGGATTCCAGCTGCGGCCCTGGGCCAGCTGGTAATCGATGCCGGCGCCGAAGAGGGCCCGGTTGGTGCCGCCCTGCAGAAAGATGCCGGCGTCGCCTGGGCCGCTATAGTGGAGCACGCCGAGGCCGGCGCGCCAGCGGAGAGACCGGGCGAGGTCGCCACTCATGTTGAGCAGCGCCCCCAGGGTCCAGATCCGGCCCTGGTCAATCTCCGAGCCCGGGATGCTGGGTGTCCTGGTGGTCAGCGACGCCGTGCCGGCAGACGCCTCGAGCCCCAGGGCGTACCGGGGGCTCAGCGCGAAATCCACCCCGGCAAACACCGTTGGCGCCAGGCCGGGACGAGTGGTGACCGGGGCGGTGAACACGTCGCGCACGATGTCGGAGGACCAGGCCACGCCGCCGCGCACGTAGTACGTGGCCTGGGCCTGGGCGGGCGCCACGGTGGTTGCCACCAGCAGCAGCGCCAGGGAATAGGGTCGTCGCATGGGAGGAAGATGCGCTCGCCGGGTGAAGGTGGTCAACGCGGAGGCCTGGCATAGCGCCGAAGCCGCTGGAGGGTGCGCCGGTCATTGGTGACCATGTCGTCGCCCTTGGGAGTTTCAAGAATCTTGGGAATCGTGGCGAATCGGGGGTCTCGCATGAGGCGCCGGAAGGGCTCCGGGCCCAGCGAGCCCTCGCCAATCAGCTCGTGCCGGTCCCGCCGCGAGCCAAACGGAGTCCTGGAATCATTCAGGTGCAGGCAGGCCAGGTGCTCGAGGCCGATCACCCGATCCCACTCGGCCCACACCTCGTCATACTTGCCCACCAGGTCATACCCCGCAGAGTAGAGGTGGCAGGTGTCGGCGCAGTAGGCAATCCGGCCCTGGAACTCGGCCGGCAAGAGGTCCCTGATGCGGGCCAGCTCCTCGAAGCTGCGTCCGAGCGCGGTGCCGGTGCCGGCCGTAGTTTCGAGGTAGATCCGGACCGCTCCGGGAACCCGCTCGAGCGCCTGGCGGATGGCGTCGGCGTTCCGTTCAAGCCCACGGTCGCGCTCATCCATGTAATTTCCCGGATGGGAGACGACGCCGGGGATGCCGAGCAGCTCACAGCGCTCGAGCTCCCGGGTGAATGACTCGATGGAACGATCTCGCAGCGCCGGATCAGGCGAGGCGAGATTGATCAGATAGGAATCATGCGAGACGACTGACGCGAGCGACTCGGCCTCGAGCGCTGCGTGAAAGGCATCGCGGATGCCGGCGTCGAGCGACGGTTCCCGCCACTGATTGGGGGTCTTGGTGAAGAGCTGGATGGCGGTGGCGCCAATGGCCGTGGCGCGCGCGGGCGTCGCGTGCACGCCGCCCTGCGCCGACACGTGGGCTCCGAGCAGGTCCTGCTTGCGGACGGATGGCATGCGGGCGTGACGGACTCCTCGACGGATAACGTGGACCTGTCGGTGCTCCTGGTGGGGCACGCACCAGCGCGCCCTGCCGGGCTCGAAGTGGCGCTGGCTCGCGCCGGGTTTCACGTGACGGAAGCCGATGACGTGCGGCAGGCAGCCGCCAACGGCGCTACCCCGGACATCGCCCTCGCGACACTGACCGACGCCACCGAGGTGGCGCCGCTGCTCGACGCGCTGGCCTACGGCTTCGGACCCGGCGTGCCGCTGGTGGTGACGCTGCAGTCCGACGCACCGGATGGCATCGTCACGGCGCTTCGCGCCGGTGCGGCCGACGCACTGATGGCGCCAGTCAACCTGGGCGAGCTCTGCCTGCGGCTGCGGCTGCGCCGGCCGCTGCGACGGGACGGCCACTCTGCCAGCGCCATGCTCGATGAATCGCTCGAGTTCGCGGCCACCCTCGTGGCGGCGGAGCGGACGGAAGACGTGCTGCAGCGCATCTGCCGCCGGGTGGCCGATGCCCTCGACCTGGACCGGTGTGCTTTTGTCCTCACCTCGGGGGACGACGGCCGGGGTCGCGTCATCGCCGATGAAAGCCACGCCGGCATGCTGGACCTGGACCTGGACCTCGCGCGCTACCCCGAGATCGAGGAGGCCAGGCGCACCGGGCAGCCGGTTGTCATCCGCGACACCGGCACCGATCCGCGCTTCGAGTCGGTACGCAACCACTGGCGACTGGCTCCTCCCGCCGCCGTGCCGCAGTCTCTCATCACCATCCCGGTCAAGCTCGACGGCGACGTGGCCGGTGTCTTCCTGCTCCGGCCCCGCTCGGCGCGCCTCACCCACGCACGCAGCGGGCTGGAGTTCGTGGCCCAGTTGCACCAGGCGGGCGCCGCCGTGCTGGCCACGACGCGGCAGCGCGCCGACAACAATTCCGATGCGCTCGCGACTGCGAACGAGCTCGAGGAGCGCATGCGGCAGGAGGTCGAGCGGGCCCGGCGCTACGCGCTCGGCTTCAGTCTCGTGCTGCTGGAATTGGACGACGCTGACCCGTCCGGAAGCACGATCTCAGCCGAGCAGCTCGAACGGCTCCGCCGTCACCTGGGCGAGCTGCTCCGTGACACCTTCCGGGCGCCCGACCTGGTGGCTCGCTTCGGCGAGAACGGCTTTGCGCTGCTGCTGCCGGAAACCGGCGCATCGCAGGCGCTGGGCGCGGTGCGGCGACTGCGGGTGCGCCTCACGGACCAACCGCTCAACGGCCAGGCGGCTGCCATCACCGCCGGCATCGCCGGCTTCCCTCATCCCTCCGCGAACGATGCCGGTGACGTGCTCGCGCTCGCCAGCGCGGCGCTGCTGCGCGCGCGGGCCCAGGCGGGGGAGCGGATCGGGGTGGCGGAATGATGGCCCATGTAGGGGCACAGCCATGGCTGTGCCCCTACATGGGCCATCACCGCCGCCGTAGCCAGTCCAGCGGGTCCAGCGCCATCTGGTTCTCGCCCCGGATCTCGAAATGGAGATGCGGTCCGTAGTCGGAATTCTCCCCGCCCACCGCGCCCAGGACCTGGCCCTTCTTCACATCGTCGCCGGCCTTCACGGCGGCACCCTGCAGGTGTGAATAGATCGAGTAGTAGCCGTTGCCGTGTTCCAGGATCACGGTAAGCCCGTAGGTACCCATCGTCTCCACCAGCCGCACCCGTCCCGCTTCCACCGCGTGCACCGGCGTCCCCGGTGTGGCAGCGATGCCGATCCCGTTCCAGCGGATCACCCCGCCTTGGGGCAGCGTGTCGCGCCCGAACTGGTAGACGATGCGGCCCTCCACCGGCCAGTCCAGCCGGCCGAGACTCGCGGTGGTGAGCGCACCGGCAATCGGCGCGGACTTGCTTCCGGATACCCGGTTCCGGGCCGCCTCGTCCCGCGCCGCTTTCTCCAGCGCGGCGAGCACGTCGTTCAGCCGGCTCGCGTCCCGCTCGAGCTGGACCAGTCGCGCCGCGTTGGCGCGGGCGGAGCGCTGCAAGGTGCCCAGCCGTTTCTCCCGGGCATCGGCGAGGCGGCCGTACTGGTTGAGTTCCTGCTCCCGCTCGACCCGGGTAGCGTCGAGCTGGTCCTTGACCATCACGATTTCGCCGCGCTGCTTCGCCACCCGGTTGCGCAGGCGCTCCACGTCGGAAACAAGGGCCCGGTCCTGCTCGCTGGTGAGATAGAGATACTTGTAGCGCCGGAGCAGGTCGCCGAATGATTCGGCGGTGAGCAGCACTTTCCAGGTATGGAGGGGCCCGCGCTTGTAGATGTCCACCAGGCGGCGCTCGAGCACCGCCTTCCGCTCGGCCAGGTTATCCTGCGCCAGCACCAGCTCGGCCGATGCCTGGTCGAGCTGCGAGGTGAGGCCGCCGATCTGCCGCTCGATTTCCAGCACGATGCGGCTGGTGGACTGTTTCTGCCGCTCGATGTTGTCGAGTTCATCCTCCACATCATGCACCTGGCCCTGCAACTGTGCCTGCTGCCGCTGCAGCCGCTCACGTTCGGCCTTGATCTCGGCCAGCCGTTGCCGGCTTTCCTGCAGCTCCTTGGCCGACTGCGCCCGTGCCGCCGGCATGACAGCAACGCTGAGCAGCAACAGCACCGCAAGTCCCGCGAGCCGCTTCACGCGCCGCGACGCTCCGTGCGGCCATCTACCAGCCGAAGGTGACGACCCACGCTCACCAGACTGGCCAGCAGGCCCATCGACACGCCAAACACCAGGATCAGCAGCATGTGGAACGGAGTGAAGAACATCAGCCCCGACAGGGCAGGGGCGCTCCGCGCGAATACGGCAAAGCCGGCGTAGCAGAGCAGGATGGCGAGCACACCGCCGAGCAGCCCCTTGAGCGCGCCCTCGAGAATGAACGGGCCGCGGATGAACCAGTTGGTGGCGCCCACCAGCCGCATGATCCGGATTTCGCGGGCCCGCTGCAGCATCGTCATGCGGGTCGTCACGCCGATGATGACCATCGCCACCACGGCAAACACGCTGCCGATGATCAGGCCAAGCAATCCGGCGAGGTTGCGAATGTGGTCGAGCCGTTGCACCCACTCGCGGCCGAACCGGACATCCTCGACAAAGGGAAAGCTGCGGAGCCGCTCAGCCACCAGTTCGGCGTGGCTGGCATCGCGAAAGCCCTCCTTGAGCCGGATCTCGAGCGAGGCGGGCAGGGGATTGGTCTGCAGGTCGCGGTAGGCATCCTGGAATTCCACCAGCTCGCGCCGGGCTCGTGCCAGCGCCTGGTCCTCGCTCACGTAGTCCACCGTCTGCACTTCGGGGAACGTCGCCACGTCCTGCGCCGCGACGGTGATCGTCTCGGGCGGCGTGCCCCGGAGCACGAACGCCACCACTTCCACCCGCGCCTCGAGCCCGCGCAGGGCCTGGCGCAGGTTGATGGCGATGAGCCCGAAGAGTCCCACGGTGAAGAGCGAGAAGGCGATGGTAGTGACCGACAGCGCCGAGAGGAGCGGCAGGCGGCGGAATGGGAGCAGCGTCTCGCGGGCGAGGAGTTTCACGCGCCGCCCTCCCCGCCGTCCACCGCGGAATCGTGGATGACGGCGCCGTCCCGCATCTCGATCATGCGATAGGATGCCCGGCGCACCAGGGACATGTCATGGGTCGCCATGACCACCACGGTGCCGGCGGCGTTGATGTCGCGGAGCAGCTGAAAGACGCCCAGGGTGGCGCGGTCGTCCAGGTTGCCGGTGGGCTCGTCGGCCAGGATGATGGCCGGGTCATTCACCAGCGCCCGGGCAATGGCCACTCGCTGCTGCTCGCCGCCCGACAGCTCGCGCGGGTAGGCGCTGGCCTTGGCCGCCAGCCCGACCTGGGTGAGCACCCGCGTCACCCGGGCCGGGATGGTGTCGGCGGCGGCCCCGGTGACTTCAAGCGCAAAGGCGATGTTCTCGAAGGCGGTGCGGTCTTCCAGCAGGCGGAAGTCCTGGAACACGATGCCGAGACGCCGGCGCAGCCGGGGAATCTCGTCGGCCTTGAGGGAATGGAGCAGGTGCCCGCCCACCCGCACTTCGCCCGAGGTGGGTCGCAGCTCGGCGTACAGCATCTTGAGCAGGGTGGACTTCCCCGCGCCGGAATGGCCGGTGAGGAACACGAACTGTCCCTTGGGAACGTGAAAGGACACGTCCTTGAGGGCCAGCGTGCCGTTGGGGAAGGTCTTGATGACGTGCTGGAGACGAATCACGCTGGAGTATAACCGTCGTAGGTCACAAGTCGTAAGTCGTACGACCTACGGCATACGACGTATGACTTCACTTCCCCAACGCCTGCTCCAGATCTGCAATGATATCATCCGCGTCCTCGATCCCGCACGACAGGCGGACGAAGCCATCGGGAATCCCGATCTCGGCGCGGGCGCTCGCCGACATGGCCTTGTGGGAGGTGAGCCGAGGCTCCGAGATGAGGCTCTCAACGCCGGCCAGGCTGGGCGCATGGGCCACCAGCTTGAGCCGACGAAGGAATTTCTCGGTGCCCCGCACCCCGCCCTTGATCTCGAGCCCCACCATGCCGCCAAAGCCGTCCAGCGTCTCCTTGGCAATGGCATGGTCGGGATGCGACGCCAGCCCGGGATAGTGCACCTTCACCACCTTCGGGTGCTTCTCGGCCCAGCGCGCCACCTCCATCCCATTCTCGTTGTGCCGCTGCATGCGCACCGCCAGCGTGCGCAGGCCGCGTTCCACCAGCCACGCTGCGTGCGGATCGATGGCCTGGCCCCAGAGCCGCATGAGCCGGGTCATTTCCTCGATGAACGAGCTGGTGCCGGCCACCGCGCCCGCGATGACGTCGCTGTGGCCGTTGAGGTACTTGGTGGCGCTGGAGATGACCACATCCGCGCCGTGCTCGATCGGACGGAAGTTGATGGGGCTCGCGAAGGTCGCGTCCACCAGCAGGGCCAGGCCGTGCTCCCGCGCCGCCTGCGCCACGGCATCCACGTCCAGCACCCGCATGGTGGGATTGGTGGGCGTCTCGATGAAGATGGCGCGGGTGTGCTTTTTCATGGAGCGGCGCCAGTTGCGGGGCTGGTCCGGCTCCACGTAGGTGACATCGATCCCGAACCGCCCGAATTCCTCGTCGAACAGCTTGCGGGTGCCGCCATATATCCAGGCGCTCGAGATCAGGTGGTCGCCAGGGCGCAATACGGCAAGGTGCGCCAGCGCAGTGGCTCCCATCCCGCTCGCTACAAAGAGCGCGTCATCGGCGCCTTCGAGCAGCGCGTACTTCCGCGCCAGGCTCACCTGGTTCGGGTTGTTGCCGTAGCGGGTGTAGAGGACTTCCTCGTCGCTGCCCACCGGACTGGCAAAGGTGGAGCTCTG
>DASSTP010000016.1:0-2697 GCA_035707845.1 Gemmatimonadales bacterium | reverse complement strand
CGGCATCCGGTCCGTATCATTGCCGTCACCAAGACCTTCGGCGCTGCGGCCGTGCGCGCCGCGGTGCGTGAGGGCCTCGATGCAGTGGGCGAGAACCGGGTGCAGGAGGCGCTCGCCAAGCAGGCGGACCTGGCCGACGTGGCGGTGGAGTGGCACCTGATCGGCTCACTGCAGCGGAACAAGGTCCGCCAGATCGTCGGGCGCTTTGCGCTCATCCACTCGGTGGATCGCGAGGAGCTGGCCGATGAAATCAGCCGCCGCGCCGGCTCGACGCCGCAGGATGTGCTGGTGCAGGTGAACTGCTCGGCGGAGCCGCAGAAGGGCGGCGTGGAGCCGGCCGAACTGCCCCGGTTGCTGGAGCGGCTCCGCGCGCTCGCCGGCATCCGGCTCCGCGGGCTGATGACGATGGCCGCCGCCGACGCGGATGAGGCCGGGCAGCGCCGGACCTTCGCGCTGTTGCGGTCACTCCAGGAGCAGGGCCGCGCCGCGGGGCATTACCTGCCGGAGTTGTCCATGGGCATGTCGGGAGATTTCCCGGCGGCCGTGGAAGAGGGCGCCACCATGCTGCGCCTGGGCACCATCCTCTTTGGAAGTCGCCAGCCGTAGCATGACCGCCTGCCGGAGACGGAGCGGCATCCTTTCTCGAACTGGAGCGTGGTGAACGATGGCGTTTCGGCCGTGGCCTGAAGGAAGTACCAGCCAGCTCGAGCAGGATCTGCTCGATCGCTGGCGGGCCGAAGGCCTGTTCCGGAAGACCCTCGATGCCACCCGTGACGGCAAGCCGTTCGTTTTTTTCGAGGGGCCGCCGACGGCCAACGGCCGGCCCGGCATTCACCACGTCTTCTCGCGCAGCATCAAGGACCTGGTCTGCCGCTATCAGACCATGCAGGGCCGCTCGGTCACCCGCATCGCCGGCTGGGATACCCATGGCCTGCCGGTGGAAATCGAAGTCGAGAAGGAGCTGCAGCTCTCCGGCAAGAAGGCCATCGAGGAATTCGGCGTCACCGAGTTCAACCGGCGCGCGCGCGCCTCGGTGTTCAGGTACAAGGAAGACTGGGAAGCGCTGAGCGACCGGATCGGGTACTGGCTCGACTACGAGCATCCCTATGTGACGTACCACAAGGAGTACGTCGAGACGGTCTGGTGGCTGCTGCACCGCCTGCATGAGCGAAAGCTGCTCTATCGTGGCCACCGCGTGCTTCCGTACTGCCCCCGCTGCGGTACGGTGCTCTCCAGCCACGAGCTCGCGCTGGGGTACGAGGACGTCACGACCAACTCGGTCTACGTCACCTTCCCGCTCGCAGACGGGAGCGGCAGGGAACTGCTGGTGTGGACCACCACGCCGTGGACGCTGCTCTCCAACGTGGCGGTGGCGGTCCATCCCGAGCTGGAATACGGCGAATATCGTGTGGGCGACCGGGTCTTCATCCTGGCCGTGGCGCGCGATGCGCTGCCGAGTTCTTCGGCCAGGGGCGCGCCGTCGTTCCAGGAGCTGGGGCCTGAGCGTACCTATCCCGGGCGTCACCTGGTGGGGCTGAAGTACACTCGTCCGCTCGACGTGGTGCCGCTCCCTGAGGACCGGGTGTCGTGCGTGGTGGTGCCCGCCGACTTCGTGTCGGCCGACGACGGTTCGGGGCTGGTGCACATGGCGCCTGCCTTTGGCGCCGACGACCACGCAGCCGGGCGTGAACATGGCCTTGCGCTGGTGCGGCCAGTTGCGGCCGACGGCACTTTCGAGGGCACCAGCTGGCCCGAGATCGAAGGCCGGCTCGTCACCGCCCGCGAAACCAACGACCTCATCATCCAGCGGCTCAAGGCCGATGGACGCTGGCACCTGACCGTGCCGCATGCGCACAGCTATCCGCATTGCTGGCGCTGCCGCAGCCCGCTGATCTACTACGCACGCGACAGCTGGTTCGTGCGCACGTCGGTCGTCAAGGAGCGCATGCTCGAGTTCAATGGGCAGGTGGACTGGCACCCGCCCGAGGTGGGCGCCGGCCGCTTTGGCGAGTGGCTCGAGAACAACGTGGACTGGGCGCTGTCGCGCGACCGGTACTGGGGCACGCCGCTCCCGGTCTGGGCCTGCGACCAGGACGAGCAGCATGTCGAGGTGATTGGCTCGTTCGCCGACCTGGCCTCGCGCCGGGGCGAAGCGCTGCCGGAAGACTTCGATCCCCACAAGCCGCAGGTGGACGAGATCACCTGGCGCTGCCAGTGCGGTGGCACCATGCGCCGCACGCCGGAGGTGATCGACACCTGGTTCGACTCGGGCTCGATGCCCTACGCCCAGTGGCACTACCCGTTCGAGCACCGGGAGGAATTCGAGCGTCACTTCCCGGCCGATTTCATCTGCGAAGGGGTGGACCAGACGCGCGGCTGGTTCTACTCGCTCCTCGCCATCGCCACGACGGCGTTCGACCGGCCGGTCTACCGGCACGTGATCGTGAACGAGATGGTGCTCGACGCGCAGGGCCAGAAGATGTCCAAGAGCCGGGGCAACATCGTCGAGCCCTGGGCTGTGGTGAACGAGTTCGGCGCCGATGCGGTGCGGCTCTATCTCCTGGCATCGAGCCAGGTCTGGCTGCCCAAGCGCTTCGACGCGCGCGCCATCCCCGAGGTCGTGGGCGGGTTTCTCAATACCCTCCGGAACACCTATGAGTTCTTCCGCCGCTACGCCGGCGACACGATGCCCGATGC
>DASSTP010000015.1:0-3178 GCA_035707845.1 Gemmatimonadales bacterium | reverse complement strand
CGAGGCCGCGCTCGGTCACGTTTTCGCTGGCGGCAGCGGTGATGGCCCGGGCGATGCCGAAATCGGCCACTACCGGCTGCCCTTCATGGATGAGGATGTTCTCGGGCTTGATGTCGCGGTGCACCACATTCTGGCGGTGTGCGTAGTCGAGCGCCAGCGCCACTGCCCGGCCGATGGCCACGGCCTCGTCGGTCGGGAGACGGCCCTCCCGCAGGAGCCGCTGGCGGAGCGACTCCCCCGCGACGAAGGGCATGGTGAAGAACAGCAGGGTCAAGGGTCGAGGGTCGAGTGTCGCGGGGACACGCTCGACCCACGACCCTCGACCCTCGACTCTCCTCTACTTCACCATGCCCTTCGTCGCCGGGGAGTCGCTCCGCCAGCGCCTCGCGCGGGAGGGCCGCCTGCCAACCGACGAGGCCGTGGCCATCGGCCGGGCGGTGGCGCTGGCGCTCGACTACGCCCACCGCCAGAACGTGGTGCACCGCGACATCAAGCCCGAGAACATCCTCATCCATGAAGGGCAGCCGGTAGTGGCCGATTTCGGCATCGCCCGGGCCATCACCGCTGCCGCCAGCGAAAACGTGACCGAGCGCGGCCTCGCCATCGGGACGCCGGCCTACATGAGCCCGGAGCAGATCAGCGCCGAGCACGAGCTCGATGGCCGCTGTGACATCTACGCCCTGGGCTGCGTGCTGTATGAACTGCTCGCGGGCGCGCCGCCATTCGGCGGGTCGAGCCGGCGGCCGCTGCTGCTGCAGCACCTCGCGGACCCGGCGCCATCGATCCGCGAGCGGCGTCCCACCGTGACGCCGACGGTGGATCAGGCACTGGTGCGGGCGCTCGCCAAGGACCCGGCACAACGATTTGACACCGCATCCCAGTTCGCCGATGCCCTCACCGCGCGCGTCACCGCACCGGTCACCGCCGTCCGGCGCGATCGTACGCTCGCGGTGCTGCCATTCGCGAACATGAGCTCCGAATCGGACACCGAGTACCTGAGCGACGGCATCACCGAGGAACTGATCAACGCCCTGGCCAACGTCGAGGGCCTCCAGGTCAGCTCCCGCAGTGCGGTCTTCGGCTTCAAGGGCGCGCGCGAGAATGCCCGCGACCTGGCCGAGCAGCTCGGCGTCCAGACCGTACTGGAGGGATCCGTGCGCCGGGCAGGCGACCGGCTGAGGATCGTGGCGCAACTGAGCGACGTGGCGGAAGGACGGCTGCTCTGGTCCGAACGGTTTGACCGGCAGGCCGGGGACATCTTTGCCCTCGAGGAGGAAATTGCGCAGACCATCGTCTCGGTGCTGCGCAGCCGGTTCCTAGGCGACCTCGCCGATTTCACTCCCAGGCGCTACACCGAGAACGTGAACGCCTACAATCTCTACCTCAAGGGACGCTTTGCCTGGAACCAGCGCACCCAGGCGGGGTTGCTGGAAGCGATCCGCTTCTTCGAGGCCGCCATCGCCGAAGACCCGGCCTATGCGCTCGCCTACACCGGACTCTCGGACAGCTACGCGCTGCAGGTGGATTACCGCGGGGCGCCGGTGACCGAGGGGATGCGGCGCGCCCGCGAGGAAGCACGCCACGCTCTGGAGCTGGATGACGGGCTCGCCGAAGCCCACACCTCGCTGGCCTGGGTCACGTTCATCCACGACTGGGACTGGGAACGGGCGGGCCGGGAATTTACCCGCGCCATCGAGCTCAACCCGCGCTACGCCTCGGCACGCCAGTGGCACGCCTGGTACCTGATGGCGATGGGCCGGGTGGACGAAGCGCTCGCCGAGGGCCGCATGGCCGAGGAGCTGGATCCCTCCAGCATTCCCATCCACGGCTCCCTCGGCTGGCTCTACCAGTATGCTCGGCTCTGGGAAGAGTCGGCGCTCAAGCTCCGCCGGTCGGTGGCGCTGAATCCCAGCAACGATGAAAATGTCTGGGCGCTCGGTGTCGCACTCATGGAACTGGGTGACCATGACCAGGCCGAACGGGTGCTGCGTGACGCGGAAGCGCTCGCAACTGCCAACTATCACGCCTTCGCCACGCTCGGACGCCTCGCCGTCAAGCAGGGCAAGCGGGACGAAGCAGAAGCGCGCCTCCGCCAGCTGGAGCGGATCGCGCATGATCGCTACGTCTCGCCGGTGGACTTTGCCCGGCTCCACATCGGGCTGGGGAATCACGACGCCGCGTTCGAATTCATGGAACGGGCCTACGAGGAACGACGTGGCTGGCTCGCTTACCTCAAGGTGGACCCGCTGCTGGATGCGCTGCGACCCGACCCGCGGTTTGGCGGGTGGTTGAGGAGGATGGGGTTGGAATAGGGATTGGGGACCAGGGGTCAGGGATCAGGGGTGAAGAACGGAAGCCCGTCACTCAACCCTCATCCCTGGTCCCTAACGCCTGACCCCTGATACCCCAGTAGTCCCTCAACGTCCGCACGATCACCGGCAATCCCCGGAACACGCAGAAGAACACCGCGAGCCAAGTCACCCACTGGAAAATTTGCAGCAGCGTGCCGATTGGCTCGCCCATCCCGGCCAGGGCGCGCGTGAGTGCCAGGCCGCAGAAGGCAGTCACCTTGGTAACAGCATAGCCGGTGCGCATGAAGGGCGAGCCCACCAGGAAACGGCCCAGCGGTGTCTTGTGCTGCGCAAACGGGGCGACGCCCTTCCCCACCCCGATGCTGCGGAAGGCGTCGGTGATGGTGGTCCGGGCAATGACGATGAGCGGTACTGCAGGCGAGATCATGCCCAGCTCCGCGAATACCACCCAGAGCACCAGCTCGTAGGTCCGGTCGGCGGCGATGTCGAGCACGCTGCCGAAGAGACTGGTCTCTTTCCGGTGCCGGGCCACCACCCCGTCCACCGTGTCGAGCATGACGCCGATGAAGAGCAGCACCACCCCCGCCAGCTGCAACCCGGGCGACCCGAAATAGATGATCAGGATGATCATCAGCAGCAGCGGCAGGCGCGACAGCGTGATCCAGTTGGCGAGCATGGGCTTGGGGTTTGGGGCTTGGGGCCTGGGGCTTGGGGCTTAGGGCTTAGGGCTTAGGGCTTAGGGCTTAGGGCTTAGGGCTTAGGAAGCTAATGAACGTCGCTCACAGCTCACAGTTCACAGCCCTCAGCTCACAGCCCTCAGCTCACAGCTCACAGCTCACAGCTCTCAGCGCACAGCGCCCAGCCCC
>DASSTP010000014.1:0-4280 GCA_035707845.1 Gemmatimonadales bacterium | reverse complement strand
CTTCGCAATTCTCACTGCAACGGCCTGCAGCACGGTCCATACGACCTCAACCAGGCAGCCGGCACCGGAGCCCGAACCCTGGCGGACGCCGGCGCGGGCATCGAGCGCGTCAGCCAGCACGGCGGCGACGCTCGGCATTCCCCCCGGCCACCTGCCGCCGCCGGGGCTCTGCAAGGTCTGGATTCCCGGTACCCCGCCGGGCCGTCAGGCCAAGGCCCGCAACTGCAATAATATCGAGCGCTCGGCGCCAGCCGGCAGCTGGATTCTGTACCGGCCCAGTGAAGATCGGAAGGTGGTCAGGGTGCAGGTGGTGGACTCGCGGCGCATGGGCGTCATCATCCACCGGCGGGTCTACGATGTAGCGCGGGGCACGCTGATCAGCGACGGCTAGTCACAGGTCGCGGGTCGCAGGTCGCAAGCCGTGAGTCGCGGGTCTATGCCGGTATCGCCGATGCTATCCCCCGCCAGAAGGTGATCTCGGGCGGGCCGGCGAGGAACTCAAGGGCTCGTCCCACGAACGCCGTGATGTGCGGCGTCTGCATGTGCGGGCCAGTGTAGGCCTCCTGGCTGGTCCAGTGCTCTACCAGCAGCAGTTTTTCCGGCGTGCCGGTATCCTGGTGCAGCCAGATTCCTCGGCACGCCGGTTCTTCCTTTACCACTGTATTGATGAGTGTGGTCAGCTCGCGCGCGGCGGTGTCGGCCATGCCGGGCTTGGCCTCGTAGCGGATGACCACGGTTACGTCGTCCTTGGACATCAGATCTCCCTGCCCCTATTGACCAGGAACCACTGCACACGAAAACACGAAAGCACGAAAGTCAGCCGCTGACATGAATGATCAATGTTTGGCTGGTGGCGCGCTGGGAGGTTCGCGCCATGAAGCCCTCCTGTGATGAGAAGCTTCAGGTATATAGCGATCTTGCCCGGATGCGATAGAGCGAAACCGGCGTGCCGCCGTGGAGGATGTCCCGCTCCCGGCTGAGCCCCGCCTTCTCCAGCACCCGCTGCGAGGCGGTGTTGGTGGTCTGCGTGACGGCGACAAGCGTGGAGAGCTTCAGCTCCTCGAAGCCCGAACGCACCAGCTCCGTCGCCGCCTCGGTGGCGAGCCCCCGTCCCCACCACTCGGGATAGAAGCCGTAGCCCACTTCCACCTCGTCCACTCCCTCCACGTCGAGATGGCGGATCACGGCTCGGCCCGCGACTCGCCCGCTGCTCCGCTCCCGCACGATCCAGAGCCCGAATCCATGCTGGCGCCAGTGCGCCAGGTTGAACTCGAGATAGGCGCGCGACTCCGCCTCGCCCCGCAGCCCGCCCAGCGTCGCCATGACGCGAGGGTCCTGGTGCATGCGGTAGATCTCCTCGTAATGGTGGGACGCAAGTGGCTCGCCCCTGAGACGGTCGGTCTCGAACGTCAGCTGCCGCATGGAGTTCCTGGCTTCATGGCTAGAGCAGGGCCCTGATTGGTCGCACGAGCTTCTCTTCCAGCCGCTCCCGGACGGGGCGGCGTCTCCACATCTCCAGCGTGTACGACGTGGCCTGCCTGAGATCCGTTTCGAACACTGTGGTCATTTCGGCCGCGAAGCCAGCATCATAGATGTTGAGGCTTGCCTCGTCATTGAGCCGGAACGAGCGCGGGTCGAAATTGGTGGACCCGACGGACACCAACTCCCGGTCAATGACCAGCATCTTGGTGTGGAGCATCGTCCGCTGGTACACGTGAATCACCGCGCCCGCTTCCAGCAGGTCGCCCCATTCCGCCTTGGAGGCGATCCTCACCGTCGCTGAATCGATGTACGGTCCAGGCACGAGAATGCGCACCCGCACGTCGCGCTTCCGGGCGGCGACGATGGCCCGGCTCAGCAGCTCGTCCGGCACGAAGTAGGACGCCGCGAGATCGATGCTCCGTTCCGCAGCGGCGACACCCATCAGGTACATGAGGTGCATGCTCTCGCTGCCGCCCGCCGGTGATGCGATGAACAGGTGCGCGTCAACGTCGCCCGCCGGTTTGAGCGGCGGGAAATACGTCGCGCCGTTCAGCACCTCGCCGGTGATCTTGATCCAGTTGTCATTGAAGGCCGCCTGCAGCTGGGCCACCGCCGGCCCCTCGATCCGGAAATGCGAGTCACGCCAGTGATCCGGATCCGTCGCCCGCCCCTGCCACTGGTCCGCTATGCCGACGCCGCCGGTGAAGCCGACCTTGCCATCCACGACCAGCAGCTTCCGGTGCGTCCGGTTATTCATGCGGCTCAGGTTGTACCAATGCAGCGGGCGATAACGCTTGAGCTTGACGCCGGCCTCTTCCATTCGTGCCAGGAGGTCGTGCTCCATCTTGATGCTGCCCAGCCAGTCCACGGTCACATGGACCGGAACGCCCGCCCGTGCCCGCTCGGACAGCGCCTCGGTGAACGCCTCGCCGATCTCGCCTGACCAGTAGATGTACGTCTCGAAGGTGATGGAGACACGCGCGGAACTGATGGCGCCCAGCATGGCCGGGAAGATCTCGTCCCCGTTCTGCAGCGCCACGACTTGGTTGCCGCCCACGATCGACGGGCCCAGCAGGACCGACATTTCGCGGCGGAATTGCGGATCCGCGATGCCGTAGAGGTGCGGTGTGCGCCGCTCCAGCCGCTTTTCCGGTATGGCAAAATTCATCGCCGCCACGACCAGGAACAGCGTCGCAGCGGCGGTGATGAGGATAGTCAGGAGCATGGGGAAGTCGTAGGTCGTACGTCGTACGACTTACGACGTACGACTCAAGGCTGCAGTTTCCCTCCACAGCCCCGGAAACTCCCGCTTCAGTGCTTCCACCTTCGGCACGTCATTATAAACGATGTACGGTGAGTCCGGGTGCTTCACGTAGTAGTCCTGGTGATACGCCTCGGCGGCGTAAAAACCGTCGAGCGGCTTGACCGTGGTCACCACCGGGCCGTCGAGCTTCCCGCCCTGGTTGAGCCGAGTAATGTAGTCCACCGCCGCCGTGCGCTGGGCCGGCGTGGTGTACCAGATGGCAGAGCGATACTGCGTGCCATGATCCGGCCCCTGGCGGTTGAGCTGGGTTGGATCATGCGCCACGCTGAAGAATACGTCGAGCAGCTGCTGGTAGGTCACGGCCGACGGATCGTACACCACCCGTACCGACTCCGCGTGGCCGGTGCGGCCGGTGCTCACCGTTTCATAGTCGGCATCGCCCGCCTTGCCTCCGGTATACCCCGACTCGGCGCTGATCACGCCCTTCACGTGTTCGAAGACCGCCTGCACGCCCCAGAAACAGCCGCCGGAGAAGACGGCGACGGCGGAATCGGCCGTGGACGCCGGCAGCTCCGCGCCAGCCGCTGTGCGCTCTGCGCTATGCGCTGAGGCGCCAGCAGCGATCACCATCGTCGCTATCCCGGCCAAACCAGCCCGTCCCGCCCATCCTGCCCATCTCGCCCATCCTGTCATGGCTTTCCCTTTGCCTTCGTAAACAGCGCCACGTACTTCCCGTATCCCTCGGCCTGCAGGCTGTCCACCGGAATGAAACGCATGGCCGCGGAATTCATGCAGTATCGCAGGCCGGTAGGAGCGGGGCCGTCGTTGAAGACGTGACCCAGGTGCGAATCGGCGTGGGCCGACCGGACCTCAGTACGCTCCTCCAGCAGGCGATGGTCTTCCTTTACCTTGATATTGCGCGGCTCCAGCGGCCTGGTGAAGCTGGGCCAGCCTGTGCCCGAGTTGAACTTGTCCAGCGAGCTGAAGAGCGGCTCGCCCGAGACAATGTCCACGTAAATCCCCGCCGCGTGGTTGTCCCAATAAGCATTATGGAACGGCTGCTCGGTGGCCTCGTGCTGGGTGACCTGATACTGCAACGGCGTAAGCCGTTGCCGCAGCTCGGCATCACTGGGCTTGGTACTGTTCCGCGCAGCGACTGCCTTTCCATTAGCTGGAGGCGTTTGACCTCGCGCCTGACAGGCCTGGAGCAAAAGGCCGGCACTGAGGAGGATGATGGCGGTTTGTTTGAGCATTATGGACTCCATATTGTGCTGGACGACTCGGCGAACGGTGTCATTGCGAGCACGCCGCAGGCGTGCGAAGCAACCTTGCAGCCCGAAAGCGATCTCCCTGGCGGAACTCCGCCGCGAACTCCGATGTCGGGCTGCAAGGTTGCTTCGTCGCACGCTCGGCGTGCTCCTCGCAATGACATGCCATGGTTAGCCTCGCGACCCTCGACCCTCGACCCTCGACCCTCGACCCCCGACCCTCGACCCTCGACCCTCGACCCTCGACCCTCCATTACTACGGCTAC
>DASSTP010000013.1:0-2010 GCA_035707845.1 Gemmatimonadales bacterium | reverse complement strand
CGCCATCGCCCCCCGGCCCAGGTACCTGCTCTACGATGAGCCGACCACCGGACTCGATCCGGTGACATCGGCGTCCATGAACCAGCTGATGTGCCGCACCCGGGACCTCGGTGTCACGGGTGTGATCGTCACCCACGACATGCAGAGCGCGTTTGTGGTGGGCGACCGGATCGCGATGCTCTACGAGGGCGCCATCCGCCAGGTGGGCAGTGTGGAGGAGATGCGCGCCTCCGACGACCCGGTGGTGCGCCAGTTCATCGAGGGGCGGCCAGATGCGCCGGCGCCCGGGAGGACGCAGCAGTGAAGCAGACCAACGACTTCGCCGTGGGTGCCGCCGTGCTCGTCGCGCTCGCCGTGGTGATCGCCGGGGCTCTCTGGCTGGGCGAGATCCATATCGGCAGGCAGCCGCAGCATTACTCCGCGCGATTCCGCACGGTTGATGGACTCCAGGTGGGCAACCCCGTGACGCTCCGCGGCGTGAAGGTCGGCAAGGTGTCGGCCATCCGCCTGGCGGGGAACGACTGGGTCGAGACCGATTTCGACCTGGAAACCAACGTCCAGCTGCCCCGCAAGCCCGCCGTGATCGCCTCCTCGGCCAGTCTCTTCGGCGGCTGGAGCGCCAACATCATTTCATTCGAGCCGCTGCCCGACGACCCCAATGTGCGCGCCGCGCTCATCGAGAGCGACCAGGCCGGCGGGGACGCCTGGCCCGGCGCCACCCTGCCCGACATCGGCCAGCTGACCGCGCAGGCCAGCCGCATTGCCGGCGACGTCGCCGAAGTGACCAGCCGCATCCAGGGCGCGTTCGACAGCACCGCGCTCAGGGAATTCCGCCAGAGCGTGCTCGACCTCGCCGCCATCGCCAGCCGGCTGGTTACCTTCACCAAGGCCCAGAGCGCGCGGCTCGACCGGGTGGGTGCCAACGCCGAAGTCACGGCCAACAGCTTCGCCAACGTATCGCGCAATCTCGACCGCACCGTGGCGCGCATCGACAGCGCCACCGCGCATGGGCAGTTAAGCTCCATTCTCGACAATGGCGCCGCTGCCAGCACCGACCTGCGGGCGGCGTCGGCGGATTTCCGCCAGGTCATGACGGCGCTGCAGCAGAACCAGGCCAGTCTCATCAACGTGATCCAGGCCATGGACACGCTGCTCGCGCAGATCCAGGCCGGCAACGGCACCCTCGGCATGCTCGCCACCGACTCGACGCTCTACAGCGAGACGGCCGCCACCATGAAGCAGTTTCGCGAACTCATGACAGACTTCCAGGCGCATCCGCGCAAGTACATCAAGATCTCGGTCTTCTGATGGCCAAGCGACGTGCGGAACTCGAAGTGAGCGCCGGCGGCATCGTCTTCCGGCGTGATGCCGACGGCCAGGCCCGGTTTCTCCTCATCCGGGACTCGTACGGCAACTGGGGTTTTCCCAAGGGCCACCTTGAGGAGAACGAGTCGCCGGCGGATGCCGCACTGCGGGAAACCGCCGAGGAGACCGGCCTCAGCCATCTCATCCTGCAGGGGCCGATCCGCGTGATTGACTGGCATTTCCGGTTCCGCGGGCGGCCCATCCACAAGTACTGCCATTTCTTCCTGCTGGAGTCACCCGAGGGGGATCCGGTCCCGCAGGTGGAAGAAGGGATCACGGATTTCCGCTGGCTGCCGCTCGCCGGTGCGCTGGACAAGCTCTCCTACGACAACGCCCGTGGCGTGCTGAAGCGCGCGGGTGACATGGAGCGCACGCTCGTGGCGGTCGGCGCGGGACGCGCGGTGCCCCTGCCCGAACCGTCGCAGGGCTGAGCATGCCGGTGGTGGCCGCGCTGCTGGACGACCGGGCAGCCCTGGTATCACTGCGGCGCGCGCTTCCTCGTGGCGGTGGGTGCGGGACGCTCCGTCGCCATGCCCGAACCGTCGCAGGGCTGAGCATGCCGGTGGTCGCCGCGCTGCTCGATGACCGGGCCGCCCTGGTATCGCTGCGCCGCGCGCTTCCTCGCGGCGGGCCGCGAGTGGTGGC
>DASSTP010000012.1:0-5970 GCA_035707845.1 Gemmatimonadales bacterium | reverse complement strand
GTGAGGCCACGGAACGTGCCGATCCGCTGTCCGCCCAGCTCGAAGGGAACGAACAGTAGCGGCGTGGTAATGGGGCCGGTGCCGTCGCTGACGTATTCGACGCCATGCTTTACGGAGCGGAAGAGCGACCGGATGATCATGCCGACCGCGAAGATGAGCGCCGCGCCGGCAACGATTTTGACCCAGTAGGACCGCATGCGACCACCTGACCCGGAAGTCCGACAACGATGCATCACGAAACGTTGGTCGCGGCCAAAAAGTTTCAGCGCCGGGGGCGCGGGCCGCACGCACCGCTTGAACTATACCGCTCAGGTCGTTGGCTGAAAAGCGCTTAGCCGCACCCGCACCGGCGGAGGGGCTGTGATCGAGGTGGAGGGGCTGACCAAGCTGTATGGCGACCGGCTGGCCGTCCGGGAGCTGTCATTCACGGTCCAGCCGGGTGAAGTGCTCGGGCTGGTAGGGCCCAACGGCGCGGGCAAGACCACCACGCTGCGGAGCGTGGCGGGGATCATCAGGCCCTCGGCGGGACAGATCCGGATCGCGGGCCACGACCTGCGCGCCGAGCCGATCGCGGCGAAGAGTCGGCTGGCCTTCATTCCCGACGAGCCGCACCTCTTTGATTACCTCACCGTGGGTGAGCACCTGGATTTCGTGGCGCGCCTCTACAACGTCACGGAGGCCGGCGAGCGGCGGCATGCTCTCCTCTCGGAGCTGGAGCTGCTCGATCGGGTGGACTCGTTCCCGCCCGAGCTCTCACGCGGGATGAAGCAGAAGCTGGCCAGTGCCTGCGGCCTGTTCCACAGCCCATCGGCATTGATGTTCGACGAGCCCCTGACCGGGCTTGATCCCATCGGCATCCGGCGCATGAAGGCCACGATCCTCCGGCGGGCCCAGGAGGGTGCGGCGGTCATCCTCAGCTCGCACCTGCTGCATCTCGTAGAGGAGCTCTGCACCCGGGTGCTGGTGCTGCGACAAGGCGTGCGGGTGGCTACGGGCGCGCTGGGGGACATCATCGCCGAGCGTCCCGAGCTGGCCGGCCGCTCGCTGGAGGACGTGTTCATCGCGCTGGTGGGCGACACGGGATCGCCGTGAGCCGACGCGCGCTGGGGTATCTCCTCCGGCGGTCGCTCAGGAACCGCACGGTGCAGCAGGTGCGACGGTTGCGCCAGCCGCGCTACGTCGTCGCACTGCTGGTGGGACTGGGGTACCTGTTCATGCTGGCGCACGGGAATTCCCAGCCCGAGCATCAGCCCCTGCTGCGCGGGCCGTTCCTCGAGCTCGGCATCGCAGCTGGACTGCTGTTCCTCGTCGGATGGACCTGGATCTCCTCCGGCAGGCAGCACATCCTGGCCTATTCCACCGCCGAAGTGATGTTCCTCTTCCCCGCTCCGCTCAGTCGCCGTGCGCTGGTCCGCTACAAGCTGCTGCGTGCGCAGGTGATCATCGCGGCGACCACGCTGCTCTGGGTCGTGATCCTCGGCGCGGGGCGAGCGGAGCTGCCGGTTGTGCTCCGGGCGCTGTCGCTGTGGTGCCTGTTCACAACGGTTCACCTGCATCGCATGGGCGCTGCCATGACCCGCTCCTCGGCGGTGGAGCATGGTCGCTACGGCATGCGTCGACACTCGCTGGCGATCATCGTGCTTGTCGTGGCGGTGGTGCTCATGCTCGCCGCGCTGCTGCAGGTTGGCAACCGGCTCATGTCGCTGCCGCCTGGATCGTCAGTGCTGTCGAACATCGAGGTGGCCTTGCGCGCCCCGCTCGCACTGGTGGTCCTCTGGCCGTTCCGGCTCCTGGCGCGGCCGATCGCATCGGGTTCCGCCGTGGAGTGGCTGCGAAGCTTTCCGTGGGCTCTCGGCCTGCTGGCGGTCCACTACGCCTGGGTCATCCAATCCGACGCGGCCTACGAGGAGGCGGCCGCCGAGGCGTCGTTCGAGCGCGCGCGCATGCTCGAAGCACGGCGAACCGGCGCGCGGATTTCGTCGAGGGAGCGGCCCTATTCCCCCCCGCTCTGGCCGCTCGCGCCGGCGGGCGACGCCGCCCTCGCCATCTTCTGGAAGAACGTCGCCATGCTGCTGCGCCGGAGCCGCCTGCGGACCTGGGCGCTCATTTCGGTGATCGTCGCATTGACGCTGGTGATTGCATCGGCGGGACTGCCGGCCGCGGCCAAGACGGCCGGCACGCTGCTGCTGGTGTGGGGAGGATTCTTCTTTGCGCTGGGGCCACAGTGGATCAGGAACGACCTGCGCACCGACCTGGCGCATCTCGAGCTGCTCCGCAGTTACCCGCTTGCGTCCGATGCCGTCATCCGGATGGAGGCCGCGAGCTCCGCATTCATTCTCTCCCTCTCGCAACTGACCCTGCTGCTGCTCGGCGGCCTGGCCCTCATGTACATCCCGGCGCCAGAGTTCCCCGTCCCGCTCCGCCTCGCGCTCGCGGCGGCGCTGGTCGTGATCGTCCCCGCCCTCAACTTCGTGGGGATGCTGCTGCAGAATGGCGCGGCGCTGCTCCTGCCGGGCTGGGTGCGGATCGGGCCCGCGCATGGCGGGGTGGAGACGCTGGGCCAGAGCGTGCTGACGGCGCTGGCCTACCTGCTCGCCCTGCTGGCCGCCTCCATCATCCCCGCCGTCGGCGGCGCAGGACTCATCGCGCTCCTGTCGCCTGGTCTGGGAACCTGGGCCGCCATCCCCGCTGCATGCGGCGTCGCCGCGCTGCTGCTGGGCGAGGGATGGCTGTTCTCGCTGTGGCTGGCAGGTGTGTATGAGGGGATGGATGTGGGGCTGAGAGCTGAGAGCTGAGAGCTGAGAGCTGTGAGCTGCGAGCTGTGAGCTGTGAGCTGTGAGCTGTGCGAAGGTACCGCTCGTAGCTCATAGCTCGTAGCTCCTAGCTCTCAGCTCCTGGGATGGAACTGCTTATGCACCGACCGCAGGTACTCCCGGTCAACATGGGTGTAGATCTGGGTGGTGGAGAGGTCGGCGTGCCCCAGCATTTCCTGCACGGCGCGGAGGTCGGCGCCGCCTTCCAGCAGATGAGTCGCAAAGCTGTGGCGCAGGGTGTGGGGCGTCACCCGCTTCCGGATGCCCGCGCGCGTCACGGCCTTCTTTACGATGCCCCACGCGCCCACCCGCGACAGCGGTTCGCCGCGCGCATTCAGGATGACCCGGTTCTCGGATTGTCCCCGGTCAAGTTCCGGCCGGAGCTGGTGCAGGTAGACCGAGACAACGCCGATCATGGTGCGGCCCAGCGGGACCAGCCGCTCCTTGGATCCCTTCCCCAGCACGCGTACCAGCTGTTCCGGCAGGATCAGGTCGTTGAGCCGAAGGCCGCAGAGTTCGGAGACGCGGAGCCCCGCGCCGTAGGCGAGCTCCAGCAGCGCGCGGTCGCGCCAGGCGAGTTTGTCATCCGCTGGTGGCGAGGTGAGCAGCGACTCCACCTCGCTCACGGACAAGGTTTCGGGCAGCGTGCGCCAGCGCTGTGGTCCCTCGATCCGGTCACTCGGGTCACTCCTGACGATTCCCTCACCCACCAGGAACCCGAAGTAGGTGCGGATGGCGGAAATGGCGCGGCGAATCGACGAGGGGCTGAGCCCCAGGTCCTTCAGCAGAAAGATGTGATCGCGGAGCAGCGTGCGGCTGACGCCGGCGGGCTCCCTGGCTCCCTTGGAGAGGGCAAATTCGCCGAGACGCCGCACGTCGCGCGAATATGCCTCCACGGTGTTTGGGCTGTGGCCGGCCTCGAGGCCGAGGTAGTCGCGGAAGCCCTCGATGAGGAAATCCCGCTCGATCCGTTCCCGAAGTTCTGGCAGGCTCACGCCAGTGCTGCTCCCCCGGCTCGCACCCGGCGCTCAACCTCGGCGATTTCTGCCGGGCTCATCCCCAGCAGCGACGCCGCGTTGCGAACCAGCCGGGAACGCGAGTCCGCCGAGCCTGGTGCGGCAAAGGCCACCGTCCAGAGCTGCTCGAGCAAGGCGCACCGTCGCTCCTCGCCGAATTGACTCAGCAGGCGCTGGCGAACGCCGCGCCATTCGGCTTCGTCAGCCGGAGCCCGCTCCTCGGCATCGGGCAGGTCCCATCGCGACCGAAGTTCGCAGGTAATCCTTCGGCGCTCATCAGCTGCCAGTGCGGGATCCGCATACGCCACTTCCAGCAGTGCCAGCGCGGCCTGGGTCATGGCATCAGGAGCTGTGGGCGGCAATGCATCCGTGCCGGGGACTGCGCGCCGAAGCGCCTGCCACAGCCGGCCGCCCTGACGCCGGCGCCGGATGATCACCAGCGCCACCACAACTGCCGCGGCTGCTGCAACGATGGCGAGCGTCTGGTTGATCTCGCCAAGGATGACACTGATCCGGCTCCACTCGGCGCCGATGGCGGCACCGATGAGCGCCACTGCTCCATACCAGATGGCAGACGCCGTGGCCATGGGCACGAGCGCGCGCCACGCACCGAGATTGGCGAGGCCGGCAAAGGGAGGCACCACCGCGCGGACGCCCGGAAGAAAACGGCCAAAGAAGATGCCGAGGATGCCGAAGCGGAGGTATTCCCGTTCGACCACGGCGAGCGCCGACGGCGACAGCAGCCGCTGGCCGGTTCGGGTGGCAAAGAGCCGGCGCCCGTAGCGGCGGGCCGCATAATAGACACCCGCCGCCCCGCCGATGTTGGCGAGCAGCGTCACGGCATAGACCATGGGCAGGGAGGTGACACCGCGATGCGAGAGGAAGGCGCCCAGGGCCACGGCCGTGTCGGCCGGAACCGGCGGCACCACATTTTCCACCGCGGCCAGGAGCGCCAGCACTGCGTAGACAGCTGCGGCGGGCAGCGTCGACAGCCAGTTCAGCAGCGACTCGATCAGATCAGCGCGCCTCCACCGTCACCACGGCCATGACGGCCAGCCCCTCGCCCCGGCCAATGAAGCCCATTCCTTCGTTCGACTTGGCCTTGAAGCCGACGCTGCCCGGCTCGAGCCCCAGCGCCTCGGCCACGCCGCCGGCGATGCCGGGCGCATGCGACGAGAGCCGAGGGGCCTCACAGATGACGATGATGTCCGCCTGGGACGGATGGAAGCCCCGCTGGCGCGCCAAGGTCACCACCTGGCGCAGGAGCGTCATCGAGTCGGCGTCCTTCCACCGCGGATCGGTGTCGGGAAAGAAGTCGCCGATGCTCCCGGCCGCAACGGCACCGAGCAGCGCGTCGGTGACGGCATGGGCCACGGCATCGGCATCGGAATGACCGGCAAGTCCCAGCGCGTGCGGAATGCGCTGGCCGCCGAGGATGAGCGGCCTCCCTTCGGCGAACCGATGGGAATCGTAGCCGATCCCGACCCTCATGCAGCGGCTCCGGCCGTCTCCGCGATGAGGGAATAGTCCTGGCGCCGGCGCCGTGGCGCAAAGCCCGCGTCGGTGATGATGCGCTCGATCTCATCCAGCGTGGTACGATAGGTCGTGCCGGCGGCCGACACCACGTTCTCTTCCATCAT
Organism: Gemmatimonadales bacterium; assembly: GCA_035707845.1. Lineage (GTDB taxonomy): Bacteria > Gemmatimonadota > Gemmatimonadetes > Gemmatimonadales > GWC2-71-9 > CAMLHP01. The sequence continues at coordinate 501 of DASSTP010000012.1, read as the reverse complement.
CAGGCTGCCGTAGTCATTGGCTCCGAACCGCAGGGCCACCTGCCCCACCTTGTGGCCCATGGTCACCCAGGAGGACTGGATGTTGGGTACGTCCCTGAGGATGATGCGGCTGATGGCAAGCGTGCGCAGGTAGGTGACCGCGTCGGTCTTCTCCATGTGCGACATCCCCGGCGTGCCTTCCGGCTGCAGGGGCCAGCAGATGAACGCGGTGAACCCGCCGGTCCGCTCCTGCACCTGCCGAACCCGGAACAGGTGCTCGATCCGGTCCGCGGTGGATTCGCCGAGGCCGTACATCATGGTGACCGAAGTGCGCATGCCCTGGCGGTGCGCCTCTTCCTGCACGCCGAGCCACTCGTCGGTCTGGGCCTTCTTCCTTGCCACCCGCTCACGGATGGCGTCCACCAGGATCTCACCGCCGCCGCCGGGGATGCTGTCGAGCCCCGCCTCGCGGAGCTGGCGAACCACGTCCGGCACGGGAATGCGGAACCGCTCGCTGAAGAA
>DASSTP010000011.1:0-8585 GCA_035707845.1 Gemmatimonadales bacterium | reverse complement strand
GGCGCTGGCCGGTGGCGAGGTGCGCGATCCGCGGCAGCATCCGTCGCCGCAGGGCGCGCAGGCGCAGACCGGTATCCGGGCATTCGTGGCCCGCGAGGGCGCTCTGGTCGCGAGCGCGCTCGACCGCGCCGCCCGCTCCCTCGAGGCCACGCCCGAAGCGCGGGAGCCACTCTACGCCGTGCTTCGCCGGATGCAGTCACTGCGGGGGCTCGCCGAGCTGAGCGAGCTGAGCCCGCTTCCCGAAGTGCTCGACGGAATCGAGCTCGCCGTGGGCGACCTCACCCGGCTGTTCGCGCCGCCTGCCGGGGTCCCCGCCCTGCTGGATGCGGCGGCGGCGGCGCTCACGCGGATTGCCCGCGATGTGGCAGACCGCGGCAGCCCCGATGCGGGCGCACCGGAGGCCCAGGAGTTCACTGACCGCCTGCTTCGGGCCTTCGCCAGTGAAGATGATGTCGTACCCGTCGAGGAACTGCTCGACCGCAGTCACGGTGATGCCATCGTTCGCTCCTCGGCGCAGCCGCAGTTTGCGCCGCCCTCTCCGTTGGGTGCCGTGGAGCTGGTGAGTCACGGCGAGCACCTGGTGCAGGCAGCCGAGCAGCTGATGGCCGCCGCATCGATGACGGCACGCGATCTCCGACTCTACTCCCTGGTCCCCGCCTTTCGGGCGGCGGCCAATCCGGGACGCGACCCGCTGACGCCCGCCCTCGCCCGCTTCGGAAAAGCGGCCTGCCGCAGCATTGCCAGCGGCGCCGCAGCCGGGCAACTGTCGTCCTTTGCCGACATTCTGCGCTCCGCGGGAGCCGTCCTTCGCGACGTGCCGGCCAATGGCACCGGACCTGCGCTGGCTGCCCGCCTCGATGCGCTCACATCCCAGCTGGATTTCGCGACGCCCATTCAGGCGGCGCCAAGTGCCCAGGAGGGACTCCCGGTCGAGGCCGAGGCCCCACCTGTAGCAGCTCACAGCTTACAGCCCATCGTCGCCATCGAATCACTGGCATATGAGAGCGAGTCGGTCGTCGCTATCGAGTCGCTGGCGTACGATGGCGAATCCGTGTTTGCCGCTCCCGCTGCTCCAGCGGTTACGAGCGTCGAGACCAGTGACGCCGAGGTTGTACCGGTGCTCGCGCTGGCGCCCGACGACGCGCTTCCCATCGAGCGCGGCTTCAGCACCTACCAGCGGCTGATGATGACGGGCGCTGCTCCCGCCACGGCCACGGTTCAGGGTGCTGGCGCCGCCGACGAGCGAGACATGCCGGACGTGGTGAGCATCGAGTCGCTCTGCTACAGCGGGCAGGGAGCGCTCGAGCGCGCGGCCACGGTCCGTGCCGAAATCACGGCCAGTCTCCAGCGTCAGCCGGGCTTGTCTACCGTCGAGCCCCTGCTGCTGGAGCTGCTCGACCTCGTCCCGCTCGCCCTGAAGCCGAACTGACCGTGCCCGATCGCCGCTCCTGGTGGGCGCTGGCCGCCGGCGTGATTCTCGCCGGCGCGTTGCTCTGGTGGGTGCTGCACGACGTGAAGTGGCCGGACATCGCCGCCGAAGTCTGGGCGGCCAACCCGGTGCTCATCCTGCTGGCGGTCTGCGTCGCCACGGCAACCTTTCCCCTGCGGGTCGTCCGCTGGCGGCTGCTGCTTCGCGCCGAGGATGACTCGGCGCTTTCGTTCGCCCCGCTCTGGCATGCCGTCGCCATCGGCTTCATGGCCAACAATATCCTGCCCTTCCGCATTGGCGAGCTGATGCGAACGTGGGCCGCCAGCCGACTCACACGGGCACGCTTCTCGGCGGCCCTGTCGAGCGTGGCGGTGGAGCGCGTGTTTGACGCGCTCACCGTCATCAGCATGCTGGCCCTGGGGCTGCTCTTCGCGGGATTGCCGCAGGGCGTGGAACTCTTCGACACGCCAGTGACCCGGCTGGCCACGGCCTCAGGCATCCTCGTGGCAGCGGCCCTGCTGGCGGCGATCGCGGTCGTCAGCTTCCCCTTGGCAGCGGAACGGCTGATCCGCCGCGTGATTCCCTCCGAGCACCTGGCCAGCCGACTGGTGAGCCTGGTCGAAGGGATACGGCATGGTCTCGGCGTGCTGCGATCGCCGGCCAGGGTCAGTGCGGTGGTCGCCTGGTCCGTGATAATCTGGCTGGTCAACGCGCTTTCGTTCTGGGTCATGCTGCGCGCGTTCCACTTGCCGGTCGGGTTTGCCGGCGTGCTGCTGATGCAGGGCGTCCTGGTGCTTGGCGTGGCCGCCCCCACCACGCCCGGCTATGTCGGCGTGTTCGAGGCGGTGATCAAGGCAGTGCTGCTGCTCTTCGCTGTCACGGCAGATCGGGCGGTGGCGTACGCAGTGACCTATCACATCACCACGTTCCTGCCCATCGTCCTGCTGGGCGCCTGGTCACTGATGCGGACGTCGCTCAATTTTGCCACCCTCCGAAAGGCGCCGCAGGGATGATCGACGAGGTTTCGTCGCAGGCACCGGCCAAGGTCAACCTTTTCCTTCGCGTCTTCGGGACGATGGACGACGGGTTTCATGCAGTGGAGACACTGCTGGCCCGCACCTCACTGACCGACGACCTCCGCGCCGAGCGGCGGGAGGCGCGTGGTGTCACGCTCACGACCGACGGCATCGATACCGGGCCGGCCGAGCAAAACCTGGCGGTTCGTGGGGCACAGCTGGTGCTGGATGCGAGCGGACATCGCTTCGGGGTCCACCTGACGCTTACCAAGCGCATTCCGGTGCAGGCCGGGCTCGGAGGCGGCTCGAGTGACGGTGCGCAGGCCCTGCTGCTGGTCAACCAGCTTGCCGGCAATGCCATTCCCCGGCATGAGCTGCTGCAGCTGGCGGCACGACTCGGCAGCGACGTGCCATTCCAGTTGAGCGGCGCGCGGCTGGCCGTGGGCTGGCACCGGGGCGAACGGTTGCTGCAGCTGCCGGCGCTGCCCCCGGCACCGGGCCTGATCCTGGTGCCGCCTGCAGGCGTGGGGACTGCCGACGCCTATCGCTGGCTCGATGCCGCCCGCACCGAGCCGGTACGGCGTGGAGCGGTGGTGCTCGACCTGGATGCGGTGGGGAGCTGGGGAGATATCGCCCGCATGGCGGGCAACGATTTCGAGGCGCCGGTGTTTGCCCAGCGGCCGGAGGTGCGGACTGCATTCGAGAAGCTGGTCGGTACCGGACCGATGCTCTGCCGCATGTCCGGTTCGGGGTCGGCGGTGTTCGCCATTTATCGCAGGGAACGTGATCGGGACGATGCGCTCATGATGCTCGCACCCCGGCTGGGCCAGCGCTTCGCGGTCGAAGTGGGCTGAGGCGCCGGCGCCGATTAGCTTTGACGCCAGCTGCGCTGGCCCTTCGTCCAATGGCAGGACATCGGACTTTGGATCCGAGAATGGTGGTTCGAATCCACCAGGGCCAATGGAAGTCGTGGGTCGTGGGTCGTGGGTCATGGGTCATGGGTCATGGTTCACGATACGGAATCCGCGACCCATGACCCACGACTCACGACTCTACTGGATTTCGGTCGCGTGTACCGCCAGCACTACGTCGTTGAAGTCGTTGTCGCCACCATCCTCGAACTTGATGTGCCAGTCAGGATACGCTCCCTCAAGCTGGAACGAGGGCGGCGACCCGGTTTCATCCGAAGTAATGGAGAAGTTGAGCTGGGTGCCGCCGGCGAAGCCCGAGGACGCACTGCCCACGTTCCAGGTCTTCCCTTCGGTGTCGTAGCAGCCGTCATCAGTCAGCGTCTTGTCGACCGGCGCCGTCACCCGGATCTTGGTGCCCTTGGCGGTGCAGCTGAGGGACTCGAGGGTGATCGTGAAGAAGGCCTCGTTCACCGTATTTGGAATTTCAGGGCAGTCGGTTGTGGAGCCGGCCTCGTCGCACAGACCAGTGACGACCGGATTCTTGGGCCCATTGTCGCATGCTGCGACTGCCAAGGCCAGTGCAATGGCCGCCATCGCCGGGAACCCCAGGGACTGGCGCATCGGTGATACCCTCGCAAGTAGAAGTGGAATATCCACCTCGAATCTTACCATCGAGATGGCTGCGCGTCATCAGTGGCGCCGGCACCAGCCGGGGCCGCCGCCCTTGCCTGTGATGGGGCCAGTCTAGCACGCAGGGAGACGGCGTTCCGTGATGCACCACACACCCGGCGCCCGACCGCGCAACCGCCCGTGGGGGCGTGAGTTGACCTCGGCCGCCGTAGCCCGCTATTTTGGAAGGCTATAACCATGACGGACCTCTCGATGTCGCGGAGCCAGATGCTCCTGATGAGCGGGACGGCCAACCGGCCCCTGGCGGAGGAGGTGGCAGCCCACCTCGGCCAGCCGCTCTGCGCCATTACCATCCGGCGCTTTGCCGACGGCGAGATCTTCGTCAAGATCGACGAGAATGTGCGGGGACGGGATGTCTATATCATCCAGTCCACCAACCCGCCGGCCGAAAACATGATGGAGCTGCTGCTGCTCATGGACGCGGCCCGCCGGGCCAGCGCCGCGCGCATCACGGCGGTCATCCCGTACTTCGGCTACGCGCGGCAGGACCGGAAGGACCAGCCACGGGTCGCGATCAGCGCCAAGCTGATGGCCAACATGGTCTCCATGGCCGGCGCCGACCGGGTGCTGGCCATGGATTTCCACCAGCATCAGCTGCAGGGGTTCTTCGACCTGCCGGTGGATCACCTGTATGCCGCGCCGGTGCTGGTCAACCACTACCGGCAGAAGCAGCTGCGCGATCTCGTGATCGTCGCGCCCGATGTGGGCAGCGCCAAGATGGCGCGGGGCTTCGCCAAGCGCCTCAACGCCTCGCTGGCCATCATCGACAAGCGGCGGCCCTCGGCCAACGTGGCCGAGGTGCTCAATGTGGTGGGTGAGGTCCGGGGCCGGGACTGCATCATCCCGGACGACATGATCGACACCGCCGGCACCATGGCGGAGGCGGTCAACGCGCTGAAGCGGCTGGGCGCCGAGGATGTCTACTGCTGCGCCTCGCACGGCTTGCTGTCCGGACCGGCGGTGCAGCGGCTGGTGGCGTCCCCGGTCAAGGAAGTGGTCGTGACCAACACGATCGATATCCCGGCCGAGCGCCGGTTCGACCGCCTGCGGGTGCTGTCGATCGCCGGACTGCTGTCGAAGGCTATTGGCTACACGCACAGCGACCAGTCAGTCAGCTCGCTGTTCGAATGACGGGCGCGCCTCCGCGCCGATGACACGAAGGAAAACGAGACATGGCAAACCAGGTGAAGCTCGCGGCGGGCAGCCGCACGACAACCGGCAAGGGTGCGGCGCGCTCCGCCCGGCGCGAGGGGAAGGTCCCGGGGGTGATCTACGGGCACGGGCGTGAGCCCGAAGCCCTGCTCCTTGACGGCGCTGTGCTGGGGCGCGCACTTCAGGGCGCCACCGCCGCCACGTTGCTTGAAGTGACGGTGGACGACCGCGCCCCGGTGCGGGCGCTCATTCGCGAGGTGCAGCGCGACCCGGTCCGGTCGAGCTCCATCCTGCACGTGGACCTCTACGAGGTGCACGCCGATGAGAAGATCACGGTGAGCGTGCCGGTCCACCTCAAGGGCATTCCCGACGGGGTGCGCAATTTTGGCGGCATTCTTGACCACGTGCGCCGGGAACTCGAGATCGAGGTGTTCCCTGCCGACCTGCCCGACAGCATCGACGTGGACGTAACCTCGCTCACCATCGGCCACTCCATCTTCGTGCGCGACCTGCAGATCGAGCGGGGCGAGATTCTGGACGATCCCGACCAGCCGGTCGCCACGGTCGTGGCGCCGAGGACGGAAGAGGCGGCGCCCGTTGCCACGGAAGCCGCGCCCGAAGCGGAGCCGGAGCTCATCCGGAAGCCGAAGGCCGAAGAGGGCGAAGAAGAGGAAGCGTAAGCCCTGCGGACCATCGTGGGCCTTGGCAACCCGGGCCCGGAGTATGCCGGCACCCGGCACAACGCCGGGTTTCGGCTGGCGGACCGGCTGGCTGAGCAGTGGCGTGCCGGGCCCTACCGCCGGAGTGAGCGCAGCCGCGAGGCGGTGGCCCAGGTGGCCGGACAGGACGTCCGGCTGCTCAAGCCGCAGACATTCATGAATCGCAGCGGCGCGGTGCTCGCGCCGCTGCTCGCCGATCCCGCCTTCGATCCCAGCCAAGATCTGCTGGTCCTGGTGGACGATGTCGCCATCGCCCTGGGACGGTTTCGCCTCCGAGGTGCCGGCTCCAATGGCGGGCACAATGGGCTTCGCAGCATCGAGGGGGTCCTGCGGCGGCAGGATTATGCCCGGCTCCGCATCGGGATCGGACCGAGGCCTGAGGGAGTGGACGACCTGGCGGACTTCGTCCTCGCGGAGTTTGACCGCGACGAAAACGCCGTACTTGAAAGCTTGCTGGACCCGATGGTGGAAGCCGTCACGTGCTGGGTGGAAGAAGGCATCGAGCGCGCGATGAGCCGATTCAATCATTGAGTGGAGGCGCAGTGGCCCAGTTTGCACCCATAGCCGTCGTCGCTGGCGGTGTCGGCCTTGTCATCGCAGTGCTGGTGTACCTGAGTCTCAAGCGGCATTCGGCCGGGAGCTCAGCCATGCAGGAGCTGGCGGGACTGATCGAGTCCGGCGCCATGGCGTTCCTGCGCCGGGAGTACACCGTGCTGATGCCGTTCATCCTGGTGGTGGCCGGTCTCCTGGCATGGGTGGTGGACATCAAGACCGGTATCGCCTACGTGCTGGGCGGCGGCTGCTCGATCGCGGCCGGCCTCTTTGGCATGAAGGCCGCCACCAAGGCCAATGTCCGGACCTCGGAAGCGGCGCGCGAGAGCGGACAGGCACGTGCGCTGGGGGTAGCGTTCAGCGGTGGCGCGGTGATGGGACTCGCCGTGGCTTCGCTCGGCCTGCTCGGCATCGGCCTGGTCACAAGCTACCTGCTCAAGTGGGCGGCGCCCGGTGTCCTGGGCGACGCCGAGTTCAAGTACTTCAGTGAAGTGATCAGCGGCTTCGCCATGGGCGCGTCGAGTATTGCGCTCTTCGCGCGCGTGGGCGGCGGCATCTACACCAAGGCCGCTGACGTGGGCGCGGACCTGGTGGGCAAGGTGGAGGCGGGCATTCCCGAGGATGACCCCCGCAACCCTGTCACCATCGCCGACAACGTGGGCGACAACGTGGGCGACGTTGCCGGCATGGGTGCCGATATCTTCGAGAGCTACGTGGGCGCCATCATCGCGACCGTGGCGCTGGCCGCCACCAGCCCCGCCATTCTCTCCCAATTCCGCATGAACGCGGTGGCCCTGCCCATCGTGATGACGATCGTGGGCCTGGCCGCGTCACTGATCGGCATCGGCGCCATGAAAGTGCTGGAGCGCGGCTCGCCGGCCACTGCCCTCCGGCTCACCACCTTCATTGGCGCGGGTCTCTTCATCGTGGGCGCCTGGTTCGTGACCCGGTGGTTGCCCATCGGCATGCCCGGACATCCGGCCATGGGGCCGTTCTGGGCTGTGGTGGCCGGCACCGTCGCCGGCGTGCTGATCGGCCTCGCCACCGAGTACTACACGGCGGGTGCTCCCATTCGTCGCATTGCCCAGGCCTCAACCACCGGACCGGCCACGAACATCATCGCCGGCCTCTCGGTCGGCATGATGAGCACGCTGATCCCCCTGCTGCTCATCTGCGCCGCCATCTTCGTGTCGTTCAATCAGGCCGGGCTCTATGGCATCGCCATTTCCGCCGTGGGCATGCTGGCCACGGTGGGCGTGACCATGACGGTGGACGCCTACGGCCCGATCGCCGACAACGCCGGCGGCATCAGCGAAATGAGCGGACTCGGACCCGCTGTCCGCTCCATCACGGACAGTCTCGACGCACTGGGGAACACCACCGCCGCCATCGGCAAGGGATTTGCCATCGGCTCAGCCGCACTCACCGCGCTGGCGCTCTTCAGCGCGTACGCGACGGCCGTGAGTCCGGCCGGGGAAGTGCTTTCCCTGGACCTGGTGGACCCGATGGTCGTCATCGGGCTCTTCATCGGCGGCACCCTGCCCTTCGTGATCGGCGCGCTCACCATGACCGCCGTGGGGCGGGCCGCCCAGGGCATGGTCGATGAAGTGCGGCGCCAGTTCCGCGAGATCAAGGGCTTGATGGAAGGTACGGCCAAGCCCGATAGCGCGCGGTGCGTGGACATCTCGACCCGGGCGGCGCTGCGGGAAATGATCCTGCCCGGCATTACCGCAATCCTGGCCCCGGTGCTGGTGGGCTCACTCCTCGGCATCAAGGCGCTGGGCGGCCTGCTGGCCGGCGCCACGCTCTCCGGTGTCCTCCTCGCCCTGTTCATGGCCAACGCCGGCGGGGCCTGGGACAACGCCAAGAAGCACATCGAGGGTGGCGAACACGGTGGCAAGGGCAATGAGCCCCACAAGGCGGCCGTCGTCGGTGACACGGTGGGAGACCCGTTCAAGGATACGAGCGGCCCGGCCATGAACATTCTCATCAAGCTGATGAGCGTGGTGTCACTGGTGCTGGCACCGTGGTTTGCGAGGATGGCTGCGAGCTGAGAGCTATGAGCTGCGAGCTACGCGCGGTACCTTCTCACAGCTCATGGCGCACAGCGCACAGC
>DASSTP010000010.1:0-5701 GCA_035707845.1 Gemmatimonadales bacterium | reverse complement strand
ACGGCCGCCTCGTTGTCCCCTCGCCGCACCAGCCCCGAGATGGCGTTCAGGGCGTTGAAGAGGAAGTGCGGCTGCAATTCCATACGAAGCATGGCGAGGCGAGCTTCATGCATCCGGGTTTCAAGCTGCGCCGCGCGCAGTTCGCCCTGGCGGTAGCGGCCGTAGAATTCCACGGCGTGGAAGGCGCCCACCACGCCGGCATAGGTGAGCAGGTCGAGCACCACGTACATGTTGAAGAAGATACCGATCTCCTGCGCCATGGTCCGGCCGTCGGGCAGGAGGAAATCGGCGTTGGTGCGGAAGTAGATCGCCCCGGCGATCGCGACATGGACCGCACTCAGCACCAGGCCGATGATGCCGTGGGCCAGCACCGAGCTCTTCCATCCGGGATTGGTGAGGCGGAACCGCCGCGCGGCCCGGAACACCACCGGCGTGAGCAGCGCCCACAGCACCCACCACGGCATGTTGTTGAGCAGCGAGACCGACCACGAACGGGGCCGCCCGGTCCAGTCCCAGAGCACGTAGCCCTTGACCGTCTCGATGACGCCCATGGCGAGCCAGAAGCTCAGGATGGGCGTGATGGGCAAGGCGGGCGGGGCGGACGCGGGTCGCGAGTCGTGGGTCACGGGTCGCGGGTCGCGGGTCACGGGTCGCGAGTCGCGGGTCACGGGTCGCGGGTCGTGCGTCACGGGTCGCGGGTCGTGGGGCGTGGGGTGGTCAGGGTGCGTGATCACAGATCAATGGGACGAGTGGTGGGGGGTTCTTGCACAGGGGGGGGGACGGGAGGAGGGATGCAGGGACTAGGGGTTAGGGGTTAGGGTGGACGGGCTGAGGCTCGTCTCACAACCCTAATCCCTAATCCCTAATCCCTTATCCCTGGTCCCTCTCACCGGTCCCTCTCACCCGCGCCACGATAATCTCCGCCGCCCCTTCCAGCCCCAGCAACCCGGTATTGATCGTCAGGTGGTAGTTCACCGGATCGCTCCAGTTGCGCTGGTAATACTCCTTGTGATAGCGCGAACGGCTGCCGTCCACCTCATCCATCTGCTTGAGTGCTTCTTCTTCCGTGAGGCCAAACCGTTCGCGGACCCGCTCGGCGCGCCAGGCGCGGGCGGCCACCAGCTTCACGTGCAGGGCGTCGGCCTGCATCCCGATGACCGCTGGCGCGGCCCGGCCCACGAACACCACCCGGCCCTGCCGAGCCAGGTCGGCCACCACGCTCTCGGTGATGCGCACGAGACTCGCCTCTTCCATGTCCTTCACCGTGCCGCCCTGGGGCGGCACCAGCTCGGGATTCTGCGCGGCGAGCGTGCGGGTGAGCCGCTCGACAAAGCTGGGCGCGCGTTCCTCGCGCCGAGCCACTTCCTCGGGGCTCATGCCGGCGCGCGCCGCCACCTGCTCCACCAGCTCGTTGTCCACCAGCTGCCAGTCGAGCGCCTTCGCCACCATGGCCGCGACTTCGCTGCCGCCAGCCCCGAACTGTCTCGAGATGGTGATGATCATGGCATCATTCTACGGCGGGAAGGGGGAGGTCGTAAGCCAGCCGCTCACGCCGGCGCCGCCGAAGCCAGCTGAGCCAGACCACGAACACCGTGCCCGTAATCACGCATCCGTTTATGAAGTAACTGGTACGCACACCGAAGTGCTCGGACACCCAGCCCGCCTGCAGGGAGCCGAAGGGCACCATCCCCAGTGCCACGAAGGAATAGAATCCCATCACCCGGCCGCGCAGGTGATCCGGCGCCAGCCGCTGCAGGAGCGTGTTGGTGCTGATGCCGGTGGCCGACATGAAGCACCCCGCCAGCATGCCGATCGCCATGGCGGGCAGGAGGTGGGGCATCGGCGCCATCAGCATGAGCGAGAAGCCGAACGCCGCGGCCGAACTGAGCGCGAGCCGGCCCTGGCGGAACCGGCTGCCGAAGGAGGCGATCACCAGCGCGGCGCCGGCGGCCCCGATGCCCACGCCGCTCAGGAGGGCGCCGTAGCCCGAGGCGCCCACCTTGAGCGCATCCTTGGCGTACACCGGCAGCATGAGCAGGAAGGAGGAGCCGAAGATGGTGATGGTCGCCGTGAGGATGACCAGCGTCCGGGGCCAGCGCTCCTTCCGGATGTAGTCGAACCCCTCGCGCAGCGCCGACGCCATGGCGGGGCGCTCGGGCGCATGCTCGGGTTCCCGCGTCCGCATGAGCGCGAGTCCCGCGAGCACGGCGAGGAAGCTGGCGCCGTTGGCAAAGAAGCAGGCCGCCAGCCCCACCGCGGCGATCAGGACGCCGGCGATGGAGGGGCCGATGACGCGAGCCACGTTGAAGGCCGACGAATTGAGCGCGATGGCGTTCATGAGGTCGTCCTTGCCGACCACGTCGAACACGAACGCCTGGCGGGTGGGGACCTCGAAGGCGGAGAGAAACCCGAAGAACACCGCCAGCACCATCACCCAGTGCACGGTGACGGTGTTGGTGGCGGTCAGGATGCCGAGCGCCAGCGCCTCGGTGGCCATCAGCGCCTGGAGCAGCATGATGGTGCGGCGCTTGTTGACCCGGTCGGCCACCACGCCGCCGATCAGGGTAAAGAGCAGCACCGGGAGCGAGCCCAGCGTGAACACCAGCCCCAGCGCAAAGGGCGAATCGCTCAGCGTGACGACCAGCCATCCGGTGCCCACCTGCTCGATCCAGGTGCCGCATTGCGAAAGGAATTGTCCCGAGAGAAAAAGTCGGAAGTCGCGGTGGCGGAGCGAGGCAAATGCCGGGGCGCGGGCCAGGGCGCGGAACGGACGGGGCATGGTTGAAGATAGATGGACAGTTGGACGGTTGGACAGATGGACAGTGGTCGACGGTCGACAGTCGACGCGCGTTACGTGTCTCGTGTCCCGCGTCCGTCACTGTCCATCTGTCCATCTGTCCAACTCTCCTACCCCACCCTCCTCACCTTCCCCTTCATGAAATCCATCAGCACGTGCTGGCCCAGCGAGACGGTCGAGGTGAAGTACGCCTTCCCCCGGCAGATGGCGGTCATGCGGGTCACGAACTCCACCAGCGCCCGGTCCCGCGCCAGCATGAAGGTGTTGATCATGATGCCGGCTCGGCGGCACTCGCCGATTTCGCGGTAGGTGGCGCGCAAGATCTCGGGATCGAGCCCCATGGAGTTCACGTACACCCGCCCGCCTGGCAGGGTCATGGCGCTCGGCTTGCCATCGGTGATCATCACGATCTGCCGCATGTCCTTCTTCTGGTTGAGCAGGATGCGGCGGGCCAGCTTGAGTCCCTCGGCGGTATTGGTGTGATACGGCCCCACCTGCACCCGCGACAGCGCGGAGACCGGCACCTCTTCCGCCGAATCGTGGAAGACCACGACCCGGAGCGCGTCGCCGGGAAACTGGGTCCGGATGAGATGGGTAAGCGCCAGCGCGACCCGCTTGGCCGGCGTGAAGCGGTCCTCGCCGTAGAGGATCATCGAGTGGGAGCAGTCGAGCATCAGCACCGTCGCCGCCGAGGAGCGATACTCCGACTGGTGCACCATGAGGTCGGGATAGTCGAGGTCGAGCGGGACGGTGAGGCCGGCGCGCGCAATGGAGCGGCGGAGCGTGGCCGCAACGTCGAGGTTCAGGGTGTCGCCGAATTGGTACTGCTTGCTCTCCGCTTCCGCTTCGACCCCGGTGGCGAGATAGGTGGTGTCATGCGCGCCGGCGGCTGCATGGCCGGTGGCACCCAGCAGTTCGCGCAGCGCCTTGTAGCCGAGAAAGTCGGTGGCCTTGGAGGTGAGATCGAACTGCACGTTGCGGGCGGCCTCGCGCGCCTGGCCCGCGGGCCCCAGCACCGGCTGGAATGACTGCGGCGCCCTCGGCGCCTCCTTGGCCTCGAGGTAGCCCTCGTTGATCAGCCGCTGGACGATGCCGTCCAGCAGCTCACCCAGCTGCTTCTCTATCTCGGCGTCGCGGGCGGGATCGCCGGTGCTTTCGCCCCGGAGCAGCCGGAGCATCTCGGGGGTGAGCTGGCCCGACTCCATGAGCGCGCGGGTGATGGCATCCTTGAGTCCGTCAATGGAGCGATCGGCCTCGGGCTCACCCCACCAGCTGCTGCCGCCGGCAAAGCCGCTCTGCAGCAGGAAATCGGTCAGCGAGTCGAGCAGCGACTGGAGATTGACTTCGTCGGCGGCACCGGGCACGTAGCGGGAAAAGCGGGTGAAGCGCATGGGGGAAGATAGTTGGACAGTTGGACGGTTGGACAGTTGGACAGTGGTCGACGGTGGTCGGCGATACGGTCACCCTGACCGAGCGACGCGAGCGAAGGGGCCGAAGCATCGAGTTAGCTCTGGCCCCTTCGCTGCGCTCAGGGTGACTCGTAGGCCGTCCACTATCTGTCCAACTGTCCAACTGTCCAACTGTCCAACTGTCCATCTGTCCAACTGTCCATCTGTCCATCTGTCCATCTTAGCGCACGCGCTTCACCATCCTCCCCGCCTCCAGCGTCGTCCCCGTCTCCACGCCGTTGATGATCGCGACTTCTTCCACCGGAATGGTGGAGGGGTAGCGCTGGTTGAACTGGGCCAGTGTCATCCGGCTCGGCAGCTTCACGAGGTCAATCTTCCTGGGCTGGACGTTGAGCGCCGCCGGGTCGGTGAGCTGGGAGAAGCTGCCGATGATCTGGCGGAAGGTGGCGTCATACGCATTCAGGTTGTTGGCCCCGGTGTAGGCCAGCAGCTGGTAGGTGTTGCCGCCATAGCTCACGTAGGACACCAGCCCGCCGATCACGCCCTGCTCGGTCTGCGCCTGGAAATAGCCACTGGCCGCGGGCAGGCCGTTGATGGACGAGGAACTTACCTGCCCCGGCTGGATGCCCTGCTGGTTGAGGAACTGCTGCAGCGCGCTGGAGGGCGTCCCCTGCCCCAGCGAGAGCTGGAAGATGGCGTCCTGCTGCTGGCTCGCCGCCATCACCGCCTGCTTGGTGTTCTGGGTGAGCCAGTTGGCCGGCAGCTGGAACTGGAACTTCAGGTCGGGGTGATAAAAGTGCCCCTCCTTGAAGTATCCCTCCCGCGGGTTGGGGCCGTAGACCAGCCCGTCGGTGTGCTGGAGGAAGTCGGTGCGGTCCACCACCATTTTTGACAGGTCGCGGTTGAGCGAGTCCACCCGCTGGAGCGCAATCTCATAGCGGTTGCCGGGATCCGGGTGGGTCGAGAGCCATGCGGGCAGCCGGCCTTCGGCCGGCGTTTCCCGGTCGAGGGTGTGGAACATCGCCGCCATCTCGCGCGGGTCGTAGTTGTTCTGGGTCATGTAGCGGAAACCCAGCGCATCAGCCTGGCTCTCGTCGTCCCTGCTGTACTTGAGGAACAGCACCTGGAGTCCCTGGCTGAGGAGCCCGCCGTACCGGGCCACGGTGGGCGAGAGGATACTGCCGATGCCAAGCCCCAGCGAGGCAAGCTGCTGCTGACTGATCTGCTGTACCGAGTGGCGCGCCGTGATATGGCCGATCTCGTGGCCCAGCACCGACGCCAGCTCCGCCTCGCTGTTCATGGCGCCAAGAATGCCGCGGGTGATGAAGACCGGCCCGCCCGGCAGCGCAAAGGCATTGACCGACGCGTCGTCGATCACGTAGAACGCCCACGGCAGGTCGGGCCGCTCGGTGGTCTTGGCAATCTTCAACCCGACCGAGCTCACGTACTGCTGCAGTGCTGCGTTATCGACAAGGCCGTACGCCGCCTTCGCTTC
>DASSTP010000009.1:0-7034 GCA_035707845.1 Gemmatimonadales bacterium | reverse complement strand
ACCTCGGTGCGCCGCTGGGTGCTGATAAGCTGGTTCTTCAACACGGTCGGAATCGTGATGGGGATGTGGTGGGCGTACGTGGAGCTGGGCTGGGGCGGCTACTGGGCCTGGGATCCGGTGGAGAACGCGAGCTTCCTGCCCTGGCTTACCATGACGGCATTCCTGCACTCGGTCATGATCCAGGAAAAGCGGGGGATGCTCAAGCGCTGGAACCTGGGACTGGTGGTGGGGTCGTTTCTGCTCAGCATTTTCGGCACGTTCATCACCCGCTCCGGGGTGATCGCCAGCGTGCACAGCTTCACCCAGTCCAACGTGGGCTACTTCTTCCTCGGCTTCCTGGTCCTGGCGGGAACATTTGCCTACACCCTGCTCTACACGCGCTGGCCGTCGCTCGAGCCGGACAGCCAACTCGAGAGCATGCTGAGCCGGGAAGCGGCGTTCCTCTTCAACAACCTGGTGCTGGTGGGCATCGCCTTCTCGGTGCTCTGGGGTACGCTCTTTCCCATCCTCTCCGAGCTGGTGCGGAGCACCAAGATCACGGTGGGACCGCCCTTCTTCAACAAGGTGAATATTCCGCTGGGCCTCCTGCTCCTCGGGCTCACCGGGATCGGGCCGCTGATCGCCTGGCGCCGTGCATCGAAAGCCAACCTCAGGCGCCAGTTCACCATTCCGCTGGCTGCCGGGATTGGCACCGCAGTGGTGCTCCTGATCGCCGGGATGCGCGACCCGTATCCAGTCGTGGCCGTGTCACTGGCCGGATTCGTGGTCGGCACCGTTGTGCAGGAATTCTGGCGCGGGATCCGGGCGCGGCGGCGGATGCATGGCGAGGGAGTGGGTCGGGCGTTCCTCCAGCTCATCGCGCGCAACCGGCGCCGCTACGGCGGCTACATCGTGCACACGGCGATCGTGGTCTATTTCGTGGCCTTTACCGGGATGGCCTTCAAGACCGAGCGGGAAGCGACGCTCAAGCCGGGCGAGAGCGTCCAGGTGAAGAGTCCGTTTGGCTACACGTACACCCTGACCCACGTCGGCGTCTCGCAGTACAAGGCGCTCAATCGCTTCGTCACTGCCGCGAGCGTACGGGTGAGCCGGGATGGCAAGGATCTCGGCATCATGACGTCGGAAAAGCGCCAGCACTTCACGGTGGAGAACGGCCAGGAGGTCGCGTCCTTCGAGCCCAGCACCGAGGTGGCCATCCGGAGCGACCTCCGGGAGGACCTGTACATTGTCTTCGCCGGGGCAGTGGATGGAACGGAAGAGGCAGTCTACCGATTTACCATCAATCCCCTGGTCTGGTGGGTCTGGTACGGTGGGGTGCTGCTCGCCATCGGCGGGCTAATCACCATGTGGCCCGGCGAGCCTTCAGGCACCACTCGGAGCCGAACCCAGGCTGGGTATGCCGTGACGATCGACGAGCGTGCTCCAGAAAAGCAGTTGGTATAGGCGGTGCCTGACGACTGTTCACACGAAAACACGAAAGCACGAAATGGGCGCGGAGCTCGAGCAGTGACCCTATACGATATCCGACTTGTGACTTACGACTCCTTTTGTGCTTTCGTGTTTTCGTGTGAGAGCATTGATATCGGGTAATGCAGGGGAATTTGAGATGAGGCAGCAGGATCAAATCGTATTGGAGAAATCAGTGAGCAGGCGGGCGATGATGGTGACTCTCGTCAGCGTTGCCGGCGCCTCCGTGCTTCGTGCGCAAGCGGCGCCAGCTGTGTCATCCCAATCAGCTGCGTCATCTGTGGACTCGCTGGCCGGCAAGGGTTCCATCGGCACGCTCGGCGCGCCGGGACTCGCCGGGCGGCCGATGGCGCCGACCACCTCGGCGGACAACGATCTCGCCATCCAGACGCTGGAGAAGAAGCTCCGCTGCTCCTGCGGCTGCGGGCTCGACATCTACACCTGCCGCACCACCGATTTCACCTGTACCTATTCGCCCGAACTGCATCGCGAGATCATGAAGCTCTGGGACGGCGGCCAGACCGCCGACCAGATCATCGCCACCTTCGTGCAGGAATACGGCGAGAAGGCGCTGATGGCGCCGCCGCCGCGCGGCTTCAACCTGGCCGGGTATCTCGTGCCGGGCGTGCTCATCCTCATGCTGGGCGCCGTGCTCGCATGGGTGCTGCTGCGCCGCCGAGCCATCGTGGCGCCGGCCGAAGCCCCACCGCCGGCACCGGTGGACGCGACGGGTGACGAGCTGGCCGAACTCGAGCGTGAGATCGCGGAGTCCGACCGGGGATGATCTGGGAACTGGTCGCGGCACTGGTGCTCGGATGCGCGGGCGTGTGGTTCATGCTGAGTCCGCTGGTCCGGCTGACGCCGGACGTAATGCCCCCGCCAGCCGATCCCTTCGATGTCGAGGACAGCGAGCGCAGCAGGGCAGTGGAGGCGCTCCGTGAAATCGAATTTGACCGGGCCACCGGCAAGCTGTCCGATGACGACTACGGCACCCTCAAGTCGCGCTATACCGCCCTCGCGGTGCAGGCCATGCGGCAGGAACGCGCCGCCGAACCGGACGATGACTCGCTGGAAGCAATGATCGCCGCCCGTCGGCGTGGCGGCACTGCGGTGGGTTGTCTCACCTGCGGCCCGCGGCCCGAGTCTGACGCGGCCTTCTGTTCTTCCTGTGGCATGCGCCTCCCCACTGGGCGCTTCTGCGCCGCCTGCTCGGCGCCATTGCCGAAGGACGCGGGTTTCTGCGAGCGATGTGGGAATAGGGCATAGGGCTTGAGGCTTGAGGCTTGAGGCTTGAGGCTTGAGGCATAGGGCGCCGAAAGCCACACGCCCCACGCCCCACGCCCCACGCCCTATGCCTCATGCCTCACAATTCCACCCTCACTCCCATCCCCACCTGCATCCACGTCAGCGCGTGGCGCCGGTAACCGTCGGGCAGGTCGGCCGCGTCGAACGGGCTTCCTGACATACCGACGGTCAGCCGATTCTCCAGCGTCACCGCACCCAGTCCGAAACGCAGTGCGCCGTGGGCCTCGGCGCCCGCTCGCCAGCGATGCTCGTCCTCCGGGAGCGTCCACCCGTCCAGGCGCAGCCCGGCGCCGGTAATGACCGACGCTGATCCGGCGAGTGCCAGCGTCCTGCCCAGTCCCAGGGTCAGGCCCGTGCGCCCGAACGAGAGTGCCGAGATCTCGAGCACTGACACCGAATCGGACGCGCGAAGCGCCGACGGCCTGGTGTCGGCCTCGAGCGATGCCTCCCATCCGGCGAAGCGTCGCGTCACTCCCAGGCTGACTGCGAGCCCCGGCGACGGTCCGAAGTCGGTGGACTCACCGGTGGCTGCCTTGCTGAACCAGGTCTGCCCCACCGAGCCGGTCACGGCCCATCCTCCCGGCTGCTGGGCCGTACCGATCCCCGGTACGGCCAGCAGGAGCAGGGCCGCGCACATCGTGCGCTTGCTCATCGCATCTCCAGTGAGATATATCCGTTGGTCTCGGCGTTCTTGCCCTTGATGATCCAGTTGTAGCCGGCGTGCCGCTCGGTGGTGGTGATGTCTTCCACGGCGTTGCCGATCAGGTCGTCGTTGGTCTTGATGAGTGAGCTGCCCAGCGAAACCAGCTGCTGCACTACCGGCAGGTACTTCCAGACCTTGCCGTACCAGGGCGTCACGTCGCTCCCGCCCGCGAGCCCCTTCACCAGCGCATCCACCGCCTGGATGATGGCCTTCAGGTCGGTCTGGCTTGCCTTCATGACACATGGCGTGTCGTCGTCTTCCACGAAGAAGAGGCGCAGTGCCTGGCCCGGGTGTGCCGACTTGAAGTTGTCGAGCTGGCCCTGGCTCATCAGGAGCGCGGAGCCGCTCCAGTCCTTGTTGTCCTGATTGAAGGTGTACGGCGTGACCGCGCGTTCATTGATGCACTGGTACGTCGTAAGGGAGTCCGTGGCTCCCTTCTGGCCCAGCACGGAAATCTCGATCTCCGGCGCGCCCTTGAGCCAGGACTCGAAAACGTCGTTCAGGTGGCTCTGCGTGAGATAGAGCCCCGGCATCACAACGCTCGAGGTGCCGCCCGCCGTGCCGCCGCCATCGCCGCCACCATCGCAGTCCGTGCACGTCATGAAGGAGACGTTGTGCCGATGGACCGCACTGAAGTCGGTTTCCCGAGGCACGACGGCGAGCACCGGGGTGGCTGGCGGCACATCCGGGTCGAGGGCCACACGCTGGCCCGCCAGGTTGAACGCCACCGGAATGGTGCCGTCCGCGCCGATAGTCCCGACCAGCAGGTGGTCATCCCCCTGCCAAGCTGCCCGGTGCGCCGGCACCGGAAAGTACATCTCCAGTCGGGCAGCGGCGGCGGCGTCCACACCGGTGGAGTCGGCGTCGCGAAGCGAACGCGCGGCTCGGCCGTGGTTCGCAAGCAGAAACTGGTCCACCGCGATCTTGCCCTCTTCCACCGACGACGTATCCAGGGCCTGACGGATGTACGCGCGGAAATCGGGTTGGCCAAGGGCCCGCGCAAGCGAGCGTGCCAGCCGCTCACGCGACGCATCGAGACTGGCCACCGGGCTGCGTGCGTCTGCCGGCGTGTCCAGCGGCGTGGTGGGGCTCTCGGTACCGGTGCCGCACGCCGCAGCGAGCAGCAGCAGCGGCAAGAAGATGTGCTTCATGGGATCCTCCCGTGAGGTGAGGTCCCAAGGTCGGAACAAGCAGGGTGCGGTGCGGTACCGCGCTAATGCGGGAAGGAACGGGAAAACGGAGGAGCTGTGCGCTGTGCGCTGTGAGCTGCGACCTGAGCGAAGCTACAGCTCGCAGCTCGCAGCTCATGGCTCATGGCTCGCAGCTCCCAGCTCAGTTCTCCAGCCCATCCAGCCGCCGCGACGCCAGCGCGAGCGCCGCCACTGCCGTCACCACGCAGACGGCGCCAACGGCGCCGAGGGCCAGCAGCAGGCCTGGCGTCAGGACGAAGACCTCGTCTGCCTGGTGAGCCCGCAGAAAGGCGCTCACCGGCACCGCCTCGATGGCGATCAGCAGCCCGAGGAGCGCGATCCCGCTCATCATGAAGATCAGTCCACCAAAGCTGGTGGGGATCTGCGCCGCATTCTCGGTGTCAAACTTGGGATAGTAGGCGCCGAGGCAGAGGGCGAGGGCGCTCGCGGCGCAGGTAAATGCCACGATGGTGCCGCAGCTCACCAGCATCATGAACGCCGACGCCTGTAGCAGGGCGTTGGTCGTGGCGGTGATGCCGAGGGCCAGCACGACGAGCGGCAGCGTACCCAGCCAGTACTTGCTCAGCAGCAGTGTCCGGAACCGCAAAGGGCTCGACTGGATCAGCCAGAGCTGTCGCCCTTCCAGCGATACCGATGGGAAAATGAAGCGTGCGGCAATTGCCGTGAGGACAAAGCCGGCGAGGCCGAGATTCAGGAATACGATGACCGTCACCAGGAAGAACGGCACCTTCTCGCCCGAGAACAGCGGCAGTGACCGGATGTTGAAGACATAGACCACCACCAGCACGCCCAGCAGGATCAGCTGGCTCCACTGGGTCGGGTCACGGAAGAAGAGCCGGATGTCCTTGAGCAGGAATTCGCGCCGGGCAGGGGAGAGCCCACCCACGGCGCGCGCCATGATGCCGGACCAGGAGCGGCCGCGGACGAAGCGCTCCGCTCCTTCCTGCGACTTGCTGTATCCCTCCCGGAAGAGCCGCCCGTGCAGCCAGCCACCCATGATCACGAACGCCGCGGCGGTGGTCACCAGCAGCAGGATGGGCAGGGGATCGGCGATGTGCCGCAGCCAGTTCATGATCATGTCCGACGCCCACTGGGTCGGCAGGAACGGATTGGTGGGCGCCCGGAGCACGGCGAGGAATTCGACCAGGTTCTCGAAGCCCTCTGGCCGGGCCAGTCGCTCCGGGCGGATCATCCGGAACAGCAGCGCCAGTCCACCGACGGTACCGAGCGCCACCAGCGTGAGCAGGTCGCGGATGCGGCGGGCAGGAAAGACGTTGACCAGCACCAGTGTGATAGCCGAGCCGACCACCGCCGGCAGCACCACGAACGGCAGCAGGGCCGCCAGTGCCACGAAGGGGAAGAGCGGCCCGCCGTCGAACACGATGCCGTAGGCCGTGAGGATGGGTACCGCCATGACAAGCACCATCCACGAACTGTGCGCCGTGGTCTCGAGCAGCTTTGCCAGGTACAGCCGGAACCAGTGCAGCGGTGCGGCAACCAGCAGGTCGAGGTCGCGTGCCAGGAAGAAGCTGGACAGGGACGTGATCAGGTTGGAGAGCAGCAGGATGGCCGCGAAGGCCAGGAAAATCACGCCCAGCATCTTGGAGGCCAGCAGGATCCCGATTTCCTGGGTGTTCACGAACCGGAGCACCCGGTAGCAGATCCCGAACGCCGCCGCCCAGAACAATCCGCCCACGATCAGGAAGAGCAGCGAGCGGAGCCCGCGCCCGCGGTGGTCGGCGCGGCTCCGCGCCAGTGCGCTGCGCCACTTGGGCGCCAGCACGTCGCCCAGGCTCGGCTGGTGCGGGACCTGCCGCACCGCAACCGGCAGGACGTCAGTGTTCATCGAAAATCGCGTCCAGGCCGCTCGCCTGCAGCCCACCGGTCAGCCGGAGGAAGAGCGCCTCGAGACTCTCGTCCCCCGAGGCGCTCTGCGCCCGGAGCTCCGACATGGTGCCTTCGGCCAGGAGCTGGCCCCGCTGGATGATGGCAATCCGGTCGCACATTCCTTCCGCCACTTCCAGCGTGTGGGTGCTCATCAGGATGGTGCCGCCCCGGTCCACGTAAGCCCGGAAAAGGTCCTTGAGCGTGCGCGCGCTCTTGGGATCCAGGCCCACCATCGGCTCGTCCACGACGATGACCTCGGGCCGGTGCGCAAACGCGCTCGAGATGATGAGCTTCTGCCGCATGCCGTGGCTGTAGCTCTCGGTGAGCTCATCACGCCAGGGGGTGAGCTCGAACACCTCGAGCAGCTCGTTCATCCGCCGTTCAACCGCCGGACCTTCCTGCCCATACAGCGCGGCCACGAATCGCACGAACTCCGCGCCGGTAAGCTTCTCGTAGACGTA
>DASSTP010000008.1:0-8293 GCA_035707845.1 Gemmatimonadales bacterium | reverse complement strand
TGGAAGAAGGGAAGATCGAGTGGGATGCGCCGGTGATCCGCTACCTGCCGTGGTTCCAGATGTGGGATCCGTGGGTGACGCGGGAGCTGACCGTCCGCGACCTGCTGGTGCACCGGAGCGGTCTGGGCCTGGGCGCCGGTGACCTGCTCTGGTGGCCGTCATCCACCTACACCCGCGACTCCATCGCCCGCCGGCTCAAGTTCATCCCGCCGGTGCGCAGCTTCCGGAGCGGCTACGCCTACGACAACGTGCTCTATCTCATCGCGGGCCAGGTCATCGAGGCGGTGAGTGGGGAGAGCTGGGAAGATTTCGTCACCACTCGGCTGCTCAGGCCGGTGGGCATGGCGGACGCCACCGTGCATCACTCCGACGCCGGGGCGCCGGGTGCCAACCAGGCCGCGACCCACGCCAGGGTGGACGGCAAGATGCAGCCGATCCCGCCCTTCCTGAGTGACAACACCAATCCCGCCGGCGGCATCAACGCCAGCGCGGAAGACATGGCGCACTGGCTCATCGCGCAGCTCGATTCGGGCAAGGTGAACGGCAAGCAGCTCTGGAAACCATCCACCACCCGCGCGCAATGGTCGCTGGTGACGCCGCTGAGCCCGGGCAGGGCGCCGACGCTGATCGCGCCACGCAGCACCAATTTCATGGGCTACGGCCTCGGCTTCTTCATCCAGGACTACCGCGGGATGAAGATCGTGACCCACACCGGCGGACTGCCGGGATATCTCTCGCGCGTGATCATGATCCCGGACAGGAACATCGGCGTCGCGGTGCTGTCCAACGCGGAGAGCGAGGCGTTCGAGGCCATTGCATGGCAGGCGCTGGACGATGCGCTCGGTGCCCCCAAGTTCGACTGGGTCGGCGGCTACGCGACGCTCGCCGCACGCAACGACTCGGCCAATGCCGCCGCGGAACAGCAGGCCGCCACCTCGCGCGACTCGACCGCGGGCCCTGCGCTGCCGCTCGATCGCTACGCGGGCACCTATCGTGACAAGTGGTATGGCGACGTGAACGTTACCGAGCAGGGGGGCAAGCTAGTGATGCAGTTTGCCCATACGCCGTCGTTGCTGGGCGACCTGGTGCACTGGCAGTATGAGACGTTCCTGGTACGCTGGCGGGACCGCTCCCTCCGCGCCGATGCGTTCGTCACTTTCCAGATGGATGCGGAAGGAAAGGTGGAAAGCGCCCGGATGGTGCCGGCGTCGCCGGCCGTGGACTTCAGCTTCGATTTCCAGGACCTCGAGCTCAGGCGCGTGGAGGCGCAACGCTGATGTCGCTGGCCGACATGCGGCGCGACTACATGGGAGAACCGCTTGACGAGTCGGCCGCACCGGCGGAGCCGATGGCGCTGTTCGACCACTGGTTCACCGAAGCGGTGAAGGCGTCGGTGCGCGATGCCAACGCCATGACGCTGGCGACGGCCACTGCGAGCGGCGCGCCTAGCGCGCGCATCGTCCTGCTCAAGGGCGTGGATGAGCGGGGATTCGTCTTCTACACCGATTATCGCAGCCGGAAGGCGGCGGAGCTGGAGGCGAACCCGCAGGCGGCACTGGTGTTCTACTGGCCGGAGCTGGAGCGGCAGGTGAGGGTCACAGGTCGCGTGTCGCGGGTCACGAGAGCGGAAACTGAGGCTTACTTCAGCACCCGTCCGCGCGGCAGCCGCATCGGTGCGTGGGCCTCGGAGCAGAGCAGTGTCATCCCTCGACGCTCGACCCTCGACGACGCCGTGAGCAACGTGGAGAAGAAATTCGGGGTCACCGACATCCCCGCACCCCCGCACTGGGGCGGCTATCGCATCACGCCGGAGTCAATTGAATTCTGGCAGGGCCGCCCCAGTCGCCTGCACGACCGGCTGCGCTATGTGAGAGATGGGGAAGGGTGGAGGGTGGAGCGGCTGGCACCATAGAGTTGGACAGATGGACAGGTGGACAGGTGGACAGGTGGACAGTTGGACAGTTGGACAGCTAGACAGATGGACAGGTCTTGCCAGCGAACACTGTCCACCTGTCCAACTGTCCAACTTACCAACTTATTTCGTACCTGCACCACCGCCCGCCCTTCGCCCGGCATTCCGTTTCCGTCACCCGAGCGTGTTCCACGCCACACATGGCGAGCGCCTTCTTGTACCAGCCGATCACCGTGAGGCAGTCGGGGGCGCTGAAGGTCTCGGCGTCATACGTCGTGAGTCGGGCGGAGCGGTCGCCGGTTTTCTCATATTCACGGCGGCCCGTTTCGTAGTACGCCGAGTAGATGCCGGGTGCCTTGGAGAGGAAGCCGTGTGCGTCGCCCTTGGTGAGATAGCCTGAGTGGATGCCGCCCAGGTTCTTGACGGCCGAGGCCTCGCCCAGCTTCTCGAAGAAATCGCTGCGGCCCTTGCCGAGCACCTGCACGATCGCGTCATCCAGCCGCTTCCCCAGCTCGAACGGGTACCAGTTGGACGTGAAGACGATCTTCAGCGAGCGCTGGTCGTCGGGCGGAAGACTCGCGATGACCCTGGCGAGCGCATCCTTGCCGGCATGTTCCTCGACGAATGCCAGCCGTGACTTGAGCACGGCGCCCTTGACTTGCTGCATGGCGGCTCCGGAATGTGAGCTGAGAGCTACGAGCTACGAGCTATGAGCTATGAGCTATGAGCTATGAGCTACGAGCTCAGAGCCTTACCTCCCACAGCTCGCAGCTCGCAGCTCGCAGCTCAGAGCGCAAATTGCCATCGCTCCCTACCCCACCGCAACCCAACTCTGAACTTCCCTTCATGCAATTTTCAGCACGGCTCCAGCAGGCCTCGCCTAGCTTCCGCGCGAACCTGTTGCCCGGAGATCCTGTGTCCGATCATTCCACATCCGATGTGCTGGCGAGCCGGCGTGCCTTCCTCAAGAAAGGCACCGTGGCCGCGGTGGCGCTGCCCGCCATGGTCTCATCGCTCACGGCCTGCGCCCAGCCCGCGCCGGCCGCCGCCAAGTCGGTCAAGCATGACGATGACGACGACCATCCGCGCCCGAAGCCGGCTCCCAAGACGGTACGCCAGCTCGCCGATGAGATGGACGCACACCACGAGGCAGGGGTCAAGGCCTTTCCCGCGCCCACCAAGGGCAAGGGCTGCCAGGTGCTCGAGCCCAGGATCGTGGGCGGGGTCAAGGTGTTCGAGCTGACGACCCGGAAGATCGAATGGGAGACCAAGCCCGGGACCAAGGTGCAGGCGTGGGCCTACAACGACCAGGTGCCGGGGCCGCAGATCCGCGTGCGCGAAGGCGACCGGGTGCGCATCGTCCTGCACAACGAGCTGGAAGAATCGACGTCCATCCACTTCCACGGCCTCGAAGTGCCCAACGACCAGGATGGCGTGCCGTTCATCACCCAGCCGCCGGTGAAGCCGGGTGAGAGTCACACCTACGAATTCACCGTGCCCAACGCCGGCTCACACATGTATCACTCGCATCACAACGCTGCGATCCAGGTCGGCAACGGGCTGCTCGGCGCGTTCATCGTGGAGCCGAAGAACCGGGCGGCCGAGCCGAAGGCCGACGTGGACTACGTGATGATCCTCAACGACGGTGCCCACGGCTTCACGCTGAACGGCAAGGAATTTCCGGCCACGGAGCCGGTCAAGGCCAGGCGCGGCCAGACCGTCCGCATCCGCTTCATGAATGAAGGGATGCTGATCCACCCCATGCACCTGCACGGCATGCACATGACCGTGATCGCCAAGGACGGCTGGCCCCAGCCGGCGCCGTGGAAGTGCGATACACTCAACATCGCCCCGGGCGAGCGGTGGGACGTGCTGGTGAAGGCCTCCAATCCCGGCACCTGGGCCTTCCACTGCCACATCCTCGGCCACGCCGAGTCGAAGCAGGGGATGTTCGGGATGGTGACGGTGATGATCGTCGAGTAGATGGCTCGGCGGGTCGGCGGCTCGGCGGCTAGACGGTTAGTGTCGCTCGTCCATCCGTCCAGCCGTCCTACGCCCTACAGCCTTCCTACCCCGAACGCCTTCACCCTCGGGACCACATTGATGGCGAACGCCACCATGGCAAGCAGCTCCAGCAGCCGTCCCGTCATCACGCCGAGTGCTGACATCACGATCCCCATATTGAGCAGCGCGTACGCGACCGACGGCGGCACTGGCGACCCGCGCTCCCGTCCCGTCGCATGCTTGGGGAACATCCAGTAGGCCACGCCCAGCGTCAGGTTCCCGAACCATCCCAGCAGCATCAGTTCCATGTGCCAGCCGTGAATCCAGGATGGAATCCGTGCCGGCATTCCTGCCTTGGCGGAGAGCATCAGCGCGCCGCCCAACGAGCCCGCGACCAGCGCCAGCAGCGCAGTGCGGATGAAGAGCACCGAGAGCGGCGGCACCTCAGCGGCCCCTTACGCGCGGCCAGATGGACCATGCGAAGATTGTCATGGCAAGAAACTGAAGAACAGCGGCAAACGGCAGCCAAGGGCCATGCAGCGTGGTGGGTTCGGCGATCACGCGGATGACGAGGCCCGCGTTGAGCAGCGCAAACACCGCCCAGCCGCGCCAGTCGGTGGGTGCCGCGCCGCGCTCCACCCGTGGAAACATCCAGTACGCCACGCCGGTCACCAGCTGCGAGAGCCAGCCGAGGACCAGCAGGTGGAGATAGACCGGCCAGGCGCCGGCGAGCCACGCGTTGCCCGGACTGAGTGCGCGCACTGCACCCAGCACGAGCGCCGCGACCAGGCAGATGAGTGCGCTGCGGATCAGCCAGCGAACGAGCCGAGGCACCGCGCCGGGTCAGTCGCTGTCGGGCATCGGCCGCGGAGGCGGCATGGTATCGAGCGCCGCGGGCCGGACCTCGCCGTGGCGGATGTAGCCGCCATAGAGCGCCGTCTTGGCCAGCGCGGCCGCCGTCAGCAGCAGGCCAATGAGCACCAGCCACGAGATCCATGCCACGCCCGGCCCACCGCCGCGCCGGAGGAACAGGGCGACCAGCGCGACAGCACCGGTAACGGCTGCCACGATGAACGCCGCGTCCGCCGCTTCCTCATGCTCGTGTATCAGCCGCCGGTTGGCCCACGTGGAATCCTCTACCTGCTCCTCAGCTTCGTGGCCGGTCTGCCGGGCCACGAATGCACCGATTCCCGTGACCACCGTGAGTGCGAGCGCGACCGTCACGATATCCCGCCGCTTTGCCAGCAGTCCCCACAGCAGGACAAGGATGGCGATCACCGAGCCGAAGACCGGCAGGTGGTTTCCCATCAGGTGAAGATGCGTCATGCTCCAGTCCATGGGACGCTCCGATCAGGACTTCGT
Organism: Gemmatimonadales bacterium; assembly: GCA_035707845.1. Classification (GTDB taxonomy): domain Bacteria; phylum Gemmatimonadota; class Gemmatimonadetes; order Gemmatimonadales; family GWC2-71-9; genus CAMLHP01. The sequence goes on along the minus strand of DASSTP010000008.1, from coordinate 3,015 downwards.
GGTGGCCGCTCGGCCGGTGATTTCGCGGATATGGATGCGGAACAGGATATCACGGAATGGCGTCGGGTCTTCGGGCGTGAGCACGTTAGGTGCGACGGCGCGGAGCGCCGCCAGCGTCTCTTCCCGCCCCGTCGTCGGCCGGTCCTCTTCATACCAGCTTCCCTGGACGACGACGCTCTTCCAGTCGAACAATCCTTCCACCTCGTCCACTTCGAACGCTACGTAGGGCGATCGCCGGAGCACGCTCACCTTGCTGCCCTCCTGCGTCCGGCAGGCGAGCCAGTCCCCGTGGTAGACATACCCCAGCGGCACGATGTTGACGTACTCCCCGATCTGGTAGGCGATCCGGCCCACGTGATTCCGGCCCAGCAGCTCCCGGCATTCACGCTCGCTGAGGTCACGGAAGGTTGCCTTGGGACTCATGAGACCTCCACACTCGAACGCAGGGCGTTCAGGATGACCGCCACGTCAATGGTTTCCTGCAGCAGCGCCCCGGCAACCGGCTGGATCAGTCCCAGCGCCGCGAACGCCATGGCCACCATGCTGAGGCCGAGCCCGACGTAGATGCTCTGCCGCGCGATGCGCATGGTCCGGCGTCCGATGCTCACCGCTCGGCGAGCGAGGCCAATGTCGTCACGCAGCAGCACCACATCGGCGGCTTCCGCGCTGATCCCGCCGCCGTGGGCAGCCAGCGCGATGCCGACCGTGGCGGTGGAGAGCGCCGGCGCGTCGTTGGTTCCGTCGCCCACCATCAGCACCCGTCGGCCCGCTGCCTCGAGCTCCCGCACCGCGATCACTTTCTCTTCCGGCCTCAAGTCACCCCGGACATCCTGAACGCCGATCATCTGAGCCACCGCGTCGGCATTGGCCTGCGAGTCGCCCGAGAGGAGCACCATGCGGCCGAGTCCCAGCGCACGCAGCCCGGCGAATGTCTCCTGCAATCCCGGGCGCAGGTGGTCGGCATAGGACACGACGCCGAGGCCACGCCCATCTGCGGCAACCCAGGCGCGAAGCCCGCTGCCATCGAGTGTGCCGAGCTCGTCGGCGACCCGGGGAAACTGCTCCAGCACATATGCCGGTGATCCCACGACCACCTGGCGCCCTTCGACCGATCCTGCCACGCCTCGGCCCGGCGATTCCACGATGGCGGAGGCCGGCGGCAGCGTGGGCACGTCCCTGAGCGCTGCCTCGGTGAGGCTCCGCGCCAGCAGGTGACCGGAGTGACTCTCCACCGCACCTGCGAGCCGAAGCAGCTCGCGGCGGTCCACTCCGACGGCGACCGTCACACCGGAAACATCGGGTCGGCCGATGGTCAGCGTGCCGGTCTTGTCGAAGACCACCGTGTCCACCCGCGCCAGCGCTTCCAGTGCGCCACCCGAGCGCATCACGATGCCGTGCCGCGCGCCCCGGTTGATGCCGCCGATGATGGCCACTGGCGTCGCGAGGATGAGCGGGCAGGGTGTTGCCACCACCAGCACCGCAAGCACGCGTGCCACCTCGCCCGAGCCGAGCCAGGCGAGCCCCGCCACCGCAAGCGTGGCCGGCGTGAACCAGATCGCCACCTTGTCGGCGATGCGCTGGATCGGCGCCTTGCTGGCCTGGGCCGAGCGCACCAGCTCCACGATGCGCGCGTACTGGCTCTCTTCGGCCGGCGCGGTGACGCGAATCGTGAGGGCGCCCTCCTGGTTGATGGCGCCGCTCGCGACCACCGTGCCCACCTCGGCGAGGCGGGGCACCGGTTCTCCCGTGAGGCTCGAGGTGTCGAGGTGCGACCGACCGTCCTCGACCACCCCATCGCAGGGAATGATCTCGCCGGGCCGCACCAGGACCAGCTCGCCCGGCTCGATCTCGCCGACCGGCACGTCGGTGATTTCATCGGCAATGCGATGGGCCACCCTGGGCGCCGCGTCTTCCAGCGCCCGCACGGCCCGGGAGGCCCGTCCCTCGGCGTAGCGCTCCAGCGCTTCGCCGCCCGTCTGCATCAGCACCACCACCAGCCCCGGGATCGGCTCACCGAGGAGTACGGCAGTAATGATGGCGAGCGAGGCCACCACGTCGGCGGCAAACTGCCCGCGCAACAGCCCGCGCAACGTGCGCCAGACGATCGGCGCACCAAGAAGAAGGAGCGCCGCGGTCAGCAGGAACCGGGCGCTCGGCATGGTCAGCGTACCGGCGCCGTCTCCGGCCGCCGCAGCATGAATCCCACCCCGCGCACCGTGCTGATCATGGAGCCGCCGGACGCGTCATGCAGCTTGCGGCGCAGGTTGCCCACGTGCACATCCACCACGTTGCTCTCGGGATCAAAGTGCATGTCCCACACCTTCTCGAGCAGGGTAGTGCGCCGCACCACCTCGTCGGGATGCAGCATGAAATACTCGAGGAGCTGGAACTCCTTGGGCGTGAGGTTGAGCTTCCGGCCATTGAGGGTGGCTTCATGCCGCAGGCGATCCACTTCCACCCCGCCCAGCTTGAGATTCTCCACCCTTGCCGCGCCGCCTCGGCGGTGCAGCGCCCGGATCCGGGCCAGCAGCTCCTCGAACTGGAAGGGCTTGGCCAGGTAGTCGTCCGCGCCGGCATCGAGCCCGCGCACCACGTCCTCGGACGCGTCGCGCGAGGTGAGCATGAGAATGGGGGTGGTGCGTCCCTCACGGCGAAGCTCGGTGGCGATCTGGAAGCCATTTTTCTTGGGCAGCACCACATCGAGCAGGATCACGTCGTAGTCATAGACGTGCGCCAGCATGGTGGCCTCGTCGCCATCGGGGGCGACGTCCACCACATGGCCCTCTTCCTTCAGGCCCTGCTCGATGAACCCGGCGACTTTCCGGTCATCTTCTACCACGAGGATTTTCATTGCGTTGTCTCCATCAGGGTCTTTGAGCTGAGAGCTGCGAGCTACGAGCTACGAGCTACGAGCAGTACCTTCGCACAGCTCACAGCTCACAGCTCACAGCTCACAGCTCACAGCTCACAGCTCACAGCTCACAGCTCACAGCTCACAGCTCACAGCTCACAGCT
>DASSTP010000007.1:0-6901 GCA_035707845.1 Gemmatimonadales bacterium | reverse complement strand
CCGGGATTCACCAGTCCAGCTGACCCGGAATCCTGCGGCTCGATACTTGTGACCTCCTGGAAATGCCAGGTAGCGCTGTCCTGCCACGCCGAGGGTGCATAGTTGCGGACGGAGACGACGCCGTTGGGCAGTGTGTCGATGACAACGGACGGAGGACGCGCGTCGCGGGACGCGCAGGCGGCAAGCAGGGCTAGACAAGTCAGACACACCGAGCGGACCATCTACACTCCCGGATTCAGAAGTTCACGCGCTCAGCGCTCAGCGCTCAGCGCTCCACCTGCCGATCCCGCCCATCTTGCCCATCCCGCAATGCCCATATCCGCAGCAGCGGAAACCCGTCTTCGGTTTCGCCCTGGGTCAGCACCTCGCGGGCGCCCCGCCACTGGACGAATTCGTCAGCTGGCCAGGGCGCTCGCACCCGGCCAAGAAGCACGCCGTCACGGTCGAACACCTCGAATTCCCGGTGCACGGTGTCGCCGGTGAAGACCGACACCCAGATCCGTCCCGCCGGGTCCGACTCGATGGAGCGCATCGCCTCGGCCTTGGCCGGTATGTCGCTGAAGTTGAACGCGGCACGCACAGCCGCCTGGCCGAACTGGTGGGCCGCACGGTTGACCATGGTGTCGTATCGGGCCCGGCGCATACTTTCGGGTCGCTCCACCGGCGTCCAGTCCCGGCTCACGACGCGCACCGTGTCACCCTGCGGAGAGAGCTCGGTGTATCGATACATGGATGACCAGCCGTGCAGGGCATGGCCAGTGGGCGTGAAGCCGATCACTTCATGCGGCGCGTAGGGAATGCCATACCGGATGGAGCCGTCGCCCGCCTTGATAGTCCACATCTTTTCCTCGCCCAGCTTGTCAAACTCAACGGTGTCCGCCATCCCGGTGCGGGCATCGATGCGAATGAAAGCGCCGGACCTGGTGCTGTCAGCCGGGGCCGTGCGGGCATAGGCCCGGCCGCTGTCGTCGGCCCACAAGCCGTAGAAATAGCAGCAGGGCGCGGGATACTCGTGGAGCAGGTGGCCGGTGGTATCGAATACCTCGAGCCGAGCGAGCTGCGGGTCGTCCACGACGATAAGCGAGTCAAAGGCGACGAGAGAGGGATTCCGAAGCTCACCCGGCCCGCTCCCTTCCCGGCTGAACCGCCGCACCAGTCGGCCATCCCGATCCAGCACCTTGATGCTGGCTGGCGAGCGTTCGACCACCACGACTCGCCCCAGGGCATCAAGCGCCGACGTGCCCGGATTGATCAGTGGCGACGTGGTGTCGGCCGTACCTTCGATCCGCGCCACTTCGGCAAAGTGCCAGGCGTGCGAGGAATCGGTCCACGCGGTGGGCCCGGTGTTGTGGACGGTGATGACTCCGTTGGGCACTGTATCAACAACGGCGGTCGCGAGTCGCGAGTCACGGGACGCGCAGGCCGTCACCAGGATGAGCAGAAGGACACAGGGCCGCACTCGGGCTCCTATCATGGTCTGATGCGCCGGCAGGGGCGAGGCATGCGTCGCCCCTACGATTTCTCGATCTCCCGCAGCTCGACGGCAAGCGATCCATCCTCATTTTCATGGATGCCGAGCGCCCGACCATGGGTGAACTGCATGAGATTGAAGTTGGAGGGCAATTCCAGCGTCGCGGCCGGGGCCCCATCGTTCGAGAGCCTGATCCAGCGCCCCACGTGAGCCGAGCCGAGACCCATCTGACCGGCGACGTAGTCCGATATCCAGACAGAGGCCGAATCGTCGATCAGCAATTCTGAGAACAGGGGAATGGAATCGGGAGCCGGCAGCTTGCTCCAGGCCCGATCAATCATTGCATGGATGGTCTTGCTCTGGGTGCTATTGGGGTTGCCGAGGTCGTACCAGAGCCGCTTCATGCTGTCGGCGGCAGCGGCGGTCACCGGCTGGCGCGCCATGCGAATCGGTACGGAATCCTGGCGCTCCCCGTGCCAGCGTCGCAAGATGTCAGTTGTATTATCGCCGACGACGAGAAGATCGGCGCGCGCCCTGACGGCGGGGATGACCGGGAAGAGCTGCATCACGGGCCCGGCATGCAGGACCCCGTTCCCGACGTAGATGGTGTCGAGGCTGGTGCCGGCGGTATCGAGCCGGACCACCGCCAGCGATTCCTGCTTCAGTTCCTGCGAGCTGAAATCGAACGGCCAGTACACGATGACGGGATGCCCCTCCTGGCAGCCGGCGAAGCGCGTAATCAACTCCTGGACGCCTGGATTCCGGTCCCGGACGCTGCCGTGGGTGGCATCGATGAGGAGCAGGTGCCGGCCCATCGGGTCCCACACAGTGAACGTCCCCTCGCTGCATTCACCCACCCCGCCGATCGCACGAAGCTCGCCCGGGCCGTTTCCCTTCCGCCCCGGCATGTCCACATACGCACCAGTTGAGTCGAAGAGGTAGACCTCGTTCGACGCGGTCCAGACTGCCACGGCTCCGTCTCGCGCCTGCGAGGCACCCGTGATAGTGGACATGGTATACCGGCCATCCGGCGCGGCATCGGGGATGGTGACGAGGGCCGTGTCAGAGAGGTGGAACTGGGCGATGGAAGGACCGCGATCGGTTGCGCTGCTGCACGCGGCGAGCGCCATGAGCGCGAGCGGCAACAGCCGATGTGAGGGGAGCATATTCCAAGGTGCGGCGGAATCGGGAGATCGGCAAGCGGGGCGGCGGCAGGCCGCCCTCGACCATGGCCCGCTGGAATCCAGCCTGGCTCCTAGTTCTTAGCTCTCAGCTCTCAGATCTCAAGCCCCACCCACCCGCACCCCTCCCCCTCCACCAGATACCGATGCACCACCGTGCGCACCGGATCATCCTGCGCTTCCTGCTCGGTGACCAGGAGCGTGTCGCCCTCGAAGCCTACATAAGGATGACCACCGCCATGCACCGGCACCGTGCCATCCACGCAGGCGTGCTTCCGGTCTGCTGAAATGAGCGAGAGCCAGACCACGCTCTCGATGGCATTGCCGTCGAGCACCTGGTCCATGTGCACCGCGGCGATCTGGCCGCCGGAGAGCCGGTGCAGCGCGAACAGCCCCGACATCGCCGAAAAGCGCTCAGGGAACGGGGTATCAGGTGCGGCGATGAGGGCGAGGCCCTTGGGTGTCACGCCTTTACGACGGATGGCCGGAAGGTCGAGGCGGTCAAGCTCGCGACCGGTACTGTCCATGAACACGATTTCGTTGCTGCCCGAATAGCCGGCCACGAGCGTGTCAGCCCAGGCATCCAGCGCCACGATGGTAAAGATACCGCGGAGCGGCGGGCTTTCCTTATAAGAGGAAGGAAAGGGAAAGAGGTGCCGGAAGGCGCTGTCACCATCCCATCGGGTAATGCCCGTCTCGCTTCCCTGCTCCACGCCGCCAAACCAGATCGCGTCGCCGTCAGCGACGACGTTGCGGATGATGCCGGGGTACGTGACGTCGCGCATCCGGTCGCCGGCCGCATCGAAGACGGTGAGCCGGCGCAATTGGTCGTCGCCAATGGCAAAGGTGCCGTTGCCCATCGGCACTGCCTGGGTGGGCCCGCGAAATTCACCGGGCCCGTCGCCCTTCCGTCCGATCTCATCGAGCCACCGCCCGTCAGGAGCAAACCGCACCACCCGTGACTGCGCCATGTCGGTGATGAGGTACCGGCCCGCACCGTCTTCCGCCACTCCACCCAATTGGGCTATGTACTTCGCTCCGCTTTCGCTCAGGACTACGCTATCAACCAGCGAAACAGCGGGGCCGGTCGCCTCGCGCGACAGGGGGGTGTCGCTCCTGCAGGCCATCACGCCGAGCACCAGGCTCACTCCCGCGATGAAGGTCTTCATCGGGGAATGACGATGCGGATGCACGGACACCGGTAAACATTGTTGTTGCACGTGCTCAGGCAGTTGCCGGCGATATCCCGCCACTGGTAGTAGAAGGGATCCAGCGGCACGCCGCGCGCCAGGGCCGGGATGAGCGCACACAGCGCCCCTGCAATCGGCAGAATCCGTCTCATGTCATACCTCATGCTCAGGGAACATTGATCCAGAAGCCATCGACCTTGACCGGCCAGCAGGGGCAGGACATTCCATAGGAACAGTTGGACACGCACTTGCCGTCCAGGTCCTTCCACTGGTAGTAGCCGATGGTGAACGGAAAGATGTAAATCGGCAGTGCCTGGAGCGCCGGCGCGACGAACATCAGCGCCAGCACTACGGGCACGAACCTCCGAAGCAGCGCACGCATCATTGCCTCGCTTGTTGTGGGGTGAACACCTGCGACGGCCCGGCCACACCAGTCCACGCCTCCCGGCCGTCCACCAGCAGGACCACGAGCATCGAGCGCCCCTCCACCATCCATCCCGCGCCCGGCACCAGGCCGTCCACCTGGGCTCGGCCGGCCCTGAGCTGGCGACGCTCGCCCTCGGTTGGGCGGGCGGTGAGCACCAGGCGCACCTGCTCAGGATGGGAAACCCGCCACGCGATCCACTCAGGGAGGGTGCTGCTGCAGGAAAAGCAGCGTGACGGATCGTAGAAGAGGACTGCGGTACTCTCAGCGCGCGCGAGCGCTGCGACACGCCGGCCATCGTCGAGCAGGAGGCGCCCCGCGTCAGCGGGACGCCCGCAGGCGGCGGGAAGCACGGCGAGGAGGCAAAGCAAACGGCGCATGGCTCACGATAGCCATGCGCCGTCAATGGATTGTCAAATGGAATCAGGGCTTCTTGTAGCGCTGCAGGTACCAGAGTCCGTCGTCGTCGGTGCGCGCCGCGTAGATCCCCTTGGCTCCCACGGCCACCAGCCGCGTCCGCGGCGGCAACTTCACCTGGCGCAACAGGTTGCCGGCGGGGCCAAAGACATCCACCAGCTCCGGCGCTCCGGCTGGCTGGGACCGCTCTACCCAGATCTCGCCTTCGGGTGACGTGATCGCCGAGGTCGGCACGAAGGGTGGTTTCTGTTCGGGCCAGTCCACCTGCGGCTCCGCCGGCTGGGAGGGAGGCGGACCGCTCGAAGCCTGTCCACTGCCGTTGCCATCGGTGCGCGTAATCCGGAGCGCGCCGCGGCTGTCCTTCATCCGGTCCTCCAGCTCCTTCTTGTCGGCGGCCGTGACCGGCACCGGCTTGAACGCAACCGGCGGACCCACCCGTGGGGCGGGCGCGCCCCATTCCACGTGATATGTCCCCGAGCGCACGAAGCCCACTCGGCCGGCGCTGGTCACGGCCCAGTCGTCGGCCAGGGGAAAGGGCTGCTGCCGCATCATCACCGAGCGGCTGCCTCCGCTCCCCGATGTGGACACGGCAACCGCAGGGATCTTCACCTTGCCGACCGGCGTCACCGACCTGGCCGCGCGGTCCCAGGCGACGACCGGCGCAGAGTCGGGCAGTGCGCGCGGGTCGGAGCCTGGGCCAAGGGTGAAGCCGGTGCCCTGCGCGTAGATGCGGCCGCGCGCATCGGCCCCCTTTACCCGTGCCATGCCCCCAAATTCATCGGGAAAGGCCACGGTGCCGGAGGGGGTGCCATTGGGCAGGATCACGAGGAAGCGGTTCTGGGCCGGATCGACCAGCCAGGTGGTGTCATTCGGAAGCGGGACCAGGGCCACGGGGAAGCCGAACTCCTTGGGCCCCTGCCCCTCGCGCCCGATCGCCGTGGCCTGGCCCGACGCGAAGTCCACCAGCGAGACAGCGCGGGCGTAGAGGTCGGCGACGATGAGCCGGCCGTCCCGCAGCTCCCGGACGGAGGTCACCTGGTCAAACGGATCGGGAAATTCGACTTCAGGTCTGGCGAGCTGCTGGACCGGCACCTGCTGGGCGGCAAGAGGCATCACGGCAGCGAGCAGCAGCAGGGAGCAGAGGGATCCTGTTCGGCGCATCGAGCCCGTCGCGGTAGGAGACGGGAGAAGGGATGCCTGGGAGGGGTCGCAAGTCGCAGGTCGCAGGTCGCAGGTCGCGGGTCGCGAGCCATGCGACTTGTGACCTGTGACCTGCGACCCTACTCCGGCTCCGCCTTCGGCCGTATTACCAGAAAGACCGTCTTCTCCCCCACTCCCACCACTGGTTTCCGTTCCGGCAGTGGAACCTCGCCGATCGGGTGGCCGTGGTCGAGAATGACGTAGTGTCCTGGAGCTGTTTCAATCATCGGTGGTGTCATGGTGCCCTGCACTGTGTGTCGTTTCAGGTATGAGATGATACGAGTGGGAGAAAGGTTGCGTTGGGGGCAGGGCGAGCAGGTGAGCAAGGCGAGCGAGCAGGTGGACGGACAGCACGGACCGGGCCAGCAGCTGCCACCCAGCGACTCTCGTGCTCTTGCTCGCCCTGCTCGCCCTGCCCTCCTGCTCGCCCCGAAGAAACCCTTTCCCCCGTCCCTGTGTCATATCACCGTAGTACGGGCGGCCTGCGGCCGCCCCAAGGCCGCCCAGCGGTCTGCAGGCCGCCGAACCCAGGAGCCCCGTGGACGAAGCCCAGCTCATTGACCGAGTCCTTTCCGGCGACCCGAGCGCCGAACGCGCCATGTATGACGCGCATGTGGACCGCGTCTATCGGCTGGTGTACCGGATGGTGGGCGACGCCGATACGGCCGCCGACTGCGTCCAGGACACGTTCATCAAGGCGTTCGACCGGCTGGCCGATTTCCGGCGGGAGTCGGCACTGGGCTCCTGGATCGGCGCCATTGCCGTCTCGGTGGCGCTCAATGCGCTGCGGACCCGGAAGCGGCTCGCCAGCCGCCACGTCCCGATCGATTTCGCGGAAGGAACCGGAACATCGGGCCACCTGGGCGAACCGGACCTGCGAAGCGGGATGCACAGAGCGATTGACGCGCTGCCAGATGGATATCGGACTGTGTTCGTGATGCACGACATCGAGGGCTATACCCATGAGGAAATCGGCCGGACGCTCTCGATCACCAGTGGCACCTCCAAGGCGCAGCTC
>DASSTP010000006.1:0-3670 GCA_035707845.1 Gemmatimonadales bacterium | reverse complement strand
CCAAGCAGATCGTCTTCATGAAGCGGTCGATGCGCCCGGGCTTCGCCGGCATCGAGAACGAGCTGCTCTTCGACCCCAAGACCACGCTGCTCTTCGGCGACGCCAAGGAGTCGCTGGGCAAGCTGCTCAACGCCGTCAAGGCCCTGATTGGGGCGACTTCGTGAATGCTGCCGCCGGCCGCCCCACACTGGTCCGCGACGCCATGGTCCGGCACCCGAAAACGCTCTGCACGGGCGCCACCGTGCGCGAGCTGCGGAGCATGTTCGCCAGCGACAAGTGCGCCTCGCCCTGATCCTCGACGGCGAGCGGCTCGTAACGGCAGTCGAGCGGGAGGAGGTACGTCCGGAGCTCGCCGATGACCTGCCGGCACGGGGTTTCGGCAGGCTGGCCGGGCGAGTCGTGCGCGACGACGCGGCCCTGGACGATGTCTGCACTCTGCTCAACGCCGGTGGGAGTCGTCGGCTCGCCGTCGTCGACGAGTGGAGTCACCTGGTGGGATTGCTGAGCCTGAAACGGACCGGCTCCGGCTATTGCTCCGACCGCGAGATCGAGTCTCGGGCCCGCGAGCCGGCCGGCGGCTTCGGCTCGGTCAAGGTGCCGCTTCCGGATCGATGAATTGTCCAGATCCAGCGGTCAACAGGGCCGCCTCAACGTGATAGCGCGCGGTCGACAGGGACGAATTGGTTCGCGGACCCCAACGATCGACCGGCTTTCGGTGGGGTCCAGAGCTGAGAAGAGCAGCTCCCCGCGCGTTCATCGGCGCATCGTCACCGTGACCGCGCTGATGGCCAGAGGCGTGCCGCGCGTGGATCTACGATGCATGGACCAGTAAGCCGACCGAAGTTGGAGGACTGCGGGCGATTGCTCAATCGAGTACGACTGGCCTACCCGGGACATGGGCACCTTGCACTGGCTATAGCCCGGCGATGGTCGATCCGCCTCGAACGGCCGCCGCGAGTGCCCCCAGCACAGCCAGGATCAAGAGCAATCGATATGCCACGACCGCGCTCAGTTGTCGTCTTAACCATTCACCGAGCACGAGGCCAGTGGCGCAGGTCGCCAGCATCGGCGCCCACAACCAGGGCTCGAGCCCATGAGTCGCCCCGTGGACAGTAAGCATCGCGCTGAAGGACATGCCGCCCACGATCAGGGAATACGGTTGCAGAGTGGCCGCGAAGCTCCGTTGATCCCAGGAGGTCGCCACGGCGTAGACCGTAACCGCCGGTCCGCCGATACCCGCTGCGGCATTCATTAGGCCACTCACAGCGCCCGAGGCCATGACTACATAGCGCCCGTCGCTCGTTGCAGATGTGCTCACGCGTCCGGCCGCGACTAGACCGAGGACGATGATGACGCCCACGGCCAGTTCCAGCCAATCTGCGGGCACCAAAGTGAGGATCCAGACTCCAGGTATCACACCGAAAGCGGCCCCCACGACGAGGAGCCGCCAGCGACGCCATTGGACTTCGCGCCAGACGCGCGCGAACATCAAAGCGCTTGTGAAACAGGCGCCGAGGTTAACCATGAGCACGCCGTCAAATCCTCCGAGGAGCAAGACCAGGATTGGGGCGGAGATGATGGCGAAGCCCATGCCCGTGATGCGCTGCGCTGCAGCACCGAGCATGACAGTCAGCAGGATCAGCGCGGTGGTCACCCCTGCTTGGCGCCCCCGGCGGTAGAGGCACTCTCCTCCAAACCTCCCTGACGAACGCCCCGACAGCCGAGACCGGGAGTATCGATTCCGGGGTGGACGGTTCCCCCGCTGGTAGGTGCGGAGCCCGGGTCAAGCAGCAGCGGCGACCTGCTCTCGATTGTGCTCATCCCCGGCCGGTTCACCTTGATGGGTCGCAATGTCGAGCGGCTAGCGAGGGTTGTCCAGTTTCGGGGTGGGGGGTTGTTGGGGGTTGCTGCGGGGGGTTGCGAGGTAGTTGGGGGTGGGGGGTATGTGTCGGCTGCGTCGAGTTTCTCGAGGAGTGGGGTCAGCATCTGGGCAACGGCGTCGTCCATGGTTGTGGTTGGGCCTTGTCTGGTCTGGGATCGTCTATTCGACCGTGTTGCCGAAGGTGCCCTAGGTGGTCGGGTGGGTCGTGGCGGTGGTCTGGGCGCTGGTGGCTGTGCGGAAGTTAGTTGTGCGAACTGGGGTTCCGAGGACTTCCATGTTTTCGCCGCGGGTTTCGTGGCCCCAGATGATCATTGGCAAGAGGAGCAGGCACATCACGAACGCGGAGGCGATGAAGACTGAGGTCGTGCCGAACCGGTCGAACAGGTGTGGCAGGAAGTAGACGAGGACACCACCGGTCGCGGCCCGGGTGACCATTTCGGCGCAAGAGGTGCCGAGCCCGCGCAGTCGTGTGGGGTACTGCTCGGCGGTGTACATCTTGCACAGTGCGAAGCTGCCTAGTCCGAACCAGGCTGCCACGATTCCGGCGACGAGGACCACGGGGGTGCCGAGGGTGTCCTTGAAGGGCATGACCACCATGGCGAGGGCTGCCAGCACGATGTATGTCGCGAAGACGGGCTTCCGGCCCCATCGGTCACCTGCCATGCCCTGGAAGATCGTGCCGAAGGCGGAGATAAACATCATGATGGCGGTGAACAGCAGCACCTGGTTGCCAGCCGCACCGAAGGCCGCTAGCAGTGTCGGGCTGTATGTGAGGAAGGTGTACCAGAACACGAAGGATGCGGTGAGCATGCACCAGGACACGAGGCTTCGTCTCAGGTAGGGCGGCACCAGGATCGTGCGGATGCGGACATCCCGGTTCTGGGTCTCGGTCAAGACTGCGTAGGGGCCCGGGTCGATGAGGTCCTCGTCGTGGGGCACATCGGCCTCATCTTCCAGCTTCTCGACCCATGCGCGTACCCGGTCCCGGTCGGCCGAATGCCCTGCTTGTGCAGCCCGCTTCAGCAGGAACCGGGGGGTCTCCGGAAGCCACTTGGCCAACACTGGGACCAGCAGGATGAATGCTCCGCCGATGTAGAGCGGAACCCGCCATGCCACCTGCCAGCTGAACTGGGTGGTGGCGAAGAGGCCGGCCAGCGCGGGCAGGGTGTAACCGGCGTTGAGCAGGCCGTTGAGCCATCCCATGAGCCGGCCGCGAGCGTGCTTGTTCACCAGCTCCGAGAGGATGGTGTAGGGCAGCGGGAACACCGCGCCCTCTCCGAATCCCGCGATGAGCCGGAGCGCGAACAAGACCCACACGTTGGGTGAGAACGCCGAGGCAAGCGTGAAGACGGAGAAGATCAAGACGCCGGCGATGAGGACGCGCTTGCGACCGAAGCGGTCAGCTAGTCGCCCCGCGGGGAAGATGCCCAGCACCAGCCCGATCGTCGCCGAAGCGCCGATCAGCCCGGTGGTGGTAGGCGTGAGGCCCCAGTGGGGCTTCAGCACCAGCAGGAGGGTGCCGACGATCCCGATGTCGAACGACTCGATCAGCCAGACCGCACATAGCAGCACGATCGCCACCACGGTCGTCCTGGTCAGCGGCAGTCGGTCGAACCGACTCAACAGGTTCGCGTCGGCTCGCATCAGGGAGCGGCGCTCGAGGGAATGGTCGGGAGAACCGGTCACCGACATGGTGGTCTCCAGTCACAGAGAGGAGGAGGTTTCAGAATATGAAATACGCTTCCAATTCACCGTAAGGCCGACCGAGCCCACGTGTCAACGATCACA
>DASSTP010000005.1:0-19495 GCA_035707845.1 Gemmatimonadales bacterium | reverse complement strand
CCGCTCGATGCTGACCACCGTCCCGGCCAGCCGCGACAGCAGCGCGGTCTGGTATCCCGAACCGGTCCCCACCTCGAGCACGGTATCGTTGGCGGTGAGGCTCAGGGCCTCGAGGGACCGTGCCTGTACCCACGGCTGGCTGATGGTCTGCCCGTTGCCGATCGGCAGCGCCGCATCGTCATAGGCGCGATGCCAGAGGTATTCCGGCACGAAGAGGTGCCGCGGCACCTCGGCGACGGCGTGGAGCACCGCGAGATCGCGAATGCCCTTCCCTCGCAGGATCTCCACCAGGCGCTCCCGGTAGCCACCATAACCATCGGCCGGGCCGGTCACGACAGGTCCCAGCCGCGCACCGTCTCGATGAGCCCGAAGTTGGTCAGGTCCATCTGGAGCGGGGTGACCGAGATATAGCCTTCGGCCACCGCCACGTGGTCGCTCTCCTCCCCACCCGTCCATGTGATGGTGCCACCACCGATCCACATGATATCCCGACCCCAGGGATCCTGCATCCGCGTCAGTGAGTCGCTGAAGTAGCGACTCCCCAGCCGTGTCACGCGCGTGCCCTCAACCGATGCGGCAGGCCGGTCCGGCAGGTTGATGTTGAGCAGCATGTTGCGGGGGAATTCCGGCGCGCTGGTGATGCGCTGGACCAGCCGGGTCAGCACATCGCGATAGGTTGCCATCGTGTCGGGGTGATGGCCAGTGAAGGAGATCGCCACGCCGGGCACGCCAAGCATGACGCCCTCCATCGCAGCACTCACAGTCCCGGAATAGAGGACATCCTCGCCCATGTTGGGACCGTGGTTCACGCCGGAGAAGACGAAATCGGGCCGTGCCGGCATCAGCGCTTCCATGGCCAGCATGACGCAGTCGGTTGGCGTGCCGTCCACCTGGTACGCGCCATCCGGCCTCTGCGTCGGGCGCAGCGGCCGGTGCAATGTCAGCGAGTGGGAGGTGCCGCTCTGTTCCCGGTCCGGGGCGACCACCGTCACATCCGCCACCGCCCGGCACGCGTCGGCCAGCAGGGCGAGGCCAGGTGCCAGGATGCCGTCATCGTTGCTGCAGAGGATGTTCATCCGCGGCCCGGAGTCTTGCCGTCCAGGATCGCGAGCACCTGCTGCAGCCCGTCACGAAGGTCGTGCAGCACCTCCGCCGCATGGGCGGAGCGTGCGGCACCCTTCACTTCGCCGCTGCGGCGCGCCTGGTCAATGCGCTGCCGTGCCCCTTCGATGGTGTACTTCTCGGTGTAGAGGAGGTGCTTCACCAGCTGGATGAACTCCACCTCGCGCGCCTTGTAGACCCGGTTCCCGGAGCGGTTCTTGGCCGGGCTCAGGAACCGGAACTGGCTCTCCCAGTACCGCAGGACATGCGGCTTGAGGCCAGTGAGTTCGCACACCTCGCCGATCGAGAAGAATTCCTGCCTGGGGGAAGACGCCTGTGGCTTGGCTGTCATCACCATTGCTCCGCTTTCAGTTGGCGTTCCATCAGGTCCCGGACACTGTCGCGCGCCGGCTTGCCCTCGAACAGCACGGCGCGCACTTCATCGGCAATCGGCATCTCCACTCCGGCACGCTGGGCCAGGCGGGCGGCTGCGCGCGACGTATTGGCTCCTTCCGCCACCGTGCGATTGCGCGCCTGCCATGCCTCAAAGGACTCGCCATGCGCGAGCGCCATGCCGAGCGCGCGGTTACGGCTCAGCGCGCCGGTTGCGGTCAGGATCAGGTCGCCCATGCCGGCCAGCCCCGCGAAGGTTGCGGGCTCAGCGCCCAGCGCCCCGCCCAGGCGCGTGATCTCTGCGAGGCCGCGGGTCAGGAGCGCCGCGCGCGGATTGTGCCCCAGCCCCAGGCCTTCCAGCGTCCCCGCAGCGATGGCGATGACGTTCTTGAGCGATCCACCGAGTTCCACACCGATGACGTCACGATTGGTGTAGACACGGAAGGCCGGCGTGGAGAACAGCTCCTGCGCCTCGGCCGCGCTGCTCGCGTCGGCGGAGGCGGCCACCACGGCGGTCGGCTGGCCTGCTGCGACCTCGCTGGCAAAGCTGGGGCCCGAGAGCACGGCGACCCGAGCTCCGGGCAGGACCGCGCCGATCACCTCGGACATCCGTGCCAGCGACGCGTCCTCGATGCCCTTGGTGGCGCTGACGATCAGCGCGTCCGGCCTGATGGTGCGTGCCACCTCGCCGATCACCCGTCGCACGGCATGACTGGGTGACGCCGAGACCACCACGTCCGCATCCGCGACAACCCGCGCCGCGTCACCACCGGCCAGCAGTGATGGCGCGAGACGGTGGCCTGGCAGGAACAGCTCATTCTCATGCTGGCTGTTGATGCTCGTCACAACCTCGGCCTCGCGGGCCCAGATCCGCACCGTGTGCGCCTTGGCGGCGAGGAGGTTGGCCAGGGCCGTGCCCCAGCTTCCGGCGCCCAGCACCGCGACGCGAGTCATGCAGACGAGGGCTTGGCGCGACGGCCAAACCGATTCTCGGTCCCCGCCAGGAGCCGCCTGATATTGGCGCGGTGCAGCCAGATGATGGCCAGGGCCACCAGGATCTGGATCCAGATGATATCCCGCTGGGACGGGTGCAGCAGCCACGCCGCGAGGGGCAGGACAATTGCGCCGGCCATGCTGCCAAGCGAGACGTAACCCGATGCGCGGACCACGATGAGCCAGACTGCGAGCGATACCAGCACGGCCCACGGGGTGAGCCCCAGCATCACCCCCGATGCGGTGGCCACGCCCTTCCCGCCCCGGAAGCGCACGAACACGGAGAACACATGGCCCACCACCGCCATGATGCCGCAGAGAATGGCAACGTACTTGGAGCTGGACGCCATCGGCGCGATGAGCATGACCGGAACCGCGCCCTTGGCCATGTCGAACAGGCCCACCGGAATGGCAAACCTGGCGCCCAGCGTGCGGTACAGATTGGTGGCGCCCAGGTTCCCGCTGCCATGCTGGCGCAGATCGATCCCGCGAAACAGCTTGCCCGCCAGGAAGCTGGTGGGAATGGCGCCGAGGAGATAGGACGCCAGCAGCGCGAGCACGAGCCGCGTCACCGACGCTTCGAGCCCCGGGCCGTGAACTTGAGCCGCAGCGGCGAGCCCCGGAAATCCCAGGCGTCGCGGAATCCGTTGGCCAGGTAGCGCTGGTAGGCCTCGGGCACGTCATCGGGCCGGTTGGTCACGATGGCGATCGTCGGCGGGCTGGTCCCGACCTGCGACGCATAGAGCAACTTGACCTCTTCACCCGGGCGCTGCGGCGGGCTGTTCCGCTGGACCAGCTGCTCCAGCACCTTGTTGACCTCGGCGGTCTGCACCCGCTTCTCGCGTTCGTCAGCCACGGTGCAGATCAGGTCGAGCAACTGGTGCACGCGCTGTCCGGTCGCGGCGGAGACGTAGAGAAACGGCACGAAGTTGAGAAACGGCGCCCGCTCGGTGATGGTCTTCTCGCCCCGTTGCGCCGTCTGCGCATCCTTCTCTTCGACGAGATCCCACTTGTTGACGGCCACGATGAGTGCCGCACCCCGTTCCCATGCCGAGGTGGCAATCCGCAGGTCCTGCGCATGAAGTCCGAGCGCCGCATCCACGACCAGCACGCAGACGTCGGCGCGTTCCACCGCACGCTCGGTGCGAAGCGTGGAATAGAACTCGAGATCGTCGGCGACCTTCGAGCGCTTCCGAAGCCCCGCGGTGTCGATGAAGTTGATGGCCCGGCCATGATAGCGCAGCAGCGAGTCCACGGCATCGCGCGTGGTCCCGGCCACGGGCGAGACGACGTGGCGTTCCTCACCCAGCAGCCGGTTGACCAGTGAGGACTTGCCGACGTTTGGTCGTCCCACCACCGCCACGCCGATGGTGTCTTCTGCCTCGGCGTCGGTGCGCGGCGGAAGGAGGCCCACCAGCGCCTCGAGCAGATCGCCGGTTCCCTTGCCCGACGCCGCCGAAATTCCGTACGGCTCGCCGAAGCCGAGGCGATAGAAGTCGTACTGTTCGGTGGCGTGCTCCAGGGTGTCGAGCTTGTTCACCGCCAGGACCACCGGCCGTCCCGATTTCCGGAGCCGGTCGGCGACAGCAAGATCCATCGGATGGACACCGTCGCGCCCGTTGGTGACGAAGACGATCACATCGGCCTCATCAAGCGCAAACTCCACCTGGCGCGCGATGGCGCGATCCATGGCTTCAGCCGAGTCCGGCACCAGGCCACCGGTATCCACGAGCCAGAACCGCCGACCCGACCATTCGGCGTCGCCGAAATGGCGATCGCGAGTCGTGCCCGGTTGCTCGGAGACGATGGCCCGGCGCCCGCCGATGATCCGATTAAAGAGCGTGGACTTGCCCACGTTGGGCCGGCCCACAATGGCAACGGTGGGTTTGCTCACGCGGCGCAGGCCAGCGGGAGGGCGTCCGAAAAGCGCTTCGAGAGCCGGACTTCAGCCGCGTGGCCGGACGCGAGCTCGCGGAAGGACAGGTCGTCCATGAAGAGCCCGTCGTCGTTCACCGCCTCGCCCGGCACCAGGATGAGGTCCAGGTCCTGGCGGCCGGCGATGGCCGCCGCGATTGCTCGTCCGGGCAGCAATCCAGCGGTCGTGACGGATGGCCCGAAGAGGGTGTTCTCGACGGCGATGAGTTCCATCGTGGCGCTCGACGCCGCCGCGATGTCGTCGAGCACCTGCGGCAGCAACGGCCCCATGGCCGTGCCCGTGATCACGCCGATCCGGAGACCGCGCCACGCCTGGAAGAGGTCCCGATCCTCACGCACGCATCGCTGGAGGAATCGAACCGCGCCCACGCCGTTCTCCACCTGCTCGAACGTCCCGTAGGCGCTTTCCGGCGGCAGTTCCAGCCCCGCCCGATTGTAGAGCTCATCAGCACCATACGCCCACGTAATTCCCCGCTCCTGGCGCGCACGCGCCGCCCACTGCTCGACCGTCGCCACCGCGGCGCGGCATTCCCCCCCCGTGGGTTCGCGCACCAGGTGATGCTTGCTGTGCTCGGTTAGGCCAACCGGGACCACCGAGCAATTGAGCACCGCGCTTCCCATGGCGTAGAGGTCGGACAGGGTCTGCTCCATCACCGCGCCATCGTTGACACCCGGCGACATCACGATCTGGGTGTGGAAGACAAGCCCGTGCCCGGCGAACCGCTGCAGCATGGGCACGATGTCCTGGGCAAGCGGATTCCGCAGCACCAGGCGACGGGTGACCGGGTCGGTGGCGTGCACCGAGACATAGAGCGGCGAGAGGCGGTATTCAATGATCCGGTCGATGTCCCAGTCCTTGAGATTGGTCATCGTCACGAAGTGGCCATACCGGAATGAGAGCCGGTAGTCATCATCACGGATGTAGAGCCCTTGACGAAGTCCCTGCGGCAAGCCATCCACAAAGCAGAAGTCACACCGGTTGGCACAGCGCCGCACCCGGGGCGGCTCGAGGCTCAGCCCGAACGGCTCCTCAAGCGAACGCTCGATGTCAAAGCGGAGGAGTTCCCCGTCCGGCTGCCGCACGTCGAGCTCAAAGGCTTCCTCAGCCGAGAGAAACTCCCAGTCGAGAAAGTCATGCAGCTCGCGCCCGTTGATGGCGAGCAGTTCGGTTCCCGGGAGGAAACCCAGCTCGGCACCCAATGAGTCCGGATGTACTTCAGTGACCTTCACCATGCGGTAGCGCTCGGCAATTCAGACCTCACAAAATACTTTAAGTCGGCGATAACTTCAACACGTGCCGCGACTTCGACCATCCGGCCGAGGTCGGCTCTCAGCGGGCAAAAAAAGGCCGCCGCCGGGATGACCGGCGGCGGCCTCGATCAGAGCGGGAGACGGGACTCGAACCCGCGACAGCCAGCTTGGGAAGCTGGAGCTCTACCAACTGAGCTACTCCCGCGACGGGCGGGAAGATGCCGCGTCGGCGGCGGCGCTGTCAAGCGCTCACGGTCCTAGACTCGCTCGGCGGCCTCGAGGAAGCTGCGCAGGTCGGGCTCGCTGACCGCGGGCTCGCCCGGCGACACGTTGTCCAGCTTCCCTTCCTGCATCCAGGTCTCCAGTTGCCCCACCAGCTCGAACAGGTGGTCAAACGAGTCGACGATGAAGAGCAGCGGCTGGTAGTGATCAATCTCGAAGTACTGGTTGACGACCCACTCCAGCTGGAGCGGGTAGCGCTGGACCTCCGGCGCATCGATGGCGTGGGCAATCTCGCCGTAGGAGCTCAGTAGCCCGCTCCCGTAGACCTTGAGCGCGTCGCCATCCCGCATGAGCCCGAACTCGATCGTGAACCAGAAGAAGCGCGCCATCGCCTTCTGGATGCTGGTGAGCCGCCGGATCCGCTCGTGCTCGTCCGGGATGCTGGCCACGATGCCTGCCGCGGTGTGGGCGCAGTCGCCGAAGCGCACCAGCGTGTCCGCAAATGCCCGGTCTGTGTGCATCGGCACGTGGCCCGCGATGTCGTGGAAAATGTCCGGCTCTGGCAGGTAGTCGAGTGTCTCCACATCGCGGATCGTGACGGTCGTGGGAAATTCACGGTTCCGGAGACAGTCAAAAAAGAGGAACGCCGGCACGTACCCGCTCACCGGCTTGGCCTTGAAGCCAGTGAGTGGGCTGAGGAACCGATTCACGTCATCCAAGTGCGGCACGCGCGCCGGGTCCAGGCAGAGATTGTCAATGCCCTGGAGGAAGCGGGGATTGGCATACTGACGCCAGCGACTTTCCATCCGGGCAAACAGCCGCCGCCACGCCTCGTGGTTGGCTTCACTGTAGAGCTCATACGGCTGGTGGATGTAGAGCTGGCCACTGGCCTGCGCCCGCTCGATGAACGGTGCCCGGGTGGTGGTGAGGCCCTCGCGGGCGGCCTCGATTCCCGTCATGCGCTCCCCCAGCTGTTGGCTATTGGCGGTTGGCTGCTGGCGGCTGACGCCCAGGGCTTGGCGCCAGCCGCCAGCAGCCAAAAGCCGTCGACCCTGCTACTTCAGCGTATACCGCCAGCTCGCGATGCCTGCGCCCTGCGCCGCGGCGCTGATATCGAACGTCTCGCCCGCCTTGAGCGCCGGCACGGTTACTTCACTGGTCGAAACCGCCGCGCCGTCCTTGTTGACGAACTCCACCGTCAGCGTCACCGGGTGGGCGGGAATCGCCTTGCCGGTCGAGTTGGTGGCGTCCCTACCGGTGGCCGTGGCGGTGAAGGTGGCGCCGCTAGGCGTGACCGCGAGGGCCGGCTTGCCGATGGCCACCGGCAAGCCATTGAGCTTGAGTCGGGTGGCCACGGCGTCCTTGCTGTCGTTGGTCAGGTTGTAGCCGAAGCCGAGCATCTGCAGGCCCGCCTCACTCCCGGGATCCATACCGATGAGCTGCTTGCCCCAGCGCACCAGTTCCGGTCCCTTCTTCAGCCGGTAGTACGACGCAACCAGCATGTACACGGCATCGCGGTTGTACGGCTCGGCGGCAGCCACCTTTTCGGCGGCCGCGGCGGCATCGGCCCAGCGCTCCTCATTGAACGCCGTGACCGCCGCATTGAACGGCGTCGTGTCAACCGCCGCAGTGCGCTGGACGCTCTCGCCGGCGGCCTCGAGCTGCGCAGCCACCGCATTCACGCTGTCCTGCTGTCCAGCCGCCTGGTAGGCCGACATCAGCGCCTTCTTCGCGTTGATGTCATCCGGGTGCTCGGCAGTGAACTTCTGGAGTATCGGGACCGCTTCGGTGCCCCGGTTCATGCGGAGGAGGACGACCGCCTTGTTGAAGGTGGCCTGGTCCTGGAGCTGGGCATCGGCGGTATCTGCCGGCACCGCCAGGGACGAATCAAAGTAGACCAGCGCGCGGTCCATGTTGCCCGCGTCGAAGGCCATGGTCGCCAGGTAGTAATAGGCATGGGGGGACTTGGCGAAGAGCCGGTTGGCCAGCTCGAAATAGGTCGTGGCAGAGTCCGCCTGCTTGGCCTTGAGGAAATCGATCCCCTGGTTGATGACCGGGACCCAGGCGGCTCGACGGTACTTTGCCACATCGTCAGCGCAGTCCGGCGCAATCGCCACGGCCTTGGACAGCGCGCTGTCTGCCGCCGTGACGTTCCCCTTCCGGAGCTCGATACGGCCGAGATAGTACCAGGCGCCCGCGCTCTTGTCCTGGCCGTTCTGGCTGATGGCTTCGCTGGCAACGCGCTCACCATTGTCGAGCGCGCGAGCCTTGTTTTCCTCTACCGGTGTTTCCACCGCGGTCTTGAGGTAGACCTTGGCCGAGCTCACCTTGAAGTGCAGCCCCTTGTCTGCCGAACACTGCGCAGCTTCAAACTTGGGGAAGGCAGCCCGCATGGCCCGGGCAATTTTCTGAGCAACCGGCATCGCCTGCGTCGAATCCTGCGCCACCGCGGCGGCCGGCAGAAGTCCGAGCAAGAGAACTACGGCGCCAATTTTCATCGTTACTCCTGAGACGTCGAGGTCGTTGATTCGCGGCTGCCAGTCTGGCCGGCACGGCGCGCTCGGTGATCTTGCAACTCTCTTGCCACCCGTGGCACGGGGTGTCCGGTGCGGCGCGCAACTTCTTGTAAATCATCGAGTTCCGGCTTTTCCCTCAAGCCATCTGGAGCCTCGAAAACCTTCACCCGGACCTGGTCACCGTCCTCCGTTGTCCGGGTGACAATTTGACGTTCCAAGGTGGTCCGGTTGGCACGCCAGAGCCGCAGGCCGCCCGTCGTGCTGTGGCGCAGCAGGGCGTCACTCACGGCCGCTTGCGCATCGGGCGCGGCCAGCGCCTCAATCCTGAAAGATACCCGGCCCTTCTTTCCCATGGTGGCCCAGACCTGCACATCCAGGGCACCGGCCGCCACCATCGCCTCGCGCAGCGGCTCCAAGTATTCGGGGCTGAGGTCATCGAGGTCTGTGGCCAGCACCACAATTTCGGCAGCCTCCTGCACCGGCTCCGCCACGATCAGCCGGACCACGTTCGCATAGCTCTCCGGATTCCGCTCGCCTGCCCCGAATGCGCTCTGCCGCATCCGCCACGCCGAGGGCGGCGGCCCATTGCTTAACGCCCGCAACAAGGCGGCGCCGGTTGGCGTGGTGGCCTCGCCCCGCGCCGGGCCGTCGTTGCGCACCGTCATCCCTTCGGCGAGCAACGCGGTGGCAGGCGTGGGCACTGCCATGACGCCGTGGGCCGCCCGCACCCAGCCGTCGCCGAGCGCCAGCGGCCAGTGGTAGATCTCCGAAATGCCCAGCTGCTCGAAGCCCTCGACCACGCCGACGATATCGACCAGCGCGTCCAGGGCGCCCACTTCATGTAGCGCTACGTCGTCCGGCGCCACCCCGTGCACCCGCCCCTCCGCCTCAGCCAGCAGTCGGAAGCATGCGGTCGCGCGTGCGTGCACCCACCCGGAAAGCGGAGCCGACTCCACCATGGCGAGCAGCTCTCCGACATGGCGATGGGGGGCGTGCCCTCCGTGGACATGCTCTCCTGCCTGGTCCGCCGCGCCATGCGCATGTACATGGTGGCGCGGCGCGATGTCGCCCGGGCCCTCGTGCGACCCGTCAGCCAGGCGAACCGTGACCTTGGTGGCCCGGATGGCCGCCCGGTCCACCTCCGCGATTTCCACCGTGACGCCGTCAATCCCGAGTCGCGCTGGCAGGCCCGTGAGCCAGGCAGGGTCAGCGCCGGCGCCCACGAGGGCGCCGAGCAGCATGTCTCCGCTCACGCCGGCGGACGGATCGATGATCGCGAAGCGTCGTGGCATAGGAAGGGAAAGATGGCCGTGCCGGTGCAGCGCGGCAAATCACGGGCTCTGGTAGAGCCAGCCCGCACCGGTATTGAAGACAACGACGCGTTCATCCGGCAGGATTTCGCCTCGGCGCGCGAGCTCGGCCGCTGCGGCCAGCGCGGCGCCACCTTCGGGACAAAGGTCGATTCCCTCCGTGGCAGTCGCGGTGGAGGCAGCGGCGAGGAGTGCCTCGTCGCGCACTGCCACTGCCCCTCCCTCGGACTCCCGTAGCGCCTGCAGCATCAGCCGGTCGCCGATTGGCCCGGGAACGCGGAGCCCGCTGGCCGCGGTCTGCGGGTTTTCCCACGGCTCCGCGCGCTCGGCCCGAGTGTCGAAAGCCCGGACCATGGGTGCGCACCCTTCACTCTGCACGGTGTACATGCGGGGAGCGGGGTCGGTGGTCCAGCCGGCGGCATCCAGTTCCTGGAACGCCTTCCACATGCCGATCAGTCCCGTGCCGCCACCAGTGGGGTAGATGATCACATCGGGCAGCCGCCAGTCGGACTGCATGGCGAGTTCCAGGCCAAGCGTCTTCTTGCCCTCGATGCGGTAGGGCTCCTTGAGCGTGGAGAGATCGAGCCAGCCCTGCTCCCGTGCAAATTCGCGAGCCAGCTTGCCGCAGTCGCCGATATGGCCGTCCACCAGCACGAGGTCACCGCCAAAGCGCCGCACCTGCGCCAGTAGCATCGGCGGCGTGGAGCGTGGCGCATAGACTCGCACGGGCAATCCCGCCCGCGCGCCGTAGGCGCTGCTCGCCACCCCGGCATTGCCGGCTGTAGGAAGCACCAGGCCGCGCGCCCCGCCCAGCCTGGCACGCGTCACGGCAGCGGCGATGCCTCGCGACTTGAATGATCCGGTGGGGTTGACTCCTTCGTCCTTGACCCAGAGATCGTTCAGTCCGAGGCGCTCCGCCGTGCGCGGCACCGCCAGCAGCGGCGTGTCGCCCTCGCCGAGGGAAACCGGCTCCTCGCCAGGCATGATCGGGAGCCACTCGGCAAAGCGCCACATGCTGCGGCCCCGTCGCACCGCGGCCCGGTCCTTCAGCGTGTATCGGCGGCGAGGGTAGCGCACCAGCCATGGGTGACCACAGCTGCAGAGGGTGGGAAGGCCATCCGCCGACGCAGTCGCGCCACAGGCGGGACACGAGAGAATCCAGTCGAATCCGGTGCGAGTCATTGTTTGAGATATTCGAGAATACGTATGGCCAGCCCATCCGAGAATCCGGGGAGGGCGGCGATTTCCTGGTGCGTTGCCGTGCGAACGCCGGCCAGGCTGCCGAAGCGCTCGAGCAGCAGGTGCCGGCGGGCGGATCCGATGCCGGGAATGTTGAGCAGCTCCGAGGTGATCGTGCGCGCGGTGCGCCGCTTCCGGCTGAACGCCACGCCGAAACGATGGGCTTCATCACGCGCGCGCTGCAGCAGGCGCAGTGATGGCGCACGCCGGCCCAGCCGGAGGCTTTCGGCGCGGCCTGCCATGAAGACCTCTTCCTCCTTCTTGGCGAGGCTGATGATCGGCAGCTCCACCACACCGAGCTCGTGCGCGGCCCGGAGCGCAGCACTCAGCTGGCCCTTCCCGCCGTCGATGACCATGAGGTCGGGGAGCGGCAGCTGCTCGTCCCGGCGGCGCGCAAGAAAGCGTGTGACTACTTCGTGGATCGCCGCGAAGTCGTCCTGCTGCGCCAGCCCCTTGATGCGGTAGCGACGATACTCGCTCTTGCGGGGACGACCCGCCTCGAACCACACCAGCGAGCCCACGATGTCCCGCCCCTGGTTGTGGCTGATGTCGATGCAGACGAAGCTGCGCGGGACGGTGTTGAGCCCGAGGTCACGACCCAGCGCATAGACCGGATCCTCCGCGCGCTCTTCGGTCTCGAACGATTCGATGCGCAGGCTTTCCAGCAGGTGGCGGGCATTGTCGTCAGCCAGCGTCAGCCAGCGCGCTGCGGTTCCCCGCTGCGGCGTGCTCCACTGCGTGTCGGGCAGCAGGGCCTGCAGCGCGTCCAGGTCCGCGGGCGGGAACGGCAGCACCACCCTGCGGGCCCGCCCTTCGGCAATCGCATAGAAGCGCACGAGGAAGGCAGACAGGACCGCATCATCGGCTTCTTCGTCCACGCTCTCGAGAAAGCGGTGCTCTCGTGCAAGGACGCGACCATCCCTTACCCGAAGCAGCACGCCGACCGCGTCGTCGCCATCGCGGGCGTAGCCGATGACATCGGCGTCTCCCGTGCCAATGACTTCGACGGCGGCCGGCTCCTCCAGGCGCTCCAGCCACTTGAGCGCGTCGCGCAGCTCCTGCGCCCGCTCGAAGTCCTCCCGCTCGGCCGCGCCGAACATCGCAGTGCGCACCCGCTCCCGGACGTCGACGGTGCGGCCCTCCAGGAAATCGAGCACCTCGCCGATCATGGCCCGATAGTCGGCCTCGGATTGCCACCCGACACAGGGCGCCTTGCAGCGGCCGATGTGATAGTCCAGGCAGGGGCGCTCCCGCCGCTCGCGCGGGATGTCATCAGGGCAGCTCCGCACGGTGTACAGCCGCCGCACGATGGCCAGGGTCCGGCGCAGCAGGCCGACATCCGTGAAGGGCCCGAAGTAGCGTGCGCCCGGGATGTTGCGCCGGCGGGTGACCAGCACCCGCGGAAACGGCTCACCCACGGTCACCGCGATCGACGGATAGCTCTTGTCGTCCTTGAAGACGACGTTGAACCGGGGACGATACTCCTTGATGAGGTTGTTCTCGAGCACGAGCGCCTGCGCCTCGTCCGGCACCACGATGGTCTCGACATCCGCGATCCGGGTACGCAGGAGCCGGTTCTTGGGGCTGTCGGCGAAGTCAGCGGTGAAATAGCTCCGCACCCGGCTCGACAGACGCTTGGCCTTGCCCACGTACAGGATGCCACCCTCCGCGTCCTTCCAGAGATAGACGCCGGGAGTGTCGGGCAATGTGGCGAGCTTGCGCTGCAGCTGGTCTGGGAGATCCATCATGAATTCAGGCGGCCGAGCAGGGCGCGCGCTTCCGGCACGCGCAGGAGCATGGCGAAGAACACGTAGACCAGCCCAAAAGTTCCAGCCACCACTACCCCGCGCACCTTGGGTCCGCCGAGGGGAGCCCACACCAGGAGGGACCACGAGACCGCGACGGCCGCCAGTGCGGCGAGCCAGAGCCGCGCGATGAAGTTCGCCGGAATGCCGGTCCTGCCGATCCGGTGATTCAGTGCTCGCCGCAGCAAGGTGAATTCGATCCACGCGGCCAGGCCGGCGGAAGCCGTGAGGCCGGCAGCGCCCCAGCGGGCATCGTATCCGAGCAGCCCGGGGAGTCGCAGTGCTGCAAACCAGCCCAAGGCGATGGTGAGCAGCACCCGGATGATGCCGAATCGCAGCGGTGTGCGGGTGTCGCGCAGGGCGTAGAAGGTGGAGGAGTAAAGCCGGCCGAGCGTCCCGGCCAGCAGTCCCACGGCGGAGCCGGCAAGGATGCTCCACACCGTCAGGCTGTCGTCGGCCGTGAAGCGCCCGCTCTGGAACAGCAGCGCCGCCAGCACATGGCCAATGGCAAGGAATGCCGCGGCCGACGGCACCACGAAGAACGCGATATGCCTCAGGCCTCCCTGCAGCCGGTCACGCAGGTAGCCCTGCACCTCCGCGTCATCGCCGCGGGCGCTCGCCATCGCGGGGAGCTCCGCGGCCGAGATCGACATGCCGAAGAGACTGACGGGCAGCGTGTAGAGCATCTGGGCATACGCCAGATTGGCGAGCGCGCCGAGAGGGAGGAACGAGGCGATGAGTGTATCGATGTATGCCGATATCTGGGTGACACCCCGGGCCACGAACGCCGGCCCGAAGTTGTGCACCACTTCGCGCACGTCGGGATCGCGGCGCGCGAAACTCAGCCGGATCCCGCCCAGGAGCCGAACGACGGTGGGAAGCTGCACCAGGATCTGGAGCAGGCTCCCCGCCACCGAGGCCCACGCCGCATAGATGGCGAGCTGGCCCGGAGTGCTGGAGCCCCCAAAGCCGACGAGCGCGGCTATGATCGCGACATTCCATGCGATCGGTGCGGCGTACGACAGGAAGAAACGATGGTGACTATTGAGAATTCCAAGGCACCACGCCGAGAGTACCAGCAGGCCGGTGCCGGGAAAAATGATGCGGACGAGCGTGATCGCGAGTTCGCGCCGTTCGCCGCTGAAGCCGGGGGCGATCAGGTTGATGAGCCACGGTGTGAGCAGCACACCGGCGAGCACCAGCACCGCGATCACCGTACCGAGGAGCGCGGCGACTGCACCCGCAACTCGGCGGGCATCCTCCCGCCGCTCCTCGGCGAGCAGGCCGGCATACACCGGAATGAACGACGCGGAGAGGGCGCCTTCGCCGAAAAGATTCTGCAGGAAGTTGGGGATGCGGAACGCGGCCTGCCAGGCATCCGCGGCGCCGCCGGCCCCCAGGAAGTGCGCGATCGCGGCGCCCCGCAGGAATCCGACGAGCCGGCTGGCCAGGATGCCAGCCGCGACCATGACCGCCGGGCGCCGGCGGGGGCTCAGGATCCGCTCGGCGGTGGCAGCGGGGGCCGCACGGGCGCGTCCTCGACCAAGCGCTGCAGGAAGGCGTTGTCCTCCTTCAGCGTCTCCACGCTGCGGGTGAGATCATCGACCTCCGACTCGAGCAGTTCGACCTTGCGCGCCAGCTCGGTGAGCTCGGGCGTGGCCGTCTCCGGCCCCTCGAGACGGCGCGCGATGGCCCGTCCGATCGGCGAATCGAGGAGAATGCCGAGAATCGGAATCAGCAGGGCCAGGAGCAGCACCAGCGCGACGATCCACATGGTGCCGAGTCTAGGCGGGAACGAGTGGCCCTTCAAGGGCCGACTGGTAGCCGGCGAGCGCCGCTTCGCGCACCGCCTCCATGACCGGCAGCCCGAAGCGGGCCAGTGGCTCGGCGACGCAGAGCATGCGCTCCTGCGGCCGGCCGGCCGGAAGCACGAACGTGCGGGCGCGCGCCAGCTGCCGCAGCTCGGTTTCGTGCCGGCGCTTGAGGCTGCGAACCAGTCGCCGCTCGAGCCGGCTGAGCTCGAACTCGATCCGGCGTTCCGATCCTTCCGCCGAGCGCTCGAGCGGAGGCGCGATGGCTGCGGCTTCCCTGTCCAGCACCTCGAAGTGCTCCCGTACCGAGCGCCGCAGCTGGTTGAGCGCCGTCACGGTATCGGGCGTGAGCCGGTCAGCCGCGGCCATGGCCAGGACATCGCGCGCGGGATCGCGCAGCTGTTCGAGCGACACGCCAAATCGTGCCAGCATCCGATCGGTGTATGAATCAACGAGCAGGCCGCTCCAGCGCGGCACTGCGGCGGGGCGCGGTACCCCGAGCACCTCGAATACGACGCTGGCGAGCGCCAGGTAGCGCAACTCGCCAGGCCCCGCGCAGTAGCCCACCGTGCCGAGCAGTTCACTCTCGACGACCGGCCGCAGGAGCACATTGGCCGACAGGCGCTGCGGCTCGTGCTCGGCGATCTGCTCGAGATCACGGAGTGCGATGGAGGTGCCGGCCCGCCGGAGGCGATAGCCCGACCCGTCGGTCACGATGCGGTCGCGGCCGTCCGGACCGTCGAGCATGACCAGCGTGGCAGCGGGGTCGTGCTCCAGCCCTGGATCGCGTCCCGCCTTCCGCAGCTGCTCCGTGCGCGCCTGGAGCTGCCGACTGAGTTCAGCATGCTGGCGAAGCGCCCGGAGCAGCAGCGGTCCCGCCGCCTGCTTGAAGGGGGCTGCCGTGCTGTCGAGCACCAGCACCCCGAGCGGCGCGAGGAGCTCGGCCAGCATCTGGCCGGCAGCCCCCGCCAGGGTCTGTCCGGGCGTGAAGCAGCGCTCCAGCAGCTCCACCACCGGCTGTGCCGCGGGAGCAGTTGCGTGGCCGCGCGCGAACCGATCCAGCAGCGCGTGGATGCCGTCGCCCAGCGTCTCGCGCCAGAGGGGCGTCATGGGTGCGTCTGGTTCACGCTCCGGCAACAGCCCCGTCACGATCTGGCCGGCCTCGTCGAGCCAGTGCGCACCGCGGGCCTCTTCCCAGTCATGGTCATCGCCGGCGACCCAGAACACCGGGACCACCGGCCGCCCCCAGCGTTCCTCCAGCAACTGCGCCAATGCGGCCGCGGACAGCGCCTTGTGCAGGGTGTAGAGCGGGCCAAGGAAGAGGGCTGGCTGCTGGCCGGTCGTCACCGTGAGGGCGCCGGGCAGCGCGAGGCGCGCCGCCAGCGTGTCGGCTGCGCCCGCAGGCACAATGGCGGCTGCCACTGACGCCGAGATGGACCCGGTGCGCTGGGCGAGCGCCGGCATCGGTCCAAGGGGGCCATTCGTGACGATGCGAAAGCTCATATCCCCACCTGCCCGCCCAGCACGAGGCGCGGCTGCGCCGGTCCGGGGAGTGCGCCGTTGTAGTCGCCCATGCGGAAGCGGACGGTCACGCCGGCACCCATGAGCATGGCCTCCAGTTCATCGGCGTCGAACAGCCGCACACGCTCGAACCAGGAGCGGCCGTCGCTGCTGCGCAGCGACTTGCAGACGAAGCGCCCGGTGTCGGTCAGGCGACGATTGACCTCGATGGGCGTACCGTGAAGCGAAAGCGATTCGTGCGCCACCAATGACCGCCGTACCAGGTCAGAATTGAGGAAGTCGAGCACGAACCAGCCGCCGGGGCGCACAGTCGCGACCATCTCGCTCAGCGCACTCTGGTGCTCATCTTCGCTGTCGAAGTAACCGAAGCTGGTGAACAGGTTGACCGTCAGGTCCATGGAGCCGGGCCGGATGGGCAGTGCCCGCATGTCGGCCCGGATGAGCGGGGCACTGCTGGTGAGTTGGGCCCGGCGCAGCAGCGCCATCGAGAGGTCGACACCGATGCAGTCGGCGCCGGCGTCTTCGAAGGCGCGCGCGTGCCGCCCAGGGCCGCAGGCCACGTCCAGTACCCGGATCCCAGCATGCCAGGGGAGGCGCTCCTGCAGCGCGGCCACGAGCCGTCCCGCGTCGGCGTCGTCGCGATGAGGATAGAGCGCCAGGTACTCCTCGTTGAACCACTCCTCGAACCATTCGGCCATGGTGTTATCTGCCCCGCCGTGCCTTGTGGTACGGCTCGCCGCGCAGGATGGTCCACGCCCGATACAGCTGCTCCACGACGATGACCCGGGCGAGTTCGTGCGGCAGGGTCAGGGGGCCCAGGCTCCAGCGCGCCTCGGCCCGCTCCAGCAGCGCGTCGTCGAGCCCATGGGAGCCGCCGACGAGCACCGCCACGGGACGCGCCCGGAGCTGCCAGCGGCTCACCTGCTCCACCAGCTGCGCACTGGACCACGCCTTCCCGACACGGGCCAGGCAGACAAGATCGCTATCCTCCGGCACGCGCGCGAGAAGCTGCGCTGCCTCGTCCTTCCGCTGCACCTCCGGGGTGGGCGCACGCGACGCCTCCCGCACTTCCACCTCGCGCATTGCGACGTAGCGCGAGAGACGCCGCAGGTAATCGTCACACGCCTCGCGGAAGCTGGGCCGCAACCGCCCGACCGCGAGGAGCGTGACCTGCATCAGGCATAGATCCCGCGGAGCCGGTGCACCTCGGACACCCGCTCGATGGCAAGCATGTAGGCGCCGATCCGGTTGGTGGTCTGGTACTTGTCCGCCATGCCGGTGACTTCGTCGAACGCCCGCACCATGATCCGCTCGAGCCGGGAATTGACGGTCTCTTCGTCCCAGAAATAGCCGCCCCGGTCCTGCACCCACTCGAAATAGCTGACCGTCACGCCGCCGGCATTGGCCAGGATGTCGGGGATGACGAATACCCCCTTCTCGTCGAGGATGCGGTCGGCGTTGGCGGTGGTGGGTCCGTTGGCCCCTTCGCAGATGATGCGGGCCTGGATGTCACGGGCGTTCTTGCTGGTGATAACATTCTCCAGCGCGGCCGGCAGGAGGACCTCGCAGGGGAGCTTGAGGAGTTCCTCGTTGGTCACGGCTTCACCGCCGGGGAACCCGGCAAGGAGCCGCTTGGCGCGGATGTGCTCCTGGGCCGCGTCGAGATCGAGTCCCTTGTCATTGTAGATACCGCCGGACTTGTCGCTGATGGCGACGATCCGGGCACCCTGGGCCTGCAGCAGCCGCGCGGCCACCGACCCGACGTTGCCGAAGCCCTGTACTGCGATCCGTGCGCCCTCGATCGGGATGCCATGGCGACGCAGCGCCTCGCGGGTCACGAACATGCAGCCGCGGCCGGTGGCCTCCCGCCGCCCCAGCGATCCGCC
This sequence comes from Gemmatimonadales bacterium, assembly GCA_035707845.1. GTDB lineage: Bacteria > Gemmatimonadota > Gemmatimonadetes > Gemmatimonadales > GWC2-71-9 > CAMLHP01. Next base: position 1,512 of record DASSTP010000005.1, on the reverse strand, counting down.
CAGCGAGACCGGCTTGCCGGTGACGACGGCCGTCACGGTGTGCCGCTTGTGCATGGAGTAGGTGTCCATGATCCACGCCATCACCCGCTCGTTGGTGTTGACATCCGGCGCCGGCACGTCGGAGTCGGGCCCCAGCACCTCGATGATGCTGGACGTGTAGCGCCGGGTCAGCCGCTCGATTTCCGTCGCTGACATCTCGGTGGGATCGCAGATGACACCGCCCTTGGCGCCGCCGAAGGGGATGTTTACCACCGCGCATTTCCAGGTCATCCACGCCGCGAGTGCCGTGACCTCGTCGAGGCTCACGTTCAGGTCAAACCGGATCCCGCCCTTGGCCGGTCCGCGTGAGGTGTTGTACAGCACGCGATAGCCGGTGTACACCTCCAGCTCTCCGTTGTCGCGCGGCACCGGGATCGAAACGGTGATCTGCTTCTCGGGGTTCCGCAGGATCTTGTAGAGTCCGGCGTCGAGATTGAGCTTTTCCGCGGCGTAGTCGAAGCGTGACATCATCGCCTCGAACGGGTTCTCCTCGGAGAGGAAGCGGTCCTTGTCGGGACGGATGATCGGACGGGTGGCAGCTGATGAATTGGGGCTGGTCATGGATGCTCCGGACAACGCTCCGGCAGATGGTGAGGTCCTGCGGGTGAACACGACACGTCAGCCGGCCACGGCCGACGCAACGACTGCATCGAGGGCGGCGGCCAGTGCCTCGCCCCCCGATTCCCAGGTCAGATCAATGATCGCAACCAGCGGTTCGGCCACGCGCGCGGGCCACCGGTCGCGGAGTTTTGCGGCGTCGAGTTCCGAGATCACCACATAGTCCGCCCGGCGCGCCGCATGGGCGAGCCACGCCACATCCTCGTCACGCAGGTCGCCCGTGGCGTCCCAGGTGGCCACCTGAACCGCGGCACCGGTCGCCTTGATCTGGGAGACAAATGCGCCCGGATCCGCGCTTCCTGATGCCGCGACGACCCGCCGGCCGGCCAGCGCCGCGGCCGGATGCTCCACGCCCGAGACCAGCGCCTCGAAATGCCGCACGCCGAGATGGGCGATGGCGATCGGGGCGCTGGTGGAGGCGGCGACCCGCTGCGCCAGATCGCTGGCTGCCTCGCGCGGCGCACGCCTCCGGGTGATGACCACAAAGTCTACGTCCCGGAGCGAGGTCCAGGGCGCGCGCCAGGGGCCGGCAGGCACCGGCCAGCGCACCGCCCTGCTGCTCTCCGCACCCAGCACCGCCACGCGCAAACGGGCGCCGGAGTTTGCTGCCGGCGTCGTGGCTTCGACCAGCGCCACCCGCGCGCCCTCGGCTGCAAGGGTTGCAATCCCCTCAGGCGTAGTCGGCGACGACGCGACCCGAGCCGAGGGCACGGCATGCACAAGCGCGGCCCGCGCCCAAGGCGACTCGCGCCGCAGGAGCACGCCAGGCGCAGCCCCGGTGGCGGCCAGCTGGCGGGCAGCCCAGGCCAGGACCGGGCCCTTGCCGGAGTCACCGACGGTAAGATTGGCAAAGTC
>DASSTP010000004.1:0-16295 GCA_035707845.1 Gemmatimonadales bacterium | reverse complement strand
GGCGGCGGCGCTGGGCCATCCGTCCTGCGATCCCCATGGTGACCCGATTCCCGCCGCCGACGGCAGTATCCCGGATCTCGAGGGCATTCCGCTCACGGCCCTGGCCGCCGGCGATAACTGTACCCTGTCGCGTGTCTCCGTGTCCGACCCTGAGCGGCTTCGCTATCTCGGCTCCCTCGGCCTCCGTCCGGGGCTCCGGTTCGGCGTGGTTGATGTCGCCCCGTTCGACGGGCCGGTCACCATCGAGACTTCGTTCGGCCAGCGCGTGGTTGGCCATGCGCTCGCCACCGGGCTGCTGTGCACCCGGGAGGATGTGTCATGAGCGCCGCGTCGCATCCGCCGGTTGAGGGTCACATCGGCTGGCGCCGGCCCCGGATAGCACCCAGCCTGCCCGAATCGTATCGCACCATCAAGATTCCGAAGGGCGCGGGCTTCTGGCGAAAGGCCCTGGCCTTTGCCGGCCCCGGCTACCTCGTGGCGGTGGGCTACATGGACCCGGGCAACTGGGCCAGCGACCTGGCCGGCGGCGCCCAGTTCGGCTACGCGCTGCTCAGCGTCATCCTGCTGTCCAACCTGATGGCCATGCTGCTGCAAGGCCTCGCCGTCCGGCTCGGCATCGCCACCGGACGCGACCTGGCGCAGGCCTGCCGGGACCACTACTCCACGCCCGTGGCCATGGTGCTGTGGGTGCTCTGCGAGATTGCCATTGCCGCGTGTGACCTGGCCGAGGTGATCGGCAGCGCCATTGCGCTCAACCTGCTGTTCGGCATTCCGCTCATCTGGGGCGTCTGCCTCACTGCGCTCGATGTGCTGATCATCCTGTTCCTGCACCAGCGCGGGTTCCGCTGGCTCGAGGCGGTGGTGATCACGCTTGTGGCGGTGGTGGGGGCCTGCTTTGCGGTGGAACTTTTCCTCTCGCGGCCGGACGGCGGCGAAGTGGCGCGGGGGCTCATTCCCACCACGCAGATTCTCTCCAATCCGCTGATGCTCTACATCGCCATCGCCATCCTGGGTGCGACGGTGATGCCGCACAATCTTTATCTCCACTCGTCCATCGTGCAGACGCGCCACTATGGCGACGATGTCGAGTCCCGGCGTGAGGCCATCCGCTTCTCGACCTTCGACTCGACCATTGCGCTGCTGTTTGCATTCTTCATCAACGGCGCCATCCTGGTGCTGAGTGCGGCCACCTTCCACTTTGCCGGCTACAATGGCGTGGCCGACATCGCCGATGCCCATCGCCTGCTGGCACCGCTGCTCGGTACCACGGCGGCCAGCGTGCTGTTCGCGGTGGCGCTGCTCGCGTCGGGGCAGAACTCCACCATCACCGGCACGCTGGCCGGGCAGATCGTGATGGAGGGCTTCCTCAACCTGCGGCTGGCGCCCTGGCTCCGCCGGCTGGTGACGCGCGGCATCGCCATCATCCCGGCGATCATCGTCACGGCCATCTACGGTGCCAAGGGCACCGTCTCGCTCCTGATCCTGAGCCAGGTCATTCTCTCGCTGCAGCTGTCCTTCGCCGTGATTCCCCTCGTCCAGTTCACCGGGGACAAGGCCAAGATGGGCGAGCTGGTCATCCGCCCGGCGACGAAGGCGGTGGCGTGGGTGGTGGCCACGGTGATCGTGGGGCTCAACGCCTGGCTGCTGGTGGGGACGTTCAGGGAGTGGATGGGTTAAGAGCTGTGAGCTGTGAGCTGTGAGCTGTGAGCTGTGAGCTAAGAGCTAAGAGCTAAGAGCTAAGAGCTAAGAGCTAAGAGCTAAGAGCTTTACCCCTCGCAGCTCGCAGCTCATAGCTCGCAGCTCGCCGCCTTCCGCCCCCGCGCCTCCGCACGCATACTTAGCGGGTCTCCTGACAAGGACCTGCTGACCATGTTCCGCAACACCCGCTTTGCGTCCGGGCTGGCGCTTGCCTTCGGCGTGGCGGTCATGACGCCGCTGCCGGCATCGGCGCAGCAACCCGCTTCCGGCACCCTGCCCGAGCTGACGGCCGGTGCTTCAGTCGAGGGCATCCACGAGTACACCCTGCCCAACGGGCTCAGGGTGCTGCTCTTCCCGGACCAGTCCAAGCCCACCGTCACCGTCAACGTCACCTACATGGTCGGTTCCCGGCACGAGGGCTATGGCGAGACCGGCATGGCCCACCTGCTCGAGCACCTGATGTTCAAGGGGACGCCGTCGCACCCCGACATTCCGGCCGAGCTCAGCACCCACGGCTCCAACGCCAACGGCACCACCTGGTACGATCGCACCAACTACTTCGAGACCGTGCCTTCCACGCCCGAAAACCTCACCTGGGCGCTGGACATGGAATCGGACCGGATGGTGAACAGCAACATCGCCAGGAAGGACCTCGAGAGCGAATTCACCGTGGTGCGGAACGAATTCGAATCGGGCGAGAACTCGCCGTTCAACGTGCTGGAAGAGCGGGTGCTCTCCACCGCGTTCCTCTGGCAGAATTACGGCCACAGCACCATTGGCGCCCGCAGCGACATCGAGCAGGTGCCGATCGAGCGCCTGCAGCAGTTCTATCACAAGTACTACCAGCCGGACAACGCCATGCTGGTGGTCGCGGGCAAGTTCGACGAGGCCAGCGCCAAGCAGCAGATCCAGCAGAAGTTCGGCGCCATCCCGCGTCCCGACCGCTCGGGCGTGCTCAAGATCTGGCCCACCTACACCGAGGAACCCACCCAGGACGGCGAACGGAGTGTCACGCTGCGCCGAGTCGGTGATGTGCAGGTGGCGATGGCGGCGTACCATGTACCGGCCGGTTCGGACACCGCCTTTGCCGCCGTGGACGTGCTACAGCACGTGCTGGGCGACGCCCCCTCAGGCCGGCTGTACACCGCGCTGGTGAAGCCCGGCCTGGCGGCCGACGTCGGCGCCTCGGCGTACCAGCTCAAGCAGCCGGGCGTCCTGATTCTCTACGCCCAGGTCCGGAAGGAAGACTCGCTGGCCCCGGCGGAAGCCGCGCTGCGCACTGCCATCGCCGGTGCAGTCACCAATCCGCCGACGGCCGAAGAAGTGGACCGCGCCAAGGCGGCCATCCTCAAGCAGTGGGACCTGGTCTACAACAATTCCGAGTGGGCGGCGCTCAGTCTTTCCGAGTGGGCCTCGATGGGTGACTGGCGGCTGATGTTCCTGTACCGCGACCGGGTGAAGGCGGTGACGCCGGACCAGGTGAAGCAGGTGGCCGCGGCGTACCTTCGTCCGGCCAACGTGACCTTCGGGCGATTCATTCCGGAGCCCGCGCCCGCGCGCGCCGTCATTCCGCCCACGCCCGACGTGGCCGCCATGGTCAAGGACTACAAGGGCGACACGACCGTGGCGATGGGCGAAGCATTTGATCCCTCGCCTGCCAACATTGACCGGCGCACCACGCGGGGCGTGCTGCCGGGTGGCGCCGAGCTGGCGCTGCTGCCCAAGAAGACGCGGGCGCAGACCGTGAACGTCGCCATGACGCTCCGTTTCGGGACCCTCGACGGCGTGCGGGGCAAGGCGACCGCGGCGAATCTTGCGGGCTCCATGCTCATGCGCGGGACCCGGTCCAAGACCCGCCAGCAGGTCAAGGATGAGTTCGACCGGCTCAAGGCGCAGGTCAGCGTATTCGGCGGCCCCACCAGCGCCGGCGTGCGAATCCAGACACAGCGGCCCAACCTCGCCGCCGTGCTGCGGCTGGTGGGCGAGGTACTGCGCGAACCTGGCTTCGATGCGCAAGAGTTCAAGGAGCTGAAGGAAGAACAGCTCGCCGCCATCGAGCAGCAGCGTTCGGAGCCTTCGACCCAGGGCTTCACGGCCTTTGGCCGCTTCCTGAATCCGTATCCCGCGAGCGACCCGCGCGCCACGCTGACAGTCGATGAAGAAGTGGCCGCCATCAATGCGACCACGGTGGAGCAGGTGCAGTCGTTCTACAAGAGCTTCTACGGGGCCGATCACGCCCAGGTGGCCGTCGTCGGCGATTTTGACCCGAAGGAAGTCACCGCAGCGCTGGGCGCGTTCCTCGGCAACTGGAAAAGCCCGGCCAGGTATGAGCGGATTCCGAATGAGTTCCGCCAGAACGACTCAACCACCATCGTGCTCAACACGCCCGACAAGGCCAATGCGTTCTTCATCGCGGGCCTCAATATCAAGCTGCGCGATGATGAGCCCGGCTATGCTGCGCTCACCCTGGGCGACTACATGCTGGGCGGCGGCTTCCTCCATTCCCGGCTCGCCACCCGCATCCGGCAGAAGGACGGGTTGAGCTACGGGATCGGCTCCTTCATGAACGCCTCGTCCCAGGACGAGAGCGGCCAGTGGATCACCTACGCCATTTCGGCGCCGGAGAATTCTCCCAAGGTGAGCACCGCGTTCCGCGAGGAAATGGCCCGCGCTGTCAAGGACGGGTTCACGGCCGATGAGCTGAACGAGGCCCGCACCGGATGGCTGCAGGAGCAGAGTGTCCGGCGGGCGCAGGACGCCGCGCTCGCCAGCATGCTGGCCACGGATCTCTACCTGGACCGCACCATGGCCTTCGATGCCGCGATGGACGAGCAGGTGCGGAAGCTCTCCGTCACGGATGTGAACGCCGCGGTACGGAAGTTCCTCGATCCCAGCCGGTTTGCGATTGTCCGTGCGGGGGATTTCACCAAGCAGGCGCCGTTGCAGCCGTGATCAGGCGATTGGACGGCTGGACGGCTAGACCCTTGGGCCGAGCCGCCGAGCCGCCCCCTCGCTGCGCTCGGGGCAAGCTACGCCGCCGAGCCGTCCAGCCGTCCGGTGCGATTGGCGCCGCCCGGGGCGTCCTTATCTTTCATCGGAGCCCGAACTCCCCGGTTGCAGCAGCGGGGCCGACACAATCACGTCTGATGAAGGGGACCTGCTGGTATGAAGAACCTGCACTCGCTCGCCGTGCTGCCACTCGCGCTGGTGGTGGCGTCCTGTGGCGACTCAACGTCCCAGAACGGGGGCGGTTGCGACAGTCCTATTTCGTCCGTCACCATCAGCTCGGGTACGACACCGACGTTTGACTGGTCGCCCGCGTGCACGGTGGCCCAGGTGACTGTTACTGACCTGACCGAAACCGATCAGGACAGGACGCTGAAGTGGAGTATCACCGCCGACCAGAACATCATTCGGCCGACGGTGACGTATGGCGTCGCCCCTGCCAATGCGATCCCGACGTACGGGCCAGATCCGCTCGTTGGTTCGATCAATCAGATTCCGGGACACACATATTTGCTGGATCTGGCCGCCTTGCAGGAAGACGGGACCTACCTGGTCGTGGTGCGGCAGAGTTTTACGCCTTGAGGTATTTCCTGCCTGCAGTTCAAGGCTGGAGGGTTCCTAGAGTCCCAGCGTGATCCGGAGACCGGCGCTGCGATAGCGGTAGGCGCCGGTCACCGTCCGCTCCAGGCTGTTGGACACGCTCCCGAAGAGCTCCACCGTATTTCCGGCGCCCCATTTCCGGCCCAGTGACGCATCGGCATGCCATTCCGCTTGCGTCTCTGCGCCACGAAACGCCTGCTGCACGCCCAGCCCGCCCGCAATCCGTGCCGTCCATTCCAGGTCATCATGCAGCCAGCCGCCGCGCACTTCGCCAGTCCGGAACCGGTCGGGTGAGAAGTACCCGGTACCCTTGAAGTCGTAACCCATCTGCCTGCCGTAGACTCCGGCAAAGAAGTGCTGCGGCAGCTGCTGCATCAGCGCGGCGACCACGTGATAGCGCTGGTTGTCGTCACTGAACCACGCCCCGCCGCCGCCCAGCGTGAGCGCGGTGGAGTGGGTGAGGCCCAGATCCACGTTGGCCTCCGCCTCGTCCATGTCGAGCCCGCTCTCGATCAGCTGCGCCGTCTCATCGAAGGCATGGTGGGCATACCCGGCACCGAGTGTGACGCGTGGTGTCGCCTTGTACGTCAGTGCGCCGCGATACGACGCCGAGGTCCGGTCGTCGCCACCCTCGGGCTGGAGGCGCCGCGCGCCTGCCGCGGCGGTGACGCCCAGCTTGCCCAGCCCCAGCCGGAAACCTGCCTCTGCCATCTGCCGGTCGGCGCTCCGGACGGGATCGCGGCTCTCCTGCAGTCCCACGCTGCCGAACACCGCCAGGTGGTCCGTCATCGGCACCGTCACCATGGCCGACTGCCACCACGTGGTGTTGTGGTCGGAGTCGTTGCTCCATCCGGTGGCCAGCTCCACGAAGGAGCGGCGTGCCAGCCGAATGGCGCGGTCGAGCGTCTGCGCGTCGCGGTTGTTGGGCTCGGCGGCAAGAATCGGATCGAGTTCGCGTCGAGCCAGCGCGGAGTGTCCCTGCCAGAAATGCACGGTGGCGAGACCCAGTCGGGCGCTGGTGTTGGTGGTGTCGGCTGTGAGTACCGACCGGTACATCGCTTCGGCGCCCTTCAGGTCGCCGCGCCACGCGCGCGCTTCGGCGCGGCCCGCCAGCGCCTCGGGATTGCCAGGATCACGCTGCAGGATGCCGGCGTAGGCGCTGTCGGCCTCGTCGAACCGGCTGGCCCACGCCAGCACCCGGGCCCGCGCCACCTGTGCGTCCAGCCGGTCGGGATTGTCGGCGATGATCGAGTCGTAGCGCGAGATCGCCGCGGGCAGCCGGCCCTGCCAGGACAGCACCTGCGCCTGCAGCAGGCGGACGTCGGGGTCATCCGGCTCGATCGCAAGCGCGCTGGCCGCGAGGGACAGGGCAGAATCGAGATCGCCTCGCCAGGAGGCTAGCACGCCGAGGCGATAAAGCGAGTGCACGCTACGGGGATTGGTGGCCAGCTCGCGCTCGTAGGCCTGTCTCGCCTGGTCAAAGCTCCCGGCTTCCCAGAGCCGGTCGCCGTCCGGCGCCTGCGCCGAGAGCTGGGAGATGGACGCGAGCATGAGCGTCGCCACGGCCAGCACCCGTCGAATCATCGAATGGCTCCCCAGGTTGCAGTGAGCGAATCATACGCCGGTTTGGTCCTGGCAAACCACGCGGGATCGGTCCAGCCCTCCCAGCGCCACCCACGCGACGGGCCCAGCTGCTCCACGGCGCCCGTCGCCTTGTCCTGCGCCACGACCAGGAAGCGGAAATCGCCGGCAGTCACCGTGCCGAAATCTCCCGTTGCATTTCGCTCATACAGGATGGTCCGGGACGACGGGTCGCTCACGTTGAGCAGGTCCCATGGGATGCGGATCTCCACCAGCCCCGCCTCGGGATCAAGATACCAGTCGGCCAGCGAGGATGCGCTGGCCCGGCCGAAGCGCAGCCGGCCGCGATCCACGCCCTGCGCCGGAAAGAAGGTTCCGTCCCGCCCGAACCGCGCCCGATTGGTGATGACGAACATCGGGTCGAACCGCCCGTCACTGCGATTCAGGATGGTAATGGGCCGGTGATAGAAGCGGCCCAGATCGTCGCCGGTCTTCGGGTCGGCAATCGGCGCGTAGCGATTGTACTCCGGCAGCACCCGGATGGAACCGCTGTCGGGCGACGGCAGGTCGACCAGGAATTCAAATCCCAAGGGCGACGTGACCCCGGTGCGGGGAAGCCGGTGCTGGCCCACCGAATCGCGGTAGGTGGAGATGGCTATCTGGAGTCGCGGGTCGCGGGTCGCGGGTCTCGAGACCCGTGACCCGAGACTCGTGACCTCCACCGCCAGGTAAACAAATGCCCCATCACTCCCCACATGCAGTGCCCGCAACATCCCATCGCCGCTCGCCACTACCGGCAGCCTGCGCCAGCGCGCCGCATTGCCGCCCGGCACCGGACGCGTCGCCGAGTCGCCGGCGTACATGCCAATGAGCCCATAGTTCTGTTCCGCATCCATGACGTTGTGCCAGCGTCGGTTATTCTCGACCGGAAGCTCGAAGTCGGTCACCACCCAGTTGCGCTTGAACCACTCGTCGATCCACGCAAAGACCAGCCCGCCCGCGGTGCCGGCCCCATGCAACTCCCGGGTGAGCCGGGCATCGATGCGCGCCATCGCCTGCTCATCATGCCCGCCATGATCCCACCCTTGCGGCTGGACATGCGCATCGCCCCGACTCGAGGGCACGCCATACTCGGCAATGAGCACCGGCATGCTCTGGTGGTGCCGCACCAGGTCGGTGAGGTAGCCGAAGTAATTCGAGCGCCCTTCGGGCGAGCGCGCCGTGTTGTAGCCCGGGTCGTACAGCATGAAATCGGGATAGTAGGGATACGCATGGAAGCTGGCGAACCAGCCGGCCGGATTGGCGCGGGTGGGACGGATGAGCTCGGCGTCCAGCCCGATCACATCGTTGTCATACTCGAGCCGGTTGCCTTCGGCCTGGCGACCGGCGCGCCGGCGCCAGGCCCGTTCTTCGTCGCCGTTCGACTCGGTCGGATGCGTCAGCGGGTCGAGGGTGGGCCAGTTGGTGTAGGCAATGGGCCGGAGCGCATGCCAGCGGTCAAATTCATAGGCGAGCATCGTGTCACACTGCTCGGCCAGCCAGCGGTCCATGGCGGGCGCGCCGGCCGATGAGAGGAACCGGCCGTGATACGGCGCCGTGCCGGGATGCTGCTGATCGAACGCTTTGACGGCATAGGGCTCCCACTCGCGCCCGATGATGAATGCCATGGTCCACCGCGATACGTCGGCGTCGTAGCGGCCGCTGGCGTGTCCCGGCCGCGGCGGCAGGTCCGCGTGTCCGTGGATGACATCCACCACCCGGTGCATCTCGGCCCGGAACTGGTTCTCGAACGCCGGCGCGTCGAAGGCGCCTTCATCGGGCAGCTCAGTCCAGACGCCGTGCACCAGCCAGAGCGCCGAGTCGGGATGCTCCACGTTCCAGCCGCGCAGTGCGCGGTAGAACTCGGGCGGGAGAATGGTGTAGAGCCGGATAGTGTTGGCGTGGGTCGCGGCGATCAGCCGGAACCAGTCGCCGTAGAGAGCGGAATCGGTGGGAAATTCTGAGGGAAATTTTCCCGGCAGCGCCACACCCATGTTGACGCCCTTGAGCCAGGTCGGGAGCCAATGGCCGTTTCGGAGAACCTCGAAGTGGGTTCCCCGGACTCGGGACGCGAGCTGCAGGCTGTCGGGCCTGCGGGCGTCGACAAGCGCCGGCCGACGCCAGCCAGGGGTAAGGCGGTCAAGAACCGCGCTGGCACCAGGGTCGCGAGGGGCGAGCAGGAGGGCCCGGCGAGCCGCCGCCACCGCGCCGGCCGAATCGCCCAGCCGCTCCCTTCCCAATGCCAGCCCGATCCAGGCATCGCCGTTGGCGCTGTCGGCAGTCACGACCCGGGTGAACAGGGTATCGGCACGGCCGGGCTGGCCGCGCCTGAGCGCGAGGTAGCCGTTTCCGGTGATGGCGTCGAGGTTGCTGCTGCAGAGAAACAACGCCCGGCGAAAGTGTCGCTCGGCTGCGTCGAGTGAATCCTGGCGCAGACTGGCCCATCCCGCGGCCGAGGCCGACCCGGAGGGCGCCTGGCAAGGCACCTGGGCTTGCAGCGGGCGGGTGAGCGCCAGGCAGAGCAGGAGTCCAACCCACCTTGCGGTCCGGCCGTATATGTTCATGCGCATGGACGAGCCAATTCCGGAAGTGACACAGCCCGATACCCGGGCCCTGGGTCGATTGCTGGTGGACACCTTTGGCAAGGGGTGGGCCAAGGGCAATGTCGATCTGCTGCTCAGTGTGTTCAGCGACGAGGCGGCCTTCATTCCCACACCCCACGCCGAGCCCCTCCGGGGCATGGCGGCCATCCGGGAATACTGGGTGGAAACGCCCTACCACCAGTCGGAAATTACCTTCTCATCCGGCGAAATCTTTGCGGCCGGCCCCTGGTTTTCCGCCGAGTACCGGTGCGTGTTCCGCCGCCGCCGCACCGGCCAGTGGATCGACGTGCGGGGGGCCATGTTCTGCGAGACGGAAGGGGAGAAGATCAGCGAGATGCGGCTCTATTGGCTCAGGGAGCCGTGAAGAGGGTCGATCGGTCAAGGAGTCGAGAGGTCGAGACCTTGACTCCTCGACTTCGCGACCACGTCCACGAGGAGGGACGCCAAGGAACACATCCCAAGCCCCAAGTGTTTACCGCATAACAACTTGGTACCATGGCACGGGGCTCGCAGTTTCAATCTGGCCGTTGCAGTCCCATCCGTCAGGTTTTCAGCAATCCGGAGGCGAGACATGTTCGCCACAGTCCTCCTTTCCCTTCTGGTCCCCGCTCCGGTTCCCGCCGTGGCGGTTGCTTCACAGGATCCGCCCGTCAGGATCGAGCTCAACAACGACCGCCAGTTCGTGCGGGGCGAGCATGGCAAGGTCAAGATCCGGACCGATGATGACGGATTCCTGGTGGTCTTGCATGCTGATCCGGATGGCCGTGTTCGCGTGCTCTTCCCCCTTGACCCTGACGATGACAACTACATCCGGGGCCGGCATACGTATGAGCTCCGCGACCGGGGCGACCGCGAAACCTTCACCGTGGATGCGGGCTCGGGGCAGGGTGCCATTTATGCCGCGGTTTCCCGGGATCCATTCCGGTTCGACGCCTTTGCCGTCAACCAGCACTGGGACTATGACGCGCTGAACGCGCAGGACCCGGGCTCCGACCCGGAGCCGGTGCTTGATGATATCGTGCAGCAGATGGCGAGTGGCCGTTATGACTACGATTACATCACCTACGACGTCTACGAGAGCGAATACTCCAGCGTGAGCTACGCGACGCCGGTGGTGTACACGCCGTCCTACTACTACTCGTCGTACTACTGCGACTCATTCTACGATTACTACTGCGATCCCTACTACTACTCGCCGTACCGCTTCAGCGTGTCGGTGCACTATGGGTCGCCCTTCTATTACCGGCCCTATTACTACCCGTACTACTATGGGTACTACGGCTACTACGACCGGCCGGCCAGGTACTACGGCTATCCCACATACTATCCGTATTACGGCTCGCCTGGCGTGATCGGCTATCGCCAGCGCTACACCACGCCGTCGGAATTCAAGCAGTCTGACCGGCTGTGGAATGGCGTGCCGTACCGTGATCGCATGGCGGGATCGCCGGCCCGCGCCGTGAACACGGTGTACGATCCGGCGCCAGTTCGTCGTGGCACCACCTCGGGCGACATGGGTCGCTCGCCGGTGGCGGGCGCGGCGGAGCCGGGCAGTGCGGAGCCGAGGCGTCGGGTGTCCGGCGCCGAGCGTCCGGCGGCAAGCGTCGAGCGTCGGCAGTCGAGCGAGGGGCGCCGGACGCCGAGCGTCGAGCGTCGGGCGCCGAGCGAATCGAGCAGGCCCCCGGCCGTCGAGCGTCGACCGTCTTCAGTCGAGCGCAGTGGCAGCGGTGAACCGCGCCGTGCGGCACCGACCGCAGTGGAACGCCGACCGTCGACCAGTCGGAGCCAGGGTGAGCCCCAGCTTGAGCGGCGCACGGAGCCGCGCTCGGCGCCAACCATTGAGCGGGCCGAGCCGCCGAGCCGTCGAGCCGCCGAGCCGCGCGTGAGCCATCCGGTGGAGCGGGTCGAGCCCCCGCGCAGGGTGGAGCGTCCGGAGCCCCAGATGCGTTCAGCGCCGCGTTCGGAGCCTTCGATGCGCTCGGCTCCTCCGCCTCGCAGCAGCGCTGCCCCGGCACGCGCCAGCGCGCCTCGTCCGGAACCGGCACGAAGCTCGGGAGGTGGCGGCGGTGGTGGCGGTGGTGGACGGAGGGGGCCAAGGTAGACGCGGGACATGAAACAGGTAGGGGCGCACCGCGGTGCGCCCCTACCTGTTTTCGGTCACCAGATCTTTGCCCGCGCCTCCGCCGGCGCCACCATCGGATCTCCTGCCTGACATTTGAACGCCGCCTGGAATTCCGGCATGTTGGCGAGCGGGCCGTTCACTCGCCAGCGTGAGGGAGCGTGCGGGTCGACATTGACCAGCAGCCTGGCGGTTTCGGGCCGCGTCATCTGCCGCCAGATCTGCGCCCACGCCAGGAAGAAGCGCTGGTCGGCCGTGAGGCCGTCAATGGGCGCGGGCTCCGGCTTTCCTTCCAGCGATTTCCGGAAGGCGTGATAGGCGATGGTGAGTCCGGCGAAGTCGGCGATGTTTTCGCCCAGGGTCAGCTTGCCGTTGACATGAAAGGTGTCCACCGAGACGAACCCATCGAACTGCTGCACCACCTTGTCGGCCCGCTGCTCAAAGGCCGCCGCATCTTCGTCGGACCACCAGCCTGACAGATTTCCCTTCGCATCATACTTCCGGCCCTGGTCGTCAAACCCGTGTGAAATCTCGTGGCCGATCGCCGCGCCCATGCCGCCGTAGTTGACCGCATCATCCGCGTTGGGATCAAAGAACGGCGGCTGCATGATGCCGGCCGGGAAGACGACTTCGTTCATGCTCGGCCGGTAGTAGGCGTTGACCGTTGGCGGCGTCATGCCCCACTCTGTGCGGTCCACCGGCTTCCCGATCTTGCTGATGTTGCGCTGCACCTCGAAGGTGCGCGCGTGCAGGACGTTCACGCCATAGGGCTGCGCGACCAGCTCGAGGCCCTTATAGGAACGCCACTTGTCGGGATACCCGATCTTCTGCACGATGGCATCGAGCTTGGCATAGGCCTTCTGCCTGGTGGCAGGGGTCATCCAGTCCAGTTGCGCGATGCGTTCCCGAAGCGACGCCCGGATGTTCTTCACCATCGTTTCCGCCCGGGCCTTGGCCTCGGGCGTGAAGTGCGTACGCACGAAAGCCTTGCCCAGGATCTCGCCGAGGGAGCGGTCAGTTGCCTCGATGCAGCGCTTCCAGCGTGGCTGCATTTCGGTCACGCCCTGCATGACAGTGCTGTTGAAGCGGAAGCTTTCGCCCTCGAGGTCACTACCGAGCGACGGTGCATAGGCGCGCACCACCTGCCAGGCCAGGTAGTCGCGCCAGGTCTCCACCGGGACGGCGCCGAGCAGCGAGTCGAGCGCGTGGTAGAAGCGCGGCTGCGCCACGTTGACCTCGCCGACGGCCGGCGCCTTTCGCGCAGCCAGGAATGCCTTCCAGCCGAAGCCCGGAGTGAGGGTCTGGAGGCTCGCCAGGGTGAGCAGGTGATAGGTGCTGTCGGCATTGCGCCGCTCGACCCGCGTCATGGACGCCTGGGCCAGCGCGGTTTCCAGCGCAAGCACCTGGTCCGCCGCGGCCGCTGCCTGTTCAGTGCCGACGCCCACCAGCGCCAGCATGTGGGCCATGTGCTCGCGATACTGGTCGCGAAGCGCCGCCGAGGACGAGTCTCCCTTGGTGTAATAGTCCCGGTCGGGGAGGCCGAGGCCGCCCTGTGACAGCTGGCCGATGATGCGGGCACTGTTCTTGTCGTCCTGGCCGGAGCGGAAGGAGAAGCCGGCCCCAACGCCCATGTTCTGCAGGGTGGCGATCTCCCGTTCCACGTCGGCGCGGGTCTTGAGGGCCGCGATATCGTCGAGCAGCGGCCGAATCGGCTCGGCACCCACGCGATCGATCGTGGTGGTGTCCATGCAGCTGGCGTAAAACAGTCCGAGCCGACGGGTGTCGGCGTCGGGGCCGGGGTTGGCGGCGGCCGCCTCGAGGGTCTGGCGGAGCGCCGTGTAGTTCGCTTCCTGCAGTTCGTTGAAGCTGCCCCACGAGGCCTTGTCGGCAGGAATGGTGTTGTGCTTGAGCCAGCCGCCGTTGGCGTAGCTGAAGAAGTCCTCGCACGCACTGCAGGTGGTGTCCATGTTGGCCGGATCGATCGGCTTGGCCTGCTGCGCGGCGAGCGGTGCCGCCCCCGCCAGCAGCAGTGCGGCGAGCATCTGTCGAGTCATTCCCCTGCTCCGAAGTGTCAGGATCGGTTGGCGTGACGGTGGGCGTAGTCGAGGCCCCACTGGAGGTATTCCGGACTGCGAAGGCCGATGGCCATGGCCCGTTCGACGGCATCGTCCTCCGGCACCTGCCGGTCGAGCATCAGGTAGGCCACCATGGCGCCGCCCACCCGGTTGGCGCTGCCACAATGAAAGAAGATGGTCTCGTCCTGGTGCTCCCGAAGGGTATCGAGGATCCGCTCCATCTTTTCGTCGCTGGTGGCACCAGGCGAAATGGGGACGTTGACGTACTCCAGGCCGAGCTCGGCGACGGCCTTCGGTTCGTCGAACGACCGCTGCTCCATTGGATCGCGGATGTCGAGGACCAGCGCGCCGCCTGCTGCCTTGAACTGCGCCAGCTGCTCGGCGCTGGGCTGTCCGCCCGTGATGAGGTTGGGGAGGGCTTCGCAGGCGTTGGTGACGCCGGAAAGGGCGGTGAGGGGCTTGGAGGGCATTCGAAGAGTTCCGTACTGGTCGCAGGTCGCAGGTCGCAGGTCGCAAAGCGCTCAGCGCCTAGCGCTTAGCGCTCCCGTTCATCTCCATCTACATTACCCTTCCATGCTCCACATCGCCATTGCCCAGTTCCGCCCCACCAAGGGCGCCTACCGGCAGAACCTGGCCCGGCTGGGCGAGATCTTCGGCCAGCTGGCGGCTGCGGATCATGCCCCCGACCTGGTGGTCACCGCTGAGGCGGCGCTGACCGGATATTTCCTGGAGGGGGGCGTCCGGGAACTGGCGAAGAGCGCACCTGAGCTGTTTGCCGATCTTTCGCAGGTCCACGCCGAGAGTGGCGCGCCGTCACTCGACATCTGCATCGGGTTCTACGAAGTCCACGATAACACCCTGCACAACTCGGCGATGTACGCGTCCCTCGGCGGTGACGACGCCGGCATCCGCCACGTGCATCGCAAGGTATTCCTGCCCACGTATGGTGTGTTCGACGAGGAGCGGTTCGTCGAGCCCGGCCGCTCGGTTGAGGCGTTCGACACCCGCTGGGGCCGGGCTGCCGTTATCATCTGCGAGGATGCCTGGCACAGCGTCATGCCGATGCTGGCCGCGCTGGATGGTGCGCAGCTGCTGCTGGTGCCGAGCGCGAGCCCGGCACGTGGCATCACGCCGGACGCCGATGACCAGCGGCCGTCGAGTCTCTCCCGCTGGGAGCGGATGGCGCAGGACATTGCCGGTGAGCACGGGATCTACGTGGCGGTGGCGCAGCTGGTGGGGTTCGAGGGCGGCAAGGCTTTTCCGGGCGGCTCGATCGTGGCAGGACCGCGGGGCGACCTGCTGGTGCGCGGCCCCGTGTTCGACGATGCGCTGATCCGCGCAGACCTGCCGCTGGAGGAGATCACCCGCGCCCGGGCCGACATGCCGCTGCTGTCGGATCTGGCCATGCGGTTGCCTCACCTCCTGGAGTCTCGGCGGCTCGGCGGCGTAGCTTGCCCCGAGCGCAGCGAGGGGGCGGCCCGGCGGGCCGCAAGTCGCAGGTCGCAGGGCGCAGCCAGCCGTCCAGCCGTCCAGCCGCCGAGCCACCGAGCCGACGCTCCTCTCGCCATCGAAGCCGAGCTCACGCGCAAGTGGCTGGTGGAGTTCATCCGTGACGAGCTCACGCGCCGGCGCGGGTTCACCCGGGCTGTGCTGGGGCTCTCGGGTGGCGTGGACAGTTCGGTGGTTGCGTATCTCGCGGCGGAGGCGCTGGGTCCGAAGAACGTGATCGGCGTGCGGATGCCATACAGCCGGTCAAGTGTCGAGAGTCGAGAGCACGCTGAGCTGGTGGCTCGGGCCACCGGGATCGAGATGCGCACGGTGGATATCAGCGACGCCGTGGACGGCCTCACCCGCGCGATTGGCGGAAGCACCACGCCGGCCCGGCAGGGAAACATCATGGCGCGGACCCGCATGATCACGCTCTTTGATCTTTCCGAGGCGTGCCGGGCGCTGCCCCTGGGCACCGGAAACAAGTCGGAGCGGCTGCTGGGGTACTTCACCTGGCACGCGGACGATTCACCGCCCATCAATCCGCTCGGCGATCTCTTCAAGACGCAGGTGTGGGCGCTGGCCCGGCACCTGGGCGTGCCGGAGGAGATCGTCGCCAAGCCGGCGAGTGCCGACCTCATCACCGGCCAGACCGACGAGGGCGACTTCGGCATCTCCTACGCCCGTGCCGACCTGATCCTGCACTGGATCCTGCTCGGTTACCGCACTGAAGAGATCGTCGCGCGCGGCTTCAGTGAGGATGAAGTGTCCCTGGTGCGGAAGCGCCTCGACTCGACCCACTGGAAACGCAAGCTCCCCACCGTGGCCATGGTGAGCCAGACGGCGATTGGGGAGTACTATCTGAGGCCGGTGGATTACTGATGGTCGCAAGTCGCAGGTCGCAGGCCTTGCGACTTGCGACCTGTGACCTGCGACCTGTGACTTATCCATGATCCAACCCGATTCCCGATCCATGTCGTACTCCCGCGGCGAGATTACCACGTTCGTCATGCCGCACATGCAGAACGTGCTGGGTGATCTCTTCGGCGGGAACCTGATGGCGCTGGTGGACCAGGCCGCGGCGGT
>DASSTP010000003.1:0-4412 GCA_035707845.1 Gemmatimonadales bacterium | reverse complement strand
CCAGCCGTGACGGCTCGAACATAGTCCTCGTGCGACAGGCTGCAGTCGCCGTTACTGTAGACAACTAAGCCCAGACTCTGGCGCACACTGAATTCGAGGCGCCGCCCGCCCCGGACATAGGCCGCTTGCACAAAGCGTCCACCGCTGCCCTGATCCGCTTCGCCCACCATGAACGTAAATCCTGCCGGAGCTAGGACCGCGTCCAAGCATGGCCGACCGGCTGACAGGATTGATTCAGGGCTCATAAGTCTCGGGGCACGGTCTAACGAGTATTCGACTGCATATTCGCAATGTTCCCATATTACGCGGCGCAGCCTAATCCGGAAAGGCTGCAAGGCCCGAGCCGGTCAGCAGGTCCGCCGGGCTCCGCACCCCCAGCCCCCCGCGATTCAGGACATGCGTGTACAGCATCGTCGTACTGACGTCCCGATGCCCCAGCAACTCCTGCACCGTCCGGATGTCATAACCCGACTCCAGGAGGTGGGTCGCAAACGAGTGCCGGAAGGTGTGACAACTCGCCCGCTTCCCGATCCCCGAGCGCCGCACCGCCTCACTCACCGCCCGCTGCACCGCCGTCGCATGCAGGTGATGCCGGCGCGCCTCACCCGTCTCCCGGTCCAGGTACCGCCGCTTCGCCGGGAAGATCCACTGCCACGCCCAGGACGCCGCCGCCCGCGGATACTTCCGCGCCAACGCCCCCGGCAGGGCGACTCTGCCCGCTCCTCGGCTGAGATCTCGCCGATGCCGCCGCTTGACCTCGGCCAGATGCGCTTCGAGCACCCGCAGGATGACGCCCGGCAGCACCGTGACCCGGTCCCGGCCTCCCTTTCCACGCCGCACCCGGATCTCGCCCCGAGCCAAGTCCACATCCTTCACCCGAAGCGTCAGGCACTCCATCAGCCGAAGTCCGCTGCCATAGAGGAGCAACGCCACCAGCCGATAGACGCCCGACAATTCATCCACCACCCGCACAACCTCGTCCCGCGTGAGGACCGTGGGCAACCGATCCGGCACCCGCCCCCTCGGAATCCGGCCAGCCAGTCGGAGCGGACGATCCAGCACTTCCCGATACAAGAACTGCAACGCCGCCAACGCCTGCTCCTGCGTCGAGGCGGCGACATGCCGGTCCTCAGCCAAGTGCCGCAGGAATTCCAGGACCTCCGCCTCACCCATCTCCTGCGGAGGCCGAAGGTCGTGATAGCGCACGAAGCGCACGACCCAGCCCCGGTAAGCCTGCTCCGTTCGCAGGCTAAAGTGGCCCAGCCGCAGCTTAGCTCGCAAAAGCGTCAGCAGGCGCGTCTTAGACTGCGCGGAGCCGTCGGTCAGCGGGGCGTCGGTCATGTCCATGACCCCAATGTGCCATGGACCCCCGCCGCCGCCGGTACCGCATTAACGCGAGCACTGGAGCGCACAGCGCACAGCGCACAGCGCACAGCGCACAGCGCACAGCGCCCGACGCAAAAAAGGGGCAAAGCCATGGCTCTGCCCCTCCTGCGCTCCAACCTATGAGCGATCAGCGTCTGTTCTCACAGCTCACAGCTCACAGCTCGCAGCTCACAGCTCTCAGCCCCCCAAAAATCCCCGCAGCACCCGCTGCAAGATCCCGCCATGCTGGTAGTACTCCAGCTCCACATGCGAGTTGAGCCGCACCACCGCCTGGAATTCCTTTTTCGACCCATCCTCACTCGCCGCCGTCACGTTGACCTTCCCGCCCGGCGTGAGGCCATTGGCAATGCCAGTGATCTCAAACGTTTCCCGCCCGCTGAGCCCGATGCTCTGCCGGTTCTGCCCCTTCTCGTACGCCAGCGGCAGGACACCCATGCCGATCAAATTGCTCCGGTGAATCCGCTCGTAGCTCTCCGCGATCACCGCCTTGATGCCCAGCAGTGCCGCGCCCTTCGCCGCCCAGTCGCGCGAGCTGCCCGAGCCGTATTCCTTTCCCGCCAGGATCAGCAGCGGCGTCCCCTCGTCGATGTAGCGCATGGCGGCATCGTACATGGACATGACTTCGCCCGTCGGCAGGTGCACGGTCCAGTTGCCTTCCTTGTCAGGCACCAGCCCGTTCTTGATCCGCACATTGCCAAACGTGCCGCGCATCATGACTTCGTGATTCCCCCGGCGCGAGCCAAACGTGTTCCAGTCGACCTGCTCCACCCCGTGCTCCCGGAGATACCGCGCTGCCGGTCCGTTCTTGGGAATGGCCCCGGCCGGTGAGATATGATCGGTCGTCACCGAGTCGCCCAGCACCGCCAGCACCCGCGCCCGCCGGATGTCGCTGAGCGGTGGCGCCTTGGCCGGCAGGTCCGTGAAGAAGGGCGGCTCCTGCACGTAGGTGCTCTTGGGGTCCCAGGCGTAGCGCTTCCCCTCGGGCACCGGCAGCGCCTTCCACTCGGCATCGCCATCAAAGACTTCGCCGTACTCTTTCTTGAACATGTCCGGCAACACCGCTTTCGTGACCGTCTCGGCGATCTCTTCCGCCGTCGGCCAGATGTCGCGCAGAAAGACCGGCTGCCCGTCGTTGCCGATGCCGAGGGGCTCCTCGGTGATGTCGGCGTCCACCTTGCCCAGCAGCGCAAAAGCCACCACCAGCATCGGCGACGCCAGGTAGTTGGCGCGCACCAGCGGATGAATCCGCGCCTCGAAGTTCCGGTTGCCCGACAGCACCGCCGCGGCCACCATCGAATGCTCCTCGATGGCATGCGCCACCGGCTCCGGCAACGGTCCGCTGTTGCCGATGCAGGTGGTGCAGCCGTAGCCCACCGTCTGGAAGCCGAGCTTGTTGAGGTCCTCGGTCAGTCCCGACTTGTTGAGATAATCGGTGACCACGCGGGAACCCGGCGCGAGACTGGTCTTGACCCAGGGTCGCGTGTGCAGCCCCTTGGCCACCGCCTTCCGCGCCACCAGCCCGGCGCCGATCATGACCGAGGGGTTGGACGTGTTGGTGCAGGAGGTGATGGCGGCAATGACCACCGAGCCATCGTGCAGCTCGCACGATTCGCCATCTATGTCGCAGGCAAATGACTCGGGCGGCGCCTCGATCGTGGCCGTCGTCGGCGACTGTCCGCCCTCGCCCGCCCAGCGCTCCAGCGAGGCCTGCGCCGCCTGTCGCCGCTTCTCCGGCACGGTGGGCTGCATCAGCCCCGGCAGCGTCGTCGCAAAGCTCCGGTCCAGCTCCTTGAGCTCGATCAGGTCCTGTGGCCGCTTGGGACCCGCGACGCTCGGCGTGATGGTGCCGAGATCGAGCTCCATCGTATCTGTGAACTCCGGGTCGGGCGTCGCGTCGGTGCGGAAGAGCCCCTGCTCCTTGCAGTAGCGCTCCACCCGCTCGACCACCTCGGCGCTGCGGCCGGTGTTCCGGAGATAGCGCAGCGTGACATCATCCACCGGGAAGAAGCCGATCGTCGCCCCATATTCCGGCGACATGTTGCCGATGGTGGCGCGGTCAGGCAGCCCCAGCGAGGAGAGGCCGCTGCCGTAGAACTCCACGAACTTGTCCACCACGCCCTTGGCGCGGAGCATGTTGGTCACCCGCAGCACCAGGTCCGTCGCCGTGGTGCCCAGCGGCAACGATCCGGTGAGCTTCACGCCAATGACATCGGGAATCAGCATGAAGTAGGGCTGCCCCAGCATCACCGCTTCCGCCTCGATGCCACCCACGCCCCAGCCCACCACGCCCAGGCCGTTGATCATCGGCGTGTGCGAATCAGTGCCCACCAGCGTGTCGGGATACATGGTCGCCTCGCCATGCTGGTCGCGGAGTTGCACGCAGGGCGAGAGATATTCCAGGTTCACCTGGTGGACGATGCCGGTGCCGGGCGGCACCACGCGGAAGTTCTGGAAGGCCCGCTGGCCGAACTTGAGCAGCTGGTAGCGCTCGCGGTTGCGCTCGAACTCGAGCTCCACATTCAGCTTGAACGCGTTGGGCGAGCCATAGTGGTCCACCTGCACCGAGTGGTCAATGACCAGGTCGCACGGCACGATCGGGTTGATCTTCTGCGGGTCGCCCTGCATCCTCGCCATCGCGTCGCGCATGGCCGCGAGGTCCACCACGCAGGGCACGCCGGTAAAGTCCTGCAGCACCACCCGCGCCGGCATGAAGGGGATCTCGCCCCGGCCCTGTGAGCTGGGGTCCCATCGTCCCAGCTCCCGCACGTGGTCCTCGGTGACGATCCCGTGCCCGGCAAACCGCAGTGCATTTTCCAGCAGGACCCTGATGGAGAAGGGAAGCCGGTCGAGGTTGGCCTCGCCCTGGCGGGCCAGGGCCGGGAGACTGTAGATCGTCCCGCGGTCGGCTCCTGCCTGGAAGGTGGAACGGACGTGGAACGGGTCGGGGATCTGTCTGGTCATGATGACGGTATAGTTGAGAGGATCGTCAATTGCCCACTGTTCAAGTATAAACGGACTGGAACCCC
>DASSTP010000002.1:0-7963 GCA_035707845.1 Gemmatimonadales bacterium | reverse complement strand
GGAGTACCCCCGTGACCCGAATCGATCGCGGCGCGGCGCCCACCAGCACCAGCATTCCCACGAGCGCCACGGCCGCGGTGCCGGTTGCACCCGCGTGGAGGTGGGCGCGCTGCATGTAGGTCCAGGACTTGGCGAGCACCGCATCGGCGGCCTTGGCGTCGCCCTGATACACGGTGGCCTCGACCGCTGCCGCCCGCGCCTCAAGCCGGGACTTGATGGCATCTTCATTCAGTCCGAAGAGGCCGCCAAGTGCAAAGCCCATCAGCACCGTCAGCGTCGCGAGCAGGAAGCCGGGCAGCGCCGCCCGGACTTGAGCACTGGTATTGTCCAATGGAATCATGGCCCACCTCACTGGCGCGCCGCAAAAGCGGCACAACCGCACCCATCCGAGCGGACGATGGATTCGTCCGCTGGAAGAGTCTAGCACGCGAGCTGTGGAGATTTCCTTAAGAAATCAGGAAGGTTGTGCAGTGACGAGCACGCGCGCGCGCTCGAGACCCTCGTCCAAGGTGCCCAGGACGTTTTCCTCGCCCAGTTCATCGAACAGGTCGGAACGGGACAGCGCCACCATCGGTTGGGCGTGGATCTCGGTGATGAACACGTGGATGCCCTCGCGCCGGCTCTGCCTCACGAGGTCCTTGAAGGCACTCAGGCCCGTGGCATCCATGGCCGGCACGTTCCGCATCCGGATGATCAGGACTTTCGGGCGGCTGGCCACCTGGCCGACTGTATTCTTGAAGCTCTCCGCGGCCCCGAAGAAGAACGGCCCGTTGATTTCGTAGACCTCCACTCCCTTGGGCACGTCGCGGCGGAACACCGCGCCAGAGACATCGCCGCTCGGCCCCGACGGCTCCGCCAGCTCGCGCGTCACGACCGAGACGTTGGTCACCTCCGCCATCCGCTTCATGAAGAGGAATGCGGCCAGCACCATGCCCACCTGGATGGCCACGGTCAGGTCCACGAGCACCGTGAGCAGGAAGGTGGCGAGCAGCACGAGCACGTCACTGCGCGGGGCGCGCAGCACGCTCCGGAAAGTGCGCCATTCGCTCATGTGGTACGCTACCATGACCAGGATCGCCGCGAGCACCGCCAGGGGAATCACCGCGGCATACTTGCCCACGAACATCGTGATGACGAGCAGGGTGAGGGCGTGCACCATGCCGGCCACCGGCGTGCGGCCGCCGTTCTTGATGTTGGTGGCGGTGCGGGCAATGGCACCCGTGGCGGGAATGCCGCCGAAGATGGGGCTCGCAATGTTGGCGACACCCTGCGCCACCAGCTCCACGTTGGAGCGATGCCTTCCGCCGATCATGCCGTCAGCTACAACCGCCGAGAGCAGCGATTCGACCGCGCCCAGCAGCGCGATGGTGAACGCCGGACCGATCAGCAGCTTGATCTCGGCGCCGGTGATGTGCGGCAGCGCCGGCGTGGGAAGCCCGGCGTGCAGGACGCCGAACCGGCTGCCGATTGTTTCCACCGGAAAGTGGAACAGATTGGCGACCACGGTCATCACGATGAGTGCCACGAAGGGACCCGGGATTCTCCGGCTCACCTTGGGCCACCAGATCATGATGGCGAGCGATACCAGCGACACGCCGAGTGCCCAGGGATTGAGCGTGGGCGCGGCATGCGCAAACGCGCGCCACCGCTCCAGGAAGTCGGCTGGCACCGATTCCATCCGGAACCCGAAGAAGTCACGAACTTCGCTGGACAGGATGACGACCGCGATGCCGCTGGTGAAGCCTACCACGACGGGGTAGGGGATGAACTTGATGGCGGTGCCAAGCCGGAAGAGCCCGAACAGCACGAGCATGAAGCCGGCCATGAACGTCGCCACCAGCAAGCCGTCCACACCGTACTTGGCCACGATCCCGGCCACGATCACGACAAACGCCCCGGTGGGTCCGCCGATCTGCACCCGCGAGCCACCCAGCGCGGAAATCAGGAACCCGGCCACGATCGCGGTATAAAGACCGCGCGCCGGCCCCACGCCGCTGGCGATGGCAAAGGCAATGGCGAGCGGCAGCGCTACCACGCCGACAATGATGCCGGCGATGAGGTCGGAGCCGAACTGGTGCCGGTTGTAGGTCTTGAGGGTGGTGAGAAGTTTGGGGGTGAACACGGATTAGGGCTTGGGGCTTGGGGCTTAGGGCTTAGGGCTTAGGGCTTAGGACTTAGGACTTAGGACTTAGGGCTTAGGGCTTAGGGCTTAGGGCTTAGGGCTTAGGGCTTAGGAAGCTAATGAACACGGCGCATAGCGCACAGCGCCCAGCGCACAGCGCCCAGCGCTCAGCGCGAAGTGAGCTCTCCCAGCCGTTTCCGGACACCAGACACCACTGGCTGCAGATCGGGATCGGCGTTCTGCCAGAGATCGGTAAAGGCGCCATAGTGCTTCACGGCGTTCGCCGTGTCGCCCTTGCTGTCGTAGAGCTCGCCCAGGCGTTTCTCCACCGAGGCAAGTGCCATCCAGTCGACGTTGTCGCGGCGGGCAGGAGGCTCGGCCAGGTAGGCCTTGAGGTAGGTGAGCGCGGAATCCTGCTGGCCCATGCGATCAAACACGCGCGCGACATTATAGTCGCCACATGCCGTGCAGAGGGCAGGCGCGCCGTCAGAGAGGACTTGCGCCTCCCGATATGCCTTGAGTGCGTCGGCATACCGCCCCTGGGCCAGGGCGATATCGCCCTGGATGACTGAGATGGTATCCTGCGCCGCCGGTGACGAGCCGGCGGTGCCAGGGGTCCGCTCGAACTCAGTCAGAAGTTGTTGCGCAACGTCGGGGCGCCCGCCCCGTGCATACAGCCCGGCGAGATAGGTGTAGGGCCGTGCGCCCGGATCGGCGCTGCTCCACTCGGTGCGGGCACGCAGACGATCCAGTTTGCGCAGGCCATCCTGGCTGCGGCCACGATAGAGAATGTCTCCCGCTGCGTCGGTCAACCCGGCCAGGTCAGCCCACGCGCCGCGTGACGCCGCGAGCTGGAACTGCTTGGCCTCACTATGGGCCGCATCGTTGAGCTGGCCGCGCATCTGTTGCAGTCCTGCCGTGAGTCCCAATGCCGTGATGCGTACCGCGACTGCCGGCGATTGGGCCGCCGCCTGCGCCAGCCTGGCAGCGGAATCGGTTCTGCCAAGTGCGATCTGTGTCAGGTATCTCAGATACAGATCATTCCTTGCCAGGCTGCCGTCAGTTCCGGCGCGCTGGAGGACCCGGTCGGCAGAATCGGCAAGGCCGGCATTGATCAGCGACATGGCATACACATTCGCGGACGGCGCCGGCTGGAGGCGATAGGCTCGGGCCGCGTAGACGATGGCGCTGTCGAACTCACGGCCCTTCTGGTACATCACCGCCAGATTGTTGGCCGCGACCCGGTTTCCGGAGTCGGCGGCCAGCGCCAGCCGGTAGTTGGCGATGGCCTTGCCACGATCCACGTGCATGCCCTGGCCATAATAGGTGCCGAGGACCAGATACTTCTCCCGATCCGGGAGTTTGGCGGCGTAGCGCACCGCCTGCGTCATCGCCGAATCCACCGCAGCCGGCGGGAAGGCGGCTCTCGACAGCGAGATGGCCAGCTTCCGCCAGGCAAGCGCAAACGTGCTGTCGAGGGCCAGCGCTTCACGCTCGAGCCGCACCGCCGTTTCGTCATCGCCATGCACTTCGCTGGCCTTCACGGCCTCCGTGTACTTGCGAAGCGCATCGAGGGATGCGGTGGTTGCCTGCTCCAGCGGCAGGGTCTGCTGCACCGCCTTGAGCGACTCGCCCATCCGGCCGCGCAGTCGACGGGTGAGCTTGTCCACGGTCTTGAGCAGGTCGGCTGGTTCGTTGGCGGTGCCCTGCACGCTCGCCAGCGTCGTACCGTTGCGGGCGCTCGTCAGGTCCATGCTGACCACGTAGCCGGCGCCGGCCCGGGCCAGCCGTCCGCCCAGGACCGCCGATGCTCCCGCCCGGGTCGCTACCTCCCGCGCGGTCGAGGCGTCGAGCCGGCTGTCACGCGGACGTTTCATCTGCTGCAGGATGTCGGCGACCGCACTCTGCTCCATTGGCTGCACGGCGTTCGACTGGTTGAGCCCGGCGCGTACTGCTTCCGCGAGGATGGGGCCGAGCGCCGAGTCAGCGACCGGTGCGGTGAAGTCGGTCACCAGGATCTTGTCGTTGACGTCGAGGGCGCCTGCAGCGAACAACGAGCCCCAGGGGCCGATGCCCAGCCCGCGCAGCACCATGAACCCCGCGACCATCAGCACGAAGGTCACGATCGCGATCACGCCCCCACGGGTGGCGCGCCGCCAGGTGAGATGCGGGCTGGCCTTGAGCGCCATCGTGGCCATGGTCCCGCTTGGCATTCTCGCGACACTCGACCCGCCCGGTGTCAGCGTCGGCGTCGCCGTGGCAACATGGCGTGCTACTCGCTGGACGTATGCGGTAATCAGCAGGGCAGGGAGGCCCAGCGCCATCAACAGGATGGCACCCGGGAAGACCCAGTCGGGCAGCCCGATGCCCACGACCGCTGCCTTGGCCACGATCGCCACGGCGATCAGTGCGAGCGCGTACCATCCGAGCGCTTTCTTGAACATACCGGGCGCGCTGAAGGTGACGGTGCCGCCGCTGCTCGTGACGGTCGCGTCCAGCGCCGGCAGTACTTCCGCGGCCGACTGGGGCCGGTCGGCGGGATCCTTGCTCATGAGCCGGGAGATCAGGGTGGCGAGCTGCGGAGGGCAGTCCGGCCGCCGCGACGCGATTGCGGGCGGCGGCTCGGTGAGGTGTGCCGCGAGCATCTTCTGGGCGGAGCGGCTGCCGAACGGCTGCTGGCCGGTGAGCAGTTCGAACGCCATGCAGCCGAGTGAGTAGAGGTCGGCTCGGTGATCGACGTTTGGATCTCCTGCCACCTGCTCCGGTGCCATGTACGCCGGCGTACCGAGCGAGGTGCCGAGCTGGGTCAGGGTCGCGTTGTTGCCGGCACCAGTGCGCGAGACGCTGATGGCCTTGGCGATGCCGAAGTCGGTGACCACCGCGGCGCCGCCGGAGAGGAGCACGTTGTCGGGCTTGATGTCGCGGTGCACCACGCCGCGGGCATGGGCATAGCCGAGCGCGCGGGTGACATCGCGCAGCACGGCGACGACGTCACCGATTGGCAGCGGGCCACGGGCGAGTCGCGCCCGCAGCGACTCGCCCTCGACGAACGGCATGGTGAAATAGGGAAGCCCCGCCAGGTCGCCGGCCACGAGCAGCGGGACGATATTGGCCTGCTGCAGCGAGGCGGCGAGCTGGATCTCGCGCTCGAAGCGGTCCACGTTGAGGCCCTGCGCCAGCTCCGGGCTCAGCACCTTCACCACCACCGTGCGCCTGAGCCGCACTTCCTCGGCGACAAACACGCGCGACATCCCGCCGCCGCCCAGTTCACGGCCCAGTACATAGGCCGCGCCGAGGTGCTGCTCCAGCTCA
The DNA here is from genome assembly GCA_035707845.1 of Gemmatimonadales bacterium. GTDB lineage: Bacteria > Gemmatimonadota > Gemmatimonadetes > Gemmatimonadales > GWC2-71-9 > CAMLHP01. The sequence goes on along the minus strand of DASSTP010000002.1, from coordinate 2,529 downwards.
GTGCGGAGGTCCACAAGCAATCCTTGAGATGTATTGGGAAGTCGCTGGAAAGTATGGGTCATGTAGCAAATTCGCCAGCGCTCTTGACGGCGGGGCAACCGGCTCCGAGCTTGGCTTGTCCCCAACTCCAGCCGAGGAAGTCATGACGCCATTCGGTTCGCTCTGGCTCCCGATCCTGCTGTCTGCCGTCGCCGTCTTCATCGTCAGCGCCATCATCCACATGGCGCTGCAGTTCTGGCACCGGAACGACTACCGCAAGCTGCCCAACGAAGAGGGCGTGCTGGCGGCACTCCGCCCGTTTGACATCCCGCCCGGCGACTACATGGCGCCCCAGTGCGATTCGATGGCGGAGATGAAGTCGCCTGAGTTCGTGGCCAAGTGGAAGGCCGGGCCCGCGTTCGTCGCCACCTTCTTCCCTCGGCGCGACATGTCCATGGGACCGCAGCTGCTGGGCTGGTTCCTCTACACCCTGGTCATCAGCGCCGTGGTGGGCCTCCTCGCCTGCCATGTCTTTGCACCTGGCGTGGCATACCTCCCCGTCTTCCACGTCATCGCGCTCGCGGCATTCCTGGGCTACGCCGGCGCGCTCTGGCCCCAGTCCATCTGGTTCCATCGCAACTGGGGCACCACCGTCCGCTCGACCATCGACGGGTTGCTTTACGCGCTGATCACCGCGGGGATGTTCGGGTGGTTGTGGCCTTGAGGAGTCGGAGGTCGCACGTCATAAGTCGTATGACCCACGACTTATGACGTACGACTTACGACCTCTCGCTGCTCCAACTATCTTATTACTGAGATGCAGACCGTCACCCCGGCCTCCGCCATCGACCCCGCCACCGGGCGCGCCCTGAAGCTCTGGGTCGTCCTCTCGCGCGCCACTGCCAGCATCGAGCGACGAGCCCGCGAGGACGTGGCCCGGCACGACCTCACCCTGGCGGAGTTCGGGGTGCTGGAAGCGCTCTACCACAAGGGCCCGATGCTGGCGGGTGAAGTCCAGCGCCGTACGCTCGTCTCCAGTGGTGGGATCACCTACCTGGTGGACCGGCTTACGGCGCGGGACCTGGTGGAACGACGCCCGTGCCCCGAAGACCGACGGGCCAACTACGTGGCGCTCACGCCAAAGGGGACCGCGTTCATCCGCAGCATCTTTCCGGAGCACGCCATGGTGATCGCCGAGGTCATGTCGGCGTTATCCCCGGGGGAGCAGGAGACGGCGGCCCACCTGCTTCGGCAGCTCGGCTTGTCGCTGCGGCAGGCGCCCGATGCGTCCGACTGAAGGCGATTCTTTTTGAGGAATTGTCTCAGAACTGAACAATTTAATACGGAGATAATCCGGGAGTGTCGATGACAACCGATGCCTCACAGGCCACCCAGACCCAATGGAAGCTTGACCCCGCTCACACCCTGGTCGAGTTCACCGCCAAGCACATGATGATCACCAACGTGCGCGGCCATTTCACCGATGTGGAAGGCACCATCACGATCGATCACGAGCACCCCGCCGAGTCGTCGGTGGAGGCCCGCATCAATCCATCGTCATTGACCACGGGCGTCGTCGACCGCGACAACCACCTGCGCTCGGCCGATTTCCTGAACACGGAGCAGTACCCCGAGATCACGTTCCGAAGCACGGAGATCTCCGGCAACTACAAGGCGCCTGGCGATTCCTTCAGCGTGAAGGGCGATCTCACGATTGGGAAGACGACGCGATCGGTCACCCTCGATGTCGAGTTCGAAGGCGAAGGGAAGGACCCGTGGGGCGGCACGCGCGTCAGTTTCAGCGCCGACACGAAGATCGATCGGCGGGATTTCGGGCTCACCTGGAACAAGGCGCTGGAAACGGGCGGCGTCCTGGTGGGCAACGACATCCGTATTCACATCGAGGCCCAGGCGGTTGCCGCCTGAGGCCGCGAAAGGTGCGTGACACATGAGTCCGAATGCCACTGCCGGCTTTCATCATGTCACGCTGGTCGCTGCCGACAGCCAGCGGACCGTGCGATTCTATCGTGACCTGCTCGGCCTCCGCCTTATCGTGCACTCGGAGAACGTCGATGACCGCGGCGCGTATCACCTCTGCTTCGGCGCGGAGCGGGGCGAGCCGGGTACCCTGCTCGCATTCTACGAATGGCCCGATGTGCACAAGGGGCAGTGGGGTGTCGGCGGCGTGCATCACGTCGCGCTCAGCGTGGCCACGGCGGAGGCGCAACTGCAGTGGAAACGCTGGCTGAGCGAGCACGGCGTCGGCGTCTCGGGCCCGTTCAATCGCGGCTACTTCCGCAGCATCTACTTTCGCGATCCCGATGGCCATATCCTGGAGATCGCGACCGAGGGCCCGGGGTACGCCGTCGACGAGCCCGCCAGCGCACTGGGCCAGCTCGAGGTGACGCCTCCCAACGCGGAACTCAGGGACCGCCGTGACGAAGCGGCGATCGCCGCGCGCAACTGGCCCGACCCGGTCGTCGAGATCGCCGATCCCATGCGCCTCACCGGCATTCATCATGTCTCGGCCATTACCGACGACCTGGGGCG
>DASSTP010000001.1:0-5584 GCA_035707845.1 Gemmatimonadales bacterium | reverse complement strand
CACGCCGCCGGTGAGCAGGTAGTTGCCAGGTTGCTGCTTGAGCGCACGGACCGCCTGCTCCAGGTCGCCGCGAACGAGTTCGGCGTTCTTCCAGTCGACCGTATCCAGCGTGCTCGACACGACGTACTTCCTGGCCGAGTGGATCACGTGGGCAAAGGGAACCATCCAGTCATCCATCCACTCGGGCTGCTCACCGGTCTCTGCCACCGAGCGCCAGCCTTCTTCCATCATCTGATATGTCACACGGCCGAAGAGCAGGGCACCGGCACGCGCAAGATTTTCCGTATGGTACCGATGCATCTCCGGATCCGGGATCACGGCCTGGTGATCGCAGCACCCGTCGAGCGTGAGGTTGATGGAATAGCGAAGTGGTCGCATGGTCAACTGTCGAGGGTCGAGGGTCGAGGGTCGAAGTGGTCGAGAAGTCATGTTGACTTCGCGATCCTGGTCGGCGTCGGGCCGCGTGGCGTCCGCACCGTGCAGGAGCACGCCGGTGCCCCACGCTGCCGATTCCGGCAGCATCGCACAGCGCACAGCGCTCAGCTCACAGCGCTCAGCGCTCAGCGCTCAGCGCCCAGTGCTCAGCTCTCCGGCGCCGGGTTGAAGAAGATCTCGCGGACCTCGACGTTGTTGCGGCCGACCTTGGCGCCCTTGCGTGCCCAGTCGAGCGCTTCTTCCAGGGTGGCGGTTTCCACGATGGTGATGCCGCCTACCAGCTCCTTGGTTTCCAGATATGGTCCGTCGGTGATGAGAATCTCACCATTGGGCTGCGTGCGCAGCGTATGCGCCTGGCCCAGCCCGCCGGCGAACCGCCTGACGCCGGCCGAGATCATCTCGCGGTTGAGGGCGTAGATCCCTTCGATCATTGCGTCGTCCACCGAGGACGGGTCGAAGTTCTCCGGCAGGTAGCCGGAAATCAGGTAGTGCGGCATGTCGTCTCCTGGAGTGGTCACGGGCCGAGCCGGCTGGCCGGCCTTCACTGTCACGACGAACGGAGATGCCGGAAATCGACAGATGGGTCGGGCGTCGGGCGTCAAGCGTCAGGCGCCTTCCGGCAATACACGTCCACACACCAGGCCAGCGTGCCGGTACGGCTCTCTCGCTCAAACCCGTATGCCCGGATGATGGCTTCCATGGACCTGGCCGAGTGCACGAACGCGCGGAATGAGTTCCGCTTGACTACCCTGCAAGCGTTTTCCCATGCCATGACCAGCCGCACATACCAGCGGTCGCGCGGGTACGCGTAGGCGAAGAGATGGTCGCTGTGCGTGAGGGCCTGCTCGAGCAGCGGGGCATACTCGGGATAGCAGCAGACCACGCGATCCATGATCACGACGTCAGCAGCGGGCACGGCGTCCGCCGAGTCGACGAAGTCGCCCTCGAGGATGGTCATGTGGCTGGCGAGGCCACGCGCCTCGGCTTCCCGGCGCGCCACGGCCACAAACGCCGGCGACGCATCCACGGTGGTAGCCGTCGAGAAGCCGGCGGCGAGCAGCTCAAAAGTGGCGGCACCGACGCCGGCGCCGACATCCAGCAGCGTCCCACCGCCGCCGGCGCGGAGCACCGCATCCCGAAGCAGGCGAGTCGTAGGGTTGAGGGCGCCTTTCCTGTACTTCAGCAGGTCGCCCTCAGCCCGGGCCGTGTCAAACTGGGTGGCGATGGCGCCACACACCCCGGCGCAGCAGTCGATCATCCCTGGCCTCGGTGGCAGCGAACGCCTGTCACGCACCGCGGATTCGGCATTACGGCGCCGATCGGGACCCGGGTGTCGAGTCCGCCCGTGCGAGAAAGGTGCGGACGGCGTTGAGCATGAAATCGGGATTGTCCCATGTGGTGATGTGGGCGGCGCCCGGAATCACGACGACCTGGGCTCCCGGGGTCATCGCCGCCTGGCGCCGGATCGTGGCGGGATTGGCCTCGTCAAACTCGCCGACCGTGAACAGCGTCGGGACCTTGACCTGCTTGAGAAAAGGTGTCGCATCATAGGACTTGAGGGTTCCGGTGATCGTGAACTCGCTCGGTCCCTGCATGTAGCTGTAGATCTCCTCGTTCACCGTCTGGAGCGTGCTGTCGAGGTCCGCTGCAACGGGGTGGCGCCACACGTACTTGCCATAGAATTCCTCCAGCGCGTGCTGGTAGTCGGGTGCCGCAAAGTTCTTCTCGGCCTCCCGCAGGGCAATGGCCCTCTGGGCGGAGTCGGAGAGTGTCGTCACGAGACGCTTCGCATTCCGCTCCCAGGCGGGAATATCGAGCGCCGCACTGGCGAGTGTCAGGCTGGCCACATGCTCCGGGTGCGCCCTGTAGTACTCCAGCGCGAGGATGGTGCCCCATGAGTGGCCCACGAGATGGACCCTGTCGTATCCCAGGGTCGCTCGAAGGGAATCAAGTTCCTGCACGAAGTGATCGATCGTGAACAACGTCGTGTCTGATGTCCTGCTGGACTTTCCCCCGCCGAGCTGGTCATACCGGACCACAGGCCGGTCACTGCCCAGGGCGTCGAGCGACTTGAGATAGAAGCTCGAGAACCCGGGGCCGCCGTGGAGAAGGATGACCGGCGTGCCGCTTCCGGTTCCGGACTTCCGGTACCAGATGCGGCCTCCCGGAACCGGCAGGTAGGCCTCCCCGGGCCCGAGCGACGTCACGGCGCTGTCGGCGGCACTGTCGGGTGTTGCGACGGCTGCGGTGCCTGGGGCCTTGTCGTTCTTGCCGCAGGCCAGCAGGGCGAGGGCGCACAGCGCCGCGGCACCGTGGTTCCGATTCCGGCTCATGGGACCTCTCTGGTCTGTGCTGGAATGTGATGCTGCTCGCGCCACGCCAGTGCGTGAGCGGAGCCGCAACCGGGTCTAATAAGAAGCGCGCACGCGGACTGCGCAACACGGCAGGACCGGAAAATACTTAGGTATTGACCTAAGTGTCATCGGGTGGTATCCTTGCCGGGCAGGTGGGAGAACCCAATCACCCGGGCGGGATGGAACATGGTTCAAGCCGCAGCCGCTGACGTCGTTTTTCAGGCCCTGGCCAACCCGACCCGGCGGAGGGTGCTGGAGCGGCTGTCGGCCGGGCCCGCCACCGTCACCGAACTGGCGGAGCCGTTCAACATGGCGCTGCCCTCCTTTGTCCAGCACCTGAGCGTGCTGGAGCAAAGCAGGCTGGTCAAGTCGAAAAAGCGTGGGCGCATCCGCACCTACGAGATCGCCCCCGAACGGTTCGCCGTTGTCGAAGACTGGCTGGCGACACAACGCCGGATCTGGGAAGCGCGGCTGGACCGGTTCGACGAGTACGTCAAACACCTCAAGGAAAAGGAATCAGGGTCATGAGCACGCAACTCGCCGTCAATCCGAAGCTCGACCTCGTGTTCGAGCGGTTCATCGACGCGCCCGTGCGGCTCGTCTGGGAAGCACTGACGAAGCCGGAGCACTTGAAGGAGTGGTACATGCCTCGGGAGTGGGGCAAGGTCGTGCGGGCGGAGATGGACGTGCGGCCGGCCGGCATCTTCAGCATCGATATCGCCACCGCCGACGGCCAGGTATTTCCCAACCTCGGCTGCTTCCTGGAAGCCGTCCCGATGCAGCGGCTGGTCTGGACCTCGATGCTGTTCCCCGGCTACCGGCCCGCCGTCTTCGACGACATCCCCATTACCGCCATCGTCACCATGGAGAGCGTGGGGGAGGGTACCCGCTATGTCTTCACGGCGCTGCACCGCAACGAGGCGGACCTCGAGGCCAACAGGACGTCAGGCTGGCAGCAGGGGACCGACATCGCGCTCGACCAGTTCGTGCAGCACGTCACGTCCATGAAGTAGCGTCGGGGCGACGGCATCTGGTCACTACTGCCTTGGCTGCCCGTCCACGAGCGTCTCGCCGGGCTGGATCTGGTCCACGCGCCAGAAGAGCCACCCCTGCGGTGTCCTGATCCAGGCCTCCCGCTGCACCACCGATGTCCGGACCTGGTGCAGCGACCCGTCGGGAAAGCGCTGCTGGCGCACCGTGCGCTGGTCGACAATGGCAATTGCCGTGTCACCAGCCAGCGTGAGCCCGGTGATCGTCTCCGAGAGGGAGTCGAATCGCTCCACGCGGGCGATGAACATCCGGGTGCGCTCGTACATCTGCTCACGATTCGATACCGTTCCGTCCGGCGTGATGGTGTGGAACGCCGGATGCCTGAGCCGCATGACGCGGTCCGGGTCCCGGGCAAGGAACCCGGCCTCGTTCTCGGCATACCGGGCCTCGAGCTGACGACGCACGAGGGCCAGGGAATCCGTTGGCGTTACGCGCTCGGCGGCGGAGTGGGCACAGCCGGAGCCCGCGATCAGGGTAGCCAGGATGCAGAGTGTGAGATGTCGCATGTCATCCAGCCTGCGCGTGGGTGAGGGACAGCACCTTACCGGCTAGACACGCGACCAGCGGACAGGGTTGGCAGGCGCCCGACTGACTGCACGAACTTCTGCACCCTGCGCCCCTCGAAGTCCGCCGTGTAGAGCGCACCGGACCTGGAGACTGCCACCCAGTGCAGGTCGATAAACTGGCCATCATAGTTCCCGAAGCCGCCGACCTTCTGCAGGAAATGTCCGGTCGAATCGAGGACGACCACGCCCGTACTGTCGATTGGTCCTGATCGGCCTGCGCTTGCGATGAAAACCCGTCCGTCCCGGCCGACTTTCACGTCCTGTGCGGAGGAGAATGTGCCTTCTGGCCAGTGAGCGACAAAGCCACCGGCAGAGTCGAATATCTCGATGCGGTTGTTGTTTCGATCCACCACGTACACACGACGTGCTGCGTCCAATGCAATCGCGTGCGGGAGATCCAGTTCCCCAGCCCCGCTTCCCCTCTTCCCCCACTCCCTGAGGAACTTGCCTTGGGGCGAGAACTCCGCGACGCGATTATTGCCGTATCCGTCACTCACGAACACCGAACCGTCTGGCGCGACCGCCACATCACTCGGCTCATTAAAGTGCTTCGCGTCCTTGCCCGGAACCCCGCGCTCGCCGAGCGTGAGGAGAAGCTTGCCATCATGTGAGAACTTGAAGACCTGATGCCACGCGACATCGGTCACCCAGACGTTGTCGTGATCATCCACCGTGATGCTATGCGGCAGCGCGAACAGCCCGTTCGGCCACGTGGCAAGAATCCGTCCGGACGGTCCGTCGATCATGGTGACGGTAGGCGCATCGATCGCCGAGCTGTCGGGCGGCCCGCTGTCGGGCTACAGCCGGCCACCCCTGGTCAGAACGAACACGTGCTCATGCGAATCAGCGGCGACGGCAGACACTTCGTCGAGCAGTTCATTGGTCGGCAGCATGGGCCAGCCGTGCACCACGCGATAGGTGCCACCGCCGTGGCCCTGGTGACCTCCACCGGTGGCGCAGGCAACAATCACCAGCAGACACAGACTGAGTCGAAGCCGTTTCATGGAGTAAGGCGATGACCTCTTCCGGAATCCCTGATCACCGGCGCCGGGTCAGTACGACATGAGTCGCCGCGTCGGTCGGCACGTGGGCGGTGCACTCGTAGCCCAGGGCTGGAAGATCCAGCCCATAGAAGAGATGCTCACCGGCGCCAAGCAGCCTTGGCGCGATGGCCACGTG